>CAYMLL010000296.1:0-9405 GCA_964390645.1 uncultured Planctomycetia bacterium | reverse complement strand
CTCCTCGAGCGTGACGAGAGCGAGATCCCGCTCGAAGGAGAGGATGCTATTCGAGCGCAGGAACTCCTGGTAGTAGCGCACCGGGATCGCGAATCCGGGGGCGCGGTACTCGTCAAATGGAGGCTCGAGGATACCCTGCAGACGGGCGAAGTTGCTCGCCTTGCCGCCGAAACGCGACTCCGGCGTGCTGACGTCACCCGACAGATCGATCTCCTCGAGAGTGTCGAGCGTCTCGTGCTCCTCATCGATCGAGATCGCGTCCGAGGGGACCCGCCGACGGGACTCCCAGAAGGCCTCCGCCTCCTCGGCCGTCGCCTCCTCGACGGTGATCGCCGTCGACAGCACCTCGAGCCGGACGAGATCTCCCTCCCACGACGCCAGCGACTCGAGAGCCCCCGCGGTGTAAGCGTTCGGGGTCCCGCGCGCGGCGAGCCGCACTCCGATGTGGCTCAGCTCGTTCTGGGGCTGTCCCGTGAGCACCGCCGCGACCACGCCCTCGATGTCCCTGGGCGCCTCCTCGAGCACCAGAATGTCCTGGAAGCTCAGCCCGCCGCGGTCGCTCGACTCCTCGAGCTCCGCGGCCGTCAGCAGGCGGACACGCCCGACCGCGATGCCGCGAGTGTAGGCCTCGAAGGTCGCGGCGGTCGGTCGGCCGCCGAGGTAAACGGGCAAGCCGGCGTCCACCCATCCGGAGGCTCGCTCGATCGCCACAGGAGTGATCGGAGCGTACGTGAGCGTCTCGAGGCGAAAGACCTGCTGGAGCTTGCTGAAGATCGTCCGGACTTCCGCAAGCTCCAGGAGCTCCGCGCGATCCGAGAAGTTGACGTAGACGTCGAAGCCGTAGATCGGCTCGCCGTCCACCCACAGCCGAGAGACCGAGCCCGCGAAGTAGTCGCGACTTCGACGCCGTCCGACCAGACGATCGTACTGCGCGGTCGTGAGTGTCGGAAAACGCTCGGAGAAGACGGTGGTCAGGAAGCGCTCGTGGAGGTCGAAGAGCTCCGTGTTCTGAAAAACGACCGGCAGGAGTGATGGATCGTCCCGAGCGGGGAGCAGAAACTTGACCAGCCGCTCGACCGGTCCCTGCCGTGCGAGACGGCTCGAGAGCTCGAAGAAGTCGGCTGTGGTGCAGATCGACTCCCGGAACTCGATCTCCGCCGAGGCTGAAGAGTTGTAGAGCACCGTGAAGCTCTGCCCCTCCCGGTTCGTCGTGACGATGTCGAAGTCGCCGTCGCCGTCCAGATCTCCGGGAAGCGCGAAGCGCAGCCCGGTGCCCCCGGCGACTCGCTCCGGCGCCCCGAAGGTGCCGTCGCCGGAGCCCAGCATGATCGCGACATCGCTGGACGTCTCGCTCCCCGTGATAAGGTCGAGATCCCCGTCGAGGTTGTAGTCGACCGCCGAGACCGAGTACGGACTGTGGCCGGCCGTGAAAGCGACCGGGGCCCCGAAGCGACCCTTTCCGCTGCCGAGAAAGACCGTGCACGTGCGGGCGTTGGTGTCGGCCGTGACCAGGTCGAGGTCCCCATCTCCGTCGACGTCCGCGGCGATGACGTGGTTCGGAATGCCCCCCAGCGCCAGGTCGACGCGACTCAAGACACCCGTGCCGTCGTTCCTCAGCCAGGACACCTGCGCCTCGCCGCTGTTCGCCACCGCGACGTCAAGGGTGCCATCGCCGTCGAGATCTCCGAGGGCGACCGACTTGGGACGCGACCGGACCGGATAGTCCCGCCTCGGTCCTGGAGAGAAGCGAGCGCTGCCGTCGTTGAAGAGCACCGACACGGTGTTCGCCCCCTCGTTGGCGCTGACGGCGTCGAGATCGCCGTCTCCGTCGAGGTCGCCGAGCCTGACGTTGATCGGCCCCTGTCCGACCGGAACGAGCCCCTGGCGGACCAGACCTCCCTCCCCGTCGTTCTCGTGGACGTACAGGCGATGGTCCAGGTTGTCGACCGTGACGGCGTCGGTGTCACCGTCATCGTCGAGGTCACCGACCGCCACCGACTGGGGATGCTCCCCACCGAAGGCCCGGCTGCCGGAAAACGTCATCTCCCCACGGCCGTCGTTGAGCGCGATGGAGAACGAGCCCGGATGGGTGTTGCAGCCGATGATGTCGAGATCGCCGTCGCCGTCGATGTCGGCGAGGGCGCCGGAGTGGGGCCGGCAGCCGCGGGCGTCGGCACAGCCGGAGAGCGGAATCGTCGCGGAGCGAACCGCGGTGAGCGAGCCCTTCTCCCCGCTCCAGAGCACCGAGGCGACACCCGGCGACGTCGTGACGACGGCGACGTCGGCGTAGCGGTCGCGATCGAGGTCGAGCGCGGCGAGAGACCGCGGCGATCGGTCCATCTGAAAGCCACGCGTGACACCGAATCCGGCGCTGCCGTCGTTGATCCGCACCACCACGCCCGTCGGACTGGCCCTTCGCACAGCCGCGAGATCGACGTCTCCATCCGCGTCGAAGTCGGCGAGGGCGATCCGGTTGCCCGACTCGCCCCACACCACCGGGTCCTCGAAGCTTCCCCCGCCGTCGTTGAGGAGCACCGACACGGAGACGCTGCGAGCGACGGCGAGATCCAGGTCGCCGTCGCCGTCGAGATCCGCGCTGGCGAGAAAGACGGGGCGGGTTCCTCCCGCGCCGAGCTGTGTCGCCGCTCCGAGGTGTCCGCCACCGCTGCCGCGGAGCAGCGACAGCGTGGCCGAGTCGCGGTCAGCCGTGATGACGTCCTGGTTGCCGTCTCCGTCGAAGTCGCCGACGACCAGCGCGCTCGGATAGTCTCCCACCGCGTGGTCGACGGGATCCTCGAAGGTGCCGTCACCGCGGTTGCGCCGAACGGAGAGCGTGTCGAGAACGAGGCTGGACGAGACGATCTCGGGGAAGCCGTCCGCGTCCAGGTCGGCGAGCTCGACGAATCGCGTGCGCTCGGCAGCGGGGTAGCTGGTGGGCCCTACGAGCGATCCGCTACACGCATTCCGGAACACGAGGAGCTCTTCGCTGTCCGCGGTGACCACGTCGACATCGCCGTCAGCGTCGACGTCGGCCGCGGCGAGCCAGTAGAGTCTCTGCCCGGCCGCGTACTCTCCCGCCGCGACGAAGTCCCGCGGCCCCGCCCCCAGGAGCACCGAGACGAATCCTCCCCGTCGAATATCGCGGCTACCCACGACGAGATCGGTGACGCCGTCCCCGTTGAGGTCGGCGGGGATCACGACCTGCGGCACCGTCGGGACGGGAACGCCCGCATCGATCCGACCGATGCTGACGGGAACACCCTGACACTCGTCCGGCGTGCCGTCCCCGTTGCAGTCCTCGCTGAATCCCGACTCGATGTCCTCCGTATCCTCGGTGCCGTTGCTGTTGCAATCGGCTGCCGGGACCGCAGCGGCCTGAGCCAGGATCAAGAGCAGCGCCGAGATGACACGATGAACGGAACGACTTGCTACAAGTCGCCTCATCGTTCGCGCCGCTAACCCGGTCGAGAATCCCAAACCGAACCTCTTCTGCGACGTCCGACGCGTGAGTTCGGACCCCGCGAATCTCTCACAGCAACGCGCCCACAACCCAGTGTGCCGCTCTCGACCCGCGGGGTCAAGGCATACAGGAGTCACGGACGACGCACAGCCGCCGGTCGCGCGATCGTGAGGACGACTCGCGGAGCCCGTCGAGAGCCTGCGCCTTCATCGCGACCTCGACCGCCCTCGGGGAGACGACGTGGGCGCGGCGCCGAGCCGCGTCAACACGGGCCCCGGCTCCGGGAGCCCCGGAAGAGACGGCCGCTCTCGCGCCGCATCGACCTTCTCACCGCGCTGTCGTCGTTCCCCGCGGTTCACTCACCCATGAGCCGCTCGAGGGTCGGCTCCATCGCCTTCGCCCAGATTTCGTAGCCCTTGGCGTTCGGGTGCAGAAAGTCCGGCATGATGTCCTTCGTGAGTCGCCCGTCTTCCTTCAGGAAGGACTTGTTCACGTCGAGGTAGAAGACCTTCCTGCCGTCCGCGAACTTTGCGATGAGCTCGTTGATCGCGCTGTTCAGCCTGCGCTGCTTGCCGTTCGCGTGTGGCTCGCGCGGAAAGATCGCGAGGAGCAGGACTCTCGTCCGGGGCAGGCGCTTCCCGAGGTCGTCGATGATCGCCTTGACGCCCGCGGCCGTGTCCTCTGCGGGGTCCTGACGCTGCCCCGTATTGTTGGTGCCGATCATCACGACGGCGAGCTTCGGTGAGATACCGTCCACGGCGCCGTTCGCCAGTCGCCAGAGAACGTGCTCGGTGCGGTCGCCACTGAAACCGAGGTTGAAGGCCTTCCGCTTCGCGTAATACCGGTCCCAGGTCGCACGACCACCACGTTCCCAACCGTGCGTGATCGAGTCGCCGACCATCAGGAGATCGACCTCGCCCTGCTTCTCGAGGTCCGCGAGCTTCTGCTCGTGGCGCGGCATCCACCAGTCCCGGGTCCACTTCGCTGCCTGGAACGTGGGTGTCGTGGTCGCGGAACCCGAGAAGAAGATCTTCAGGTTCTTGGTCTGTCGCGCTGCCGCGACGATGTCGGGCTTGCCGTCCCCGTTCAGGTCGCCGGCCTTGATATCCTCGACTGCCAGCTCGGCGCCCGAGACCTGCTGCTCGCGCCACTTCGTCCCGTCCGGAGCGACCGGTGTGAAGAACTTGATACCCGGCGTGCCCTTCGGGTGCATGGCCCGCCAGCCCACCACGATCTGGTCGGAGCCGATGCCGAGGTAGTCGGCGCAGGCGAGAGCGTGCCCGTCCTTGAGCGAGGGATCGAGGACTGCGGCGAGCTTCCATGTGTCGCCTTCCTTCGGCGGCTCCACGTACACCGCCGACTTGTTCCCGTGCATGGGCTCGACGGTGACGATGAAGCGCCGGCCATCCGGCAGGAGCCCGTCGCGAATCTCGCCGGCAAAGTCCCTCGTGAGCTGCCTCGACCTCCATTCTCCGTCCCGGCGATCGAAATGCCAGACCCCCTCCTTTGCAGCGACGATGATCTCCTCCTCCGGATCGTCGTCCCAGTTCACCGGATGGAAGTTGTGCGAGAGATGGAGGGAGTCACTGACGAGCTCGGTCCTCCATTGCGCGCGGGGATCCGGAGGCTTGATGTACTCCAGTATGCGCAGGCCGGGACCGTCGCCGTTGGCGCTTCCCCGTCCACGCAGGGGCTTCACGACGAGCGAGAAGCGCCCGGACGGGGTCCTGATCCAGTGCATCCGGTGGGTGCTGGGCTCGTTGTAGAGCTTGACCGGCTCCCACGGTCTCGTGCGATCTTCCGGGGGAATCAAATAGAAGACAGCACCGTCCTTGAGGGTCTCCCGGAAGTTCCACTGTCCACCGACGGCGATTTCACACTTGCCGTCGCCATCGATATCACGTGCGGAGACGCAGACGTTGTCGCGTTTCGTCAGGTCCTTCGCGATGATGTGCTTCTTCCAGTCAGGACTCTGATACCACTGGATCGTGCTCTTGTCGGCCAGGACGATGTCGGTCCTGCCGTCACCGTCGACGTCACTCAGCTGGATGCCGTAGCCGATGTCGATCTTGTCGACCGTGACCTCGTACCAGCGGTACAGCGGAGGATCGGCGCCCTCCGCGATGAGCGTGACCGTCAGAAGGAAACACTGCAGAGCGAGAACAAAGCGGGGCGGTCGTGGTCTCTGCGGAGACATGGATTCGTCCTGAATCGGGATTCTCGCGGCTGGCGGGGCTGCACGGATGCCCGGGATCATCCGGAAGCGAGCGACACTCCGTGGCCTGGCGCCTCGCAGAGACTCGACAAGCTCCGGCGGTCCCGAATCGAAGTGGCCGGGTGTTCACGCGATGCGCCGCTTCCACGAGGATTGTAAGTCCTGCGGCGGCCGAAACTGTGCTCCTTTCGCTGATCATCGGGGTGTTGATGCACGGATCGCCCCCGGACGGAACGATGTCACGGGTCCTTCCCGGGATTCTCCTGGAACGCTGCCATGCTCGCGCAGCTGATCGCCGCCAGCGCAGCCAGATAGAGTGCCGGTGAGGCCAGATCGCCCGTCTCGCTGATCAGCCAGGTACAGAAAAGCGGCGCCGTTCCACCGAAGATGGCCAGGGTGATGTTGTAGCTCAAGCCGATGGCCGTGTAGCGACTGCTGGCGGGAAAGCTCTCGACCAGGAAGGCCGGTAGCGGTCCCTGAATACACCCGACCAGGACGGCGAAGATCGCCTGAACGGCCAGAGCGACCAGCATGTTGCCGTGGTCCAGGAGGATGAACATGGGGTACGCGATCACGCCCAGGATGGCGCTTGCGACGAGCATGACCCGCTTGCGGCCGAGGGAGTCGGAGAGTCTGCCCGCGGCGGGAATCGTCAGCAGCAGAAGGCTCATCGCGAGGGTGTTCACCAGCAGAGCGTGCTCCACGGGTGGGGAGACGATCCTGGTCAGGTAGGTCGGCATCCACACGAACAGCATGTAGAAGCCGGTGGCGAACAGGAGGATGCTGCTCGACATGTGCAGCGCCCGCAGCGGCATGTCGCGCAGCACGGCGACCAGCGGATTGCCGGTGGTCTCCCCGGCGGCATCGGCGGCCGCGAAGTCCGGAGACTCCACCAGAGTACGACGCAGCCAGATGCCGACGGCGAAGACCACCGCACCCGACAGGAAAGGAAGTCTCCACCCCCAGCTGCTCATCGCCTCCGCGCCGAGCGAATTGACCAGCAGCGTCGCGACCAGGGACCCCAGCAGAATACCCGCCACTCCACCACATACCGACCAGCTGCCCTGCCACCCTCGGCGATTCTGCGGAGCGGTCTCCACCAGATAGGACATGGAGCCGATCAGCTCGCCGCCGACGGAGATTCCCTGCAGAAGACGCAGCACGATGAGCAGCAGTGCGGCCGTGGCGCCGATCTGCTCGTGCACCGGCAACATCCCGACCAGCACGGTCGGGATCGCCATCATGGCGATGGACAGCTGAAGGGCCTTCTTTCGACTCACACGGTCTCCGACGTGGCCGAAGATGATCCCACCAACCGGACGCATCAGGTAACCCGCCGCGAAAACACCGTAGGTCTTGATCAGGCTGGCCATGGTGTCGTCTTCGGGGAAGAACAGCGGGCCGATCACGGGGGCCAGAAACCCGTAGATGGCAAAGTCGTACCACTCGAGAATATTTCCCACCGTCCCCGCGAGGACATGGCGCACATCGCCCTCGTTCCGTCCGTCCTTGCCAGGCATCGGCCTGCCTCCGTCGATACGTGACCATCCGCGAAACCGATCACCGGGTCCGGGGACCCGGTCGGTGTGCTCGAGAGACAGGATCTCGCGCCCGGGGCTCGGCCCGGACGGGTCCCCCGGCGACAGCCGCCGGAGTTCGAACCGTCTCTCACCCGAATTCGCGCCAAGCCCGGCCGGGCCCGCGCGCCCTGAAGATCCGCCGTCCTTCCCGGGAAGTCAACACCGGCAAGCTCCCGGTCGCACGAAGCACCGTCCGCCCCGGGCCACGCGTGGAGCCCCCTCGAGCTCGCTCGACCGCCGAGATCTCACGGCGTCGATCCACGCTCGCGAAAGGCGGTCGCGCCTCGATCGCTCCCGACGGAACAGCGGTGAGGTCGAGGCTCTGCGGTCGACTCGTGAGGAGCGGAGCGCGTATCAGCCCGGAAGTCTAGTCCCGTGCCCCCCCGCCTGCAAGACCGAGTGCCGTGTCCGCGACCGGCGTCAAGACGAGCCAGGGCCAGGCCACCGACGAGCCGTGACGATCGGCTCCCGAAAACAGGCGAGAGCCGACCGGATCTCGAGGACTACCCGGAGCACGAGGCGGCGGCGGATCCGCCCGGATCTGGCGATCGAGACGCCGCTCCGGGTCGAGATCGTCTCCGGGACGACACTTCGACGATCCGGAGACTCGTCGGATCAACTCGATGGAAGAAAGCTGTCGCTCAGAATGACCTCTCTGATGAGGGACCTCAACTTGAAGCCCTCCGTCTCGGTCTTCTCGACGATGGCGTCCACGGTCAATGCGTCTGCCGGACCGAGCTCCCTGGACAGCGCGAATCTGAGCAGGTGCCCCGTGAAGGCCCTGGCGAATCGTCGCCGCTCCTTGACCAATGACTCCTTGAAGTCGACGATGCCGTCGAACTCGTACTTCCTCAGCAGCGTCCCGCTCGGATCGACGTCCCTGCCGTTCTCGTACTTGTCCCGCCACCGGCCCGTGATATCGAAGTTCTCGAGTGCGAAGCCCAGGGGGTCGAGCCTCGAGTGACAGCCGGCGCAATCGGGATTCTCCCGGTGCTTGGCGAACTTCTCCCGGATCGTCAAGTTCCCCGGGCCGGCATCCTCGTTCAACGGAGGAACGTCGTTTGGCGGCGGCGGTGGCGGGTCGTTGAAGATCACCTCGATGATCCAGGCGCCGCGCGCGATCGGATGGGTTCGCCTGGGGCCCGAGGTCATGCTCAACATCGCGGCACTGGTGATCACACCACCGTAGCGTGGATCCGCTGCAGCAACTCGCTCGAAGGTCCGCGAACGCACCTTCCTGCGAATCTCGTCTTCGAACCTCCGTTCTGCTTCTTGCTGCCGCTTGCGCAGATCCTGAAGCTGTGGACTCCTCTGCAGAGCGGATTCCGATTGCTCGAGGGTCTTCTTCAATGCCGCCTTCTTCGCGGCGATGTCCTTGCGCACCGCCGCCAGCTCGGGAGCGATGGTGCGGTAGTGCCTGGCCAGCGTTTCGTTCTGAGACTCCGTACGCTCGCCGGCCTCCACTTTCAGTGCGGCCACCACGGGCCCCGGCAGCGTCACCGATTTCGCTCTGAAGTAGAAGCCGTACGGGCCGCCTCCGTTGGCCACCTTCATCAGAAGCTTGTTCTCACCACCGACCAGGTCCAATCGCACCCTGTCCTGATCGGGCGCCACGCCGCGACTCACCTTCTTGTCGGTGACGAGCTCGCCGTTGAGCCAGATCTTGAAGCTGTCATCGCTGCCCAGAGAGAGCTCCAGCGGCCGGGCCGATCTCGATTGAATGGTGCGATAGAGATAGGTCGCACTGTTCGCGCCGCTGAGCGCGTGCACCTTGCCATCGACGAGGTCCCCCGCCTCCGCCCACTTCAGCTTGCCATGCGCCTTTTGCAAGTCCACGGCCGTTTCATCGAGAAACGCCTTCGCGTGTGCCTCGTCGAGACTGCCCGCACCGAAGGGACCGATGCGATGCCAGGTGGAGAGTTCGGCAGCCTCCGCCACCGCCCTGGCCTCGGCCTCCTCCCAGCTCGCCTGCCCCGCCGACAGGTCGATCGTCGCCAGCTTCTTGTCGAGGAGACCGGGCGTCGCCTTGTCGAGCGCATCCATCTCGGCCCGGGTTGCCTTGATGGCGGCCGCGAGGGTGTCTCGTTTCTCTCTGATGACACGGTTCTCTTCAGCGATCCGGCTCTCGTCAACTCGCGGTGGCTTCAGAT
>CAYMLL010000295.1:0-9413 GCA_964390645.1 uncultured Planctomycetia bacterium | reverse complement strand
CTCGGCACCGACAACACGCGCCTCGTCGAGCTGCTGATCACCGACGTCAACGGTGAGTCGCACGACACGTCGAACGGCCTCGACATCGGCGCCGCCGTCGCCTTCGCGGACGAGGTCGACTCGTTGTCGCGCGGCGCCGCGATCGCCGGCTTCGCGGACGGCGACTTCTTCGCCTTCGACCTCAACCCCGGTGTCGGTGGCCCCGGCTTCACCGTCGGCTACCTCAGCGACCTGGACGCGGACACCAACCAGATCCCGAACACCGACGGCGGGCCCGCGAACGAGGTCCTGGTGCTCAACGGCGACGTCGACGTCGAGGAGGACTTCTCCCGCGGCGACGCCGACGGCAACGGCAAGATCAACGTCAGCGACGCCGCCGACATCATCCAGATCGTTCTGGGCAACATCGAGATCCGTTACGACTGTCGCGACGCGCTCGATGCCAACAACGACGGAGCGGCGAACATCGCGGACGCCATCCCGGTCCTGCAGTGGATCTTCCAGCGTGGCGATCGTCTTCCCGAGCCCTTCCTGGCCTGCGGTCCGGACTCGGGCGACGACGAGCTGACCTGCGAGGAGGCGAGCACGATCTGCGCCGACTGACGACGGCCGAACATCGGCCGCATCTCTCCGCAGGCTCGTCACGGCGCGAGGGTGCCCGCGAGCGCGCTGCCGAGACCTCGGATCTCACTCCGTGCGACGTCCGCCAGGGGGGAACCGTGGCCTTCTCCGAGGCGCGTCCCGGGCCCTCGGCTCTTCGCCAGGACGCGGAATTGGCGGCTGACAGCCGCTTCCCCGTCGGTACAATGGGGGGACACCCTGGGGTCTCTCGCCAAGCTCTCGAGGAATGAAGCGCGCCACCGGTCGCATGGGCTGGCCGCATCCTGACAGGAGAAACGTTTCGATGCTCTCGCCCCTGAAGTCCGTAATCGCCATGGCGCTCCTCTCGATCGTCGCCTCCAGCACAGCACTCGACGCCCAGTCGAGCGTGCGCGTGCGACCCGGCAGCCACGTCGGATCGGCCGGCGCTTCCGTGACCCTGCCCATCGAGGTCGTCAGCGACGTCGCCGTCACCGGCTTCTCCTTCGGCATGACGCACTCGGCGCCGCTGTCGAGTCCCCGGGTGTCCGCTTCCAGCCGTCTGACGGGACTCCTCGGCGGTGCCCCGGACGCGGAGTTCTTCAGCGTCGACACGACGCCCGCGGGCGGCACCGGCTTCATCGCCGCGTTGATCCTGCCGCCGGGTGACGGCGCGCCGACGATTACGTCGGGAACGACTCACGTGCTAAACGTCACCTACTCGACCGCGCAGAACGCCGACGGTGCGACGACCGTGAGCATCACGGACTCGCTCCGGGCCGCTCCCGGCGCCCCGTCCGTCGATCTCGTCGTCGACGTCGACCACGGCACACCGCGCGCCTTCTCGGGCAGCTCGGCGCGGATCGAGTTCATCGACGGGTTCCTCCGCGGCGACGCGAATCTCTCCGGCTCGGTGAACATCACCGACGCGGTCGTCACGCTCCGGTACCTCTTCTCGGGAGGACCGCCGGCCGACTGTCAGGATGCCGCGGACACGGACGACAGCGGCAGCCTGCAGCTGACCGACGCGCTCGTCGTCCTGAACTTCCTCTTCCGCAACGGTGTCGCGCCGGCTCCGCCCTTCCCGAATCCGGGACTCGACCCGTCGGAGGACGGTCTCGACTGCGCCGGGCTCGGGCTCTGACGGCCGGCCGAACGACCTCCTGAGGTCGATCAGCGACCGCGACGAGGTCGACGCGAGTCATCGGGGACGGAAAGCCTCCGCTTCGGCGCCTCTTCCGGACGCCTCAGTCGTCACCGTCCTCCGCCACCGGGTCCACCGGCTCGGGAGTCGGGCTCTTCCCCGTCGGCAGCGGATGGTCGAGCGTGTCCCCGTTCGGCTTCCAGCCGTTCCCGTCGACGTCGACGTAGATCGGGTTGGTGAACGCGCAGGGATGCATGTCGGACTCCCACGTCTCACCCCATCCGCGGCGCAGGTCGAAGCCCTCGCCGACCGCCGCGACGATGATGTGGGCGTCCTCGTGAAGCGTCAGAGGCACACGGTGGCGAAAGCTCTCGACGCCCGTGTCGAAGAGCGCCGGATGCGTCCGGCGCGTGAAGTTCAGGGTGGCGGGCTGCCGCCCGTTGACCAGCACCTGCACGCGGTCGATGTCGACCCAGTCCGTGGTGCGCACGACGACGTCGACGCCGATCCCGTGCCGTGCGATCGTTCGGCCTCCGGCGATCGTGCCGTCGTCGAGCCGGACGTCGAGAAAGGGGCCGTTGGTTACGAACATGCGACCCGCCTTGGCGTTGCGCGTGATCTCGTCGGAGTCGATCGCGAGGGGCTCATCGGTCGAGCTCCGGACGTAGGTGCGCCAGCCGCCGACGCCGTTGCCGACGACACTGTGGGCGTCGGCGACGGCGATACACCAGAGGCCGACGCCCTGGTTGAGGAGCTGCAGCCATGCGAAGGTGCGGTTCTCGCGCCAGGTCTTCTTGTCGTTCCGGACGCGGTGGTACCACGGGGCCTCGAGGAGGATGGAGAGAGACCAGGTCTCTGCGGCGTCGACGAGATCCGCGAGGCCGGCGTAACCACCGTCCGGGACGCCGTCACCGTCCCGGTCGCGAAAGAACCTGCCGACGGACGGATGGTTGAGATGCACCCAGCGATTGGCGCTGCCCCCCTGCCAGTCGCGGAGCATGATCGCGTTGATGCGCGGGTCGTGCTGCCAGAGCGGAGCTCCGTTGTCCTGGGTGAAGGGCTCGACCTCGAGCGGAAAGGCGTTGAGGTGAGCGTTCGGCCCGGTGAGCTCTAGCCCGACGACGGTCGCCAGCTCGTGCGCCAGACCGAGTCGACGGATGTGGGGGCCCCAGTCGTAGAGGCGGTTGTGCTCGGTCGTCGGCGCGAACTCGATGTTCTCGGCGGCGAGGTTGATCACCCGGTCGTCGGTGCCGCAGTAGTTGTCACCCGACGGCGTGGAGTGGTTGTGGAAGTCACTGGAGATCCAGCCGCTCGTGTCGACGACGCGGTGCAGGCGAGCTTGCACGAGTCGCTCCTCGCCGGCGGCGAGCTCGATCTCGCGTACGACGTGGTCGAACTCGATGCCGTGGGTGATGATCAGGCGATAGCGACCCGGCGGCAACTGCTGGCTGAAGTGGCCGCTCTCGCTGTGATACTGGTTGCGACATCCGTGGGCGTTGATATCGACGCCGAGAAGGGGATCGGCGGTGCCGTCGATGCCGATGAACTGCACCTTGCAAGGTGTCCTTCTCGGTCGCTCGCCACCCGCCGTGACCTCGAGGACGACGCGCGCGGGGGGCGCCATCTCGAGGACCTCCTCCACGACCTCGTCAGCCCGGACCGCGATGGTGCGCTCGACCGAAGGGCGGCCGATCTCCGACGCGACGATCGTGTACTCTCCCGGCGGCAGCGAGAGCTCGATGCGGCCGTCGTCATCCGGGTAGGCGTCCAGAGTGGTCTTCTCATCGAGAGCGACGGCGAGCGTCGCGGTCGAGATGGGGCTCTTCCCCTGGGTCAGCGTCGCTCGCAGCGTGCCGGCCGGCCCCCGCAAGGTCGCCAGAACACCCCACGCCTCGGCGGGGGAGCGGCCCGGCGCGACGAAGGTGATGTAGCGCTGATCCTCGCCCGGCTTCAGCGTCGCGTTCGCAGGGGCGAAGGGTGCCGCCCGCATCGGAGTGTCGGAGTCCGGACCCCCGACGGCCACCGTGTACTTCGCGTAGCCCTGCTCGTCGACCGGGTTCATCGCCTCGCCAGTCTGGATGCCCCGAACGGTTTTCTGGCTCGTCAGGCCCTTCCAGACGCCGACCGGGCGGATCTTCCAGTCGCTCTTCGAGGAGTTCGCGAAGTGTGACGAGATCACCAGGTAGCGCCAGTCGCTGTCGAGAAAGTAGCTGTGGCGCACGGCGTGGCCCCGGCCGGTCGCCGCCGTGCGCTCGGCCACGACGCCCTGGAGGCCCGGGACGACCTCCTCCACGCGCACGCTGGACACCGCTCCCTGCATGGCGTTGACGCCGAGGTAGGTGAGCTGGTCATTATGGCTGCCGCGCACCGCGAGATCGTAAAGACAGCCGGGGGTGATCGAATCCCAGTTGGTGCTCATGTTGGCCTTGCGGCGGGGCAGGTTGCCGGACACCGTCGCCTCGATGTGCGCGTTGCGCAGCACGAAGTCGCCGATGATCCCGTCGGCCTCCTTGCCGCGCGGCAGGCGGTCGGTCTGCTCGGCAGCGACCTCGAAGACCTCCACCGGCGATTGTGCCGGGGTGGACGAGGGCCAGCAGGTGACGAGAATCAATTGCAGAGCGCCGCCGAGGAGCGAGGCGGTATTGCGGACAGTCATGCTTCTCTCCCGTCTGGGGGCGGTACGCGGCGGTAGACCACTCATCCTTCGGCCGGTACGTCCTCGTTCGTTGGGCAGTTTAACACCGGGGCCACTTGACCGGAGGCCTTTTTGGGCCCGCGGTTGCTTTCCCGGCCATCCGGCACTATAAGATGCACGTCTGATTCCGGGCTCGCCGGTCTTCCGAGGAGCCTCCCGGCAGGGAGTGGAAGGCCTGCGCCAGCGTCCCGCGTCTCGAAGAGTGGTGTGGGCGACGTTGCCGAGTTCTCCTCGTCTCCGCCGCAGCCCGGCCGGAGTTCGGGTGAGGGCTGAATCGAGAACTCCATCGATGGCGAAGAAGCCGAGAAAGCCGCGGGCGCCGGCAGGCTCGAAGGTCGAGCCCCTCGTCCCGATCCAGGATGTCGCCTTCCACGAGACCGCGCGTCGTCGCTACCTCAATTACGCGATGTCCGTCATCACGTCCCGTGCCCTGCCGGACGTGCGCGACGGTCTCAAGCCGGTGCAGCGGCGCATCCTCTACACGATGCAGCACGAGCTGCACCTCGGTCCGACGACCAAGCCGCTGAAGAGCGCACGCATCGTCGGAGACGTGATGGGCAAGTTCCATCCCCACGGCGACTCGGCGATCTACGAGACGCTCGTGCGCATGGCGCAGGACTTCAGCCTCAGGTATCCGCTCGTCGACGGGCACGGCAACTTCGGGAGCCTCGACGGCGACCCCGCTGCCGCGATGCGCTACACGGAGGCCCGCACGCAGGCCATAACGACGGAGCTGCTCCAGGAGCTGCCTCGCGACACCGTCGACTTCCGTGGCAGCTACGACGGCAAGAACAAGGAGCCGGTCGTCCTGCCATCGCGAGTGCCCAACCTGCTCATCAACGGCGCCACCGGTATCGCTGTCGGACTCGCCACCAATATTCCGCCGCACAACCTCGAGGAGGTCTGCCTGGCCTGCGAGGCTCTGATCACGAAGCGCAGCCTTACGACCCGCGAGCTGACGAAGTTCATCAAGGGGCCGGACTTTCCGACGGGGGGCCAGATCCTCAACGACCGCAGCGAACTGCGCCGGATTTACGAGGAGGGCAGTGGCGCGGTGCGTGTTCGCGGCGAGTACCGGGTCGAGACCGGGGACAGCGGCTCACGTGTCGTCATCTCGTCCATTCCGTACATGGTGCAGAAGGACATGCTCGTCAAGTCGATCGGCGAGCTCATCGGCGCACGCAAGATCCCGCAGCTCACCGACGTGCGAGACGAGTCCACGACGGACGTGCGCATCGTGCTCGAGATGAAGCCCGGCGCCGGGGCCGACGTCGTCATGGCGTACCTCTTCAAGCACACGTCGCTGCAGTCGAACTTCAACGTCAACCTCACCTGCCTGGTTCCGGGTGACGACGAGGAGGGAAACAGCACGCCCGCGAAGCTCGACCTTCGAAGTCTGCTGCTCCACTTCGTCGAGTTCCGGTACGAGGTTGTCGAGCGGCGTTTCCAGTACGATCTGCGGGTCCTGCGCGAGCGCATTCACATCCTCGAGGGATTCAAGAAGATCTTCAAGGCGCTCTCCGAGGCGATTCGCATCATCCGCAACTCGGACGGACGCGCCGACGCCCGCGACAAGCTGATGAAGCGCTTTAGTATCGACGAGATCCAGGCCGACGCGATTCTTGACCTGCGTCTCTACAAGCTCGCTCGACTCGAGATCAAGGCGATCCTTGAAGAGCTGCGCGCGAAGAAGAAGGAGGCCCGGGAGATCGAGGCCATCCTCGCGAGCGACCGGCGGATGTGGACGATCGTCAAGCGCGAGATCGCTCAGACGCGCAAGGCCTATGCCGACGACCGACGGTCGAAGATCGGCGGTCGAGGGGCGCACGAGACCGAGTACAGCGAGGAGGCGTTCATCGTCGACGAGGACGCGGTGATTCTGGTTTCCCGCGACGGTTGGGTGAAGCGGGCCGGACGTGTCGCCGATCTCTCGAAGGTCCGGCTCCGCCACGGGGATGAGCTGCTCGCGGTGCTCGGAGGGAACACGAGGTATCTGGTGGTCTTCTTCAGCAACCTGGGATCGGCGTACACGATCCGCATCAACGACGTCCCGGCGTCCCGAGGCTACGGAGACCCGGTTCAGGGGCTCTTCAAGTTCCGCGACGGAGAGAAGGTCATCGGAGCGATCTCGCTCGACCCGCGGATGCTCGACCGCTTCGGCTCGGTCAACGACCGGGAAGGCACGGTGCCGAAGAACCACCTGCTCGCGATCAGCTCGAGCGGCTACGCGGTGCGCTGTTCGATCGGTCCCTTCTCCGACGTGTCCACCCGGACCGGACGCAAGTTCATGCGCGTGCGTCAGGGGGAGGAGGTCGTCGGCGTGCACGTCGTGCAAGGAAAGGAGGTCGCGATGCTCGCCAGCGTCAACGGCCGTGTGACGCTGTTCAAGACCCGGGAGGTGAACTTCCTCGCCGGGCCGGGGCGCGGCGTCCTCGGGCTCAAGCTGGGCAGGGGCGACCGCGTGCTGGCTGCCGGAATCAGCCGCGCGCCGTCGGAGAAGCTGCGGGTCTACACGACCGGCGGTCGCAAGGTCGACGTGTCGACTCGCAGCTACAAGGTCTCCGGGCGCGGCGGCAAGGGTGTCGAGGTCATCAAGCGCGGCGGGCTCGAGAGATACGAGCGACCCGCTCTGTCCCTGCCGGACCTGCCGGAGGACGACGGATCGAACGGCGTGCAGACGAAGAGGAAGGGCGGGAGATAGAGGAGCCCGATGGCGACTTCAGTGACGGCGAAGAAGGCGAAGACGGCGAAGAAGGCGAAGACGGCGAAGACGGCGAAGACGGCGAAGAAGGCGTCTGAGAAGGGATACACGGCCAAGGACATCAGCGTCCTCAAGGGACTCGAGCCGGTGCGCCGGCGTCCGGCCATGTACATCGGCGGAGTCGACACGCGAGGGCTCCACCACCTGATCTGGGAGATCCTCGACAACGCCGTCGATGAGGCGATGAACGATTTCGCCACCACGGTCGAGGTCAAGCTCGACAGCGATGCGCAAGGCATCGAAATCACGGACAACGGCCGCGGCATTCCGGTCGACAAGCATCCGGAGACGAGAAAGCCGGCGCTCGAGACCATCCTCACGACCTTGCACGCCGGCGGCAAGTTCGACTCCGAGAGCTATCGCCACTCCGGCGGCCTCCACGGTGTCGGATCATCGGTCGTCAACGCATTGAGCGTCAAGATGGTCGCGACCGTGCGACGTGATGGGATGCAGTATCGCCAGAGCTACCGTCGCGGCAAGCCGACCGGGCCGGTGAAGAAGCTGGGCAGCGTCAAGGGCACCGGGACGAGCATCTACTTCAAGCCTGACCCGGAGATCTTCGGGAAGGCGGCGTTCGACCCGAAGCGTATCCGCGAGACGATCGAGGCGCGCGCGTATCTTCACCGTGGACTGCGCATCGTCTTTCGCGACGGCGTGGAGGGGAAGTCGCACACATTCAAGTTTGACGAGGGCATCAAGGAGTACCTCCGGAAGATCATCGCCGCGTCGGCTTCGAAGACCACGACCGATGGACTCTTCTATCACTCCAGCGAGGCCGAGCCGCGCATGGAGATCGCGCTGGAGTGGACGGACGCAACGAGCGAGTCCGTCCGCTCCTACGTCAACGGAGTGCACACCCCCGCCGGTGGCACGCACGAGCAGGGACTCAGAACCGGCGTCGTGCGCGCAGTGCGCAACTACATCGAGAACCACGAGCTGCAGCCCCGCGGCGTCACGCTGACTCCGGACGACGTCCGCGAAGGGCTGAGCTGCGTCCTGTCGTGCTACGTCCTCGATCCGCAGTTCCAGGGTCAGACGAAGGACAGGCTCAACAACCCGGAGCTCAACGCGCAGATCGCCAACACGGTGGCGACGAGCCTCGAGCTCTACTTCAACTCCAACGGCTCGGTCGCCAAGGCGATCGTCGCACGGGCCGTGCTCGCCGCACGCGCGCGGGCGGCTTCGCGTGACGCGGCGATGCAGGTCAAGCGCAAGACCGCCGTCTCGCACCGGCTGAACCTGCCGGGCAAGCTCGCCGACTGCGAGAGCACGCGACCGGATCTCTCCGAGATCTTTATCGTCGAGGGAGATTCCGCCGGCGGCTCGGCGAAACAGGCAAGGAACCGCAAGTTCCAGGCCATCTTGCCGCTGCGTGGCAAGGTGCTCAACACCGAGCAAGCCGGGCTCTCGAAGGTGGTGCAGAACAAGGAGCTGGCCGACATCGTCTCCGCGCTCGGATGCGGCATGGGCAAGGGCTTCGACATAGCGCAGCTGCGTTACCACAAGGTGATCATCCTCACCGATGCCGACTCGGACGGTCACCACATCATGACGCTGCTGCTGACGTTTCTCTACCGCTACCTGCCGGGTCTGATCCAGGGCGGCCACGTCTATCTCGGCATGCCGCCGCTCTACCGCATCGATTACCGCGGCGAGAAGCACTGGGCCTGGACGGACGCCGAGAAGAACAGGATCATCGAGAATCTCGCAGGACGCGTCAGCGAGGATGCGGTCACGCGCTTCAAGGGGCTCGGCGAGATGAGCCCACCACAGCTCGAGGACACCGCGATGAGCCCCCGGACTCGCGCTCTGCAGCGTATCCTCATCGTGGACGATCTCGAGACCGACCGCGTCATCAACGATCTCATGGGCAAGGACTCGTCCGCGCGTTACCGTTTCGTCATGGAGCGGGCCGGGGAGGCGGACGATCTCGACCTCTGAGCCTCCCGGGTCGGAGGACTGCGACGTCGGTCACGGCCGTCCTCCGGTGGGCTTGCCGCCGAGCATCTTTCGACGTACAGTATGCCGGCTGTCGGTCAGCAGTCCGTCGAGAGAGTGCTTTCGAGCCGACGTCGAGAGCTTCTGTTCGAGATCGAGAAGCTGAAACGCCGGCGAGGTGCCGCCGCGTCGAGTTTCAGCGCCGTGGAGACCGGGCAGAATCACCGGCATCCGGCCGACATGATGTCTTCAACGGGCCGTCGGGTCCGCGCTAGAACGAAGAACCCACGAGGGAC
>CAYMLL010000294.1:0-9472 GCA_964390645.1 uncultured Planctomycetia bacterium | reverse complement strand
GCGTGTGGGGGCGGGGCCCGCCCCCCCGCCCGCGCGCGCGCCGCGGGGGTGTGCGCGTGGGCGGGGGCGGCCGCCGCGCGCAGAGGCCCGCCACCGGAAGCCGCGAGCGACTCGGTCCGCGAGAGCGCGGCTCGCTGCTGCTCGACCCGCAGCAGGGGGAGATCCCGGGCGGCGCCGGCGGCGGCGACCCGGGCCACGGCCAGCACGCGCTCCTCGAGCACGACGGCGCTGTTGACGGCGGCACGGACCGAGGTCAGCTCCGTGTCGACACGGGCGGCATCGCTGCGGAGCTCCTCGACGCGCGCCGTCAACGCGGCGAGTCGCCGCTGCGCCGCGGTCAGCCTCCTCGTCGCGGCGGCGGCCTCCTCCTCGAGCGTCTCGCGACGGCGCCGGGCGGCGCCCGCATCGGCGACGACCTTGACCACGTCCTGCCGCAGCCCTTCCAGCGCGCCTTCGACCTCCCCGCGTCGGGCCTCGAGCCGACCGCACGCGTCCGCGAGCGAGGCGACATCCTCGACCTCGAGCGAGGCCTCTCGCGTCAAGCGCGCGGCGTCCGCGAGCGCGCGACCGAGACGCTCCTGGCTCGCGACCATCGTCTTCGCGACCTCCTCGGCGCGGCTCGTCGCCTCCACCAGTGGCCCGGCCGCGCCCAGGCGCTCCCTGGCCCGGGTCGTCTCCCGGGCGGCGCCCCCCCCGCTCGTCTCCGCCTCGGCGCGCTGCCTCGCCGTCTCCTTCGCCGCGTCGAGTGCCGCCGCGAGCTGCCGGGTGAGCTTCCCGGAGTCGCCCTCGAGCGTCGCGGCCAGGCGCCGGACCTCGTCGGCGGGAAGCCCGGACGGCGCCAGCACGCTCGAGCGCCGGTAGGTGCGCGTCAGGGCGAGCTGGCGCAGGAACGAGCGCATGTCGAACTTCCTCGATGCGATGTCGTCGGCGAGCAGGTCGAGCAGCAGCGGATCGACGGGAGGGTTGTCTTCGTGGTGCAGGTCGACCGGCTCGACGACGCCTCGCCCCATCATCAGCGCCCACAGACGGTTCGCGACGTTGCGCCGGAACGCCTCGTTGGCGCCGGCCGTCGCCGCCTTCGCGAGGAGCCGTCGGCGGCTGAACCTCGGCACCGGCCGCACGTCCTTCGCCGGCGCCACGGTGTACTCCTTGCCCTTCTCGAAGGTCGGCTCGCCGAGCGGCTCGTCGCCCGGAAGCCGCGGCCGAGCCTGGCGCGTCCTCTTGGGCACGAAGACCGACTTGAAGGTCACCTCCCCGATCGCCTTCTCCCCGACGTAGGTCTTCTTGTCCTTCGCCGTGAAGAGCTGCGAGCGGTGCAGGAAGGCGTAGATTCCGTAGTAGTCCTTCTGCAGGTAGCCGTCGATGAGCGGATGGTCGTGGCACTGGGCGCACTGCAGATCCATGCCGAAGAACAGGCGACCCACGTCCCTCGTCAGCCGGTGCGGCTCGACGTCCCGGTCGAGCACGAAGCGTGCAGCCGGACGCGAGTCGCCGGTGCCGTCCGCCGAGAGGATCTCCCCCACGAGCCGGTCGTAGGGCTGGTTGCGGCGCACCGACTCGCGCAGGAAGCGGCGCCACTCGGCGGTCTTGACGTTCTTGTCGCCACGGCGCTCCATCAGGATGATGTCGAGCCACGTCGAGAGCCGCCGCGCGTGCTCCGGACTCGCCAGGAGTTGATCGATCAAGCGTGCCCGCCGCAGGAAACCCTCCTCGCGAAGCACGCCCTGGCGCCGGGAATCAGCCCCCGGAGCGCTCCCGGGAGCCGTCCGGGAATCATCCCCCGTCGCGTCGAGAAAGCGTCGAGCCTCCTCGACGCTCGGGATCCGGCCGACGAGGTCGAGGTAGATGCGGCGCAGGAAGCTCGCGTCGTCCGCGGGCGGCGCAACAGTCCCCGGGTTCGCCGCGTCGACGAGGCGGTCGATGCGCTCGTGAAGCGGCGGCTCCGAGCTCTGCGCGACGCGCGGCGGGCCGATGGACAGACCCACACACGCGAGAAATACGGTCGTTCGTCGCGACATCGACCGGGCTCCGGGCCTTCGGGCGCCGGGGAGATCCTCCGACACCCGGTGCTGCGCGGCTATCGTAGCCTCTCGACGTCTGCCCCGGAAGGGCGTTCCCGGGATCGTCGTGACGCGCGGGTCCGGGCAGCCCTTCGCGGGGGACCGCGAGAGTCGCCGGAACATGGCGCCAGCCGCTGCCTGCCGCTCAGCGCCGCAGATGGTAGAAGTAGCCGTCCTCGGCGCCGACGAGGAGCTCGGGGACGCCGTCGCGGTCGAGGTCGATGACCGTCGGGCTCGTCGTGTGCTTGGAGATGTTCCGGCGCGCCAGCGGGCCGCGGCTCTCGAGGATCACCCTGCCGTCCTCGCCCGCCGAGCCGTGCAGCAGATCGACGTTGGCGCTGTTGACGAGCACGTCGAGGTGACCGTCCCGGTCCCAGTCCACGACGCAGAGCTTGCGCCGACCGCTGCCGCCCGCGCGCCGGCTGTTGAGCCGCAGCGGCTTCCCCGCCGGGTCGACGAAGACACGCCGCGGCGGCGACAGCTCGAGACGCCCGCCCCGGCGACGTCGCCCGTAGAGCGACAGGTACCCCTCGTGGTCGAGCATGACGAGATCGACCAGCCCGTCGCGGTCGAGGTCGGCGGCGACCGGCGTCGTGCGCCACTGCGTCACCAGCTGGGAGCCCCGCGGACTCCACCAGAGCCATGCCGGCTTCGGGGGCGTCCCCTCCCAGGCGACCTCGACACGGCGCGCCGGAGCCAGGCTCGGCTCTCCCTTCTTGCCGTCGTTGCGATACCAGAGGACCTCGCCCCAGATCGAGTTGACGAGGATGTCGCGACGACCGTCGCCGTCCCAGTCGGCGACCGTCAGCGTCGTGTAGCCCCACTTCGCCTCGCAGGGCCCCTGGATGGAGCCGTTGTATCCCGCCTGGATGCGGATCGGCTCGCCGCCCGCCTCCAGGTAGCGCGGCGCGGCCCAGCGCGGCGGATCGGCGCCGTCGAGGTTCTCGATGAAGCCGATGTAGCCGGCCGTGTTGCCGCAGACGATGTCGTCGTCACCGTCCTCGTCCCAGTCGACGCCGCAGGGAGTCGAGAGCGCGCCGAACTTGACCTCGTGCGCCTCCTGGCGGAAGAAGCGCGGCCGCGCGAAGGCGCCCACTCCCCGGCCCTGATGGCCACGGTTCTCCAGCAGCGCGACGCGTCCGTCCTCCTGCCCGACGACGAGGTCGACGTCGCCGTCACCGTCCCAGTCGACCGCGACCGGCACGATCATCTGCAGGTCCATCGTGATGACGCCGCGGCGGTCCGCGAGCAGCGCTCCGCGGGCGTAGCGCGGCTCGGCGCGGCTGCCGAGGTTCTCGAAGAGGGTCAGCTTGTCGAGGAACTCGCCGCAGACGATGTCGAGGTCGCCGTCGCCGTCGAAGTCGGCGACGCACGGGGAGGGCCAGCCGAAGACCTCGAGCGCGGCGCCGCCGGCCTCGATCCTGCTCGGCTCGCCGTAGCGCGGAGCCGCGTCGTCACCGTCGTTGCGGATCAGGTAGACGAAGCCGCGCAGCGGGCCGCGCGTCCACCGGCCGCTCTCATCGTAGGCGTCGTCCCAGCCGTACTCGGTCCAGTCGCCGACGCCGACGAGGAGGTCGAGGTCGCCGTCGCCTTCCCAGTCGACGTAGTGCCACTGGTTCGCGCGCAGCTTGCCGGGGTGGATCTTCGCCGGGTCGTGAATCTTCCTGCGCTCGGCGAGCCCCTTGGAGAGAAAGTCGACGTACTCGTGACCGGGCTCGAGGACGCGGACGGAGCCCCGCACATGGGAGACGCGGAGGTTGCGCAGGCCCGGCCCGATCCTCCTGGCGCGCCGGAAGACCGGCATCGTCGAGCCGCCGGGGTTCTCGAACAGGTAGGTGCCGTTGTAGGGACCGTCGGGGCAGCTGACGACGAGATCCATGTCGCCGTCGCCGTCGTGGTCCATCGGCAAGGGCCACGCCCACAGCCCGACGCCGAGGTCGACCACGAGACCCGGGTTGCGGTACAGGAGGCGCTCGAGGTCGGCAGCGGACGACGGTGTCGATACCACCGGGAGCATCGAGAGCAGAAGGACGATCGGCAGCGGGCGACGTGGCTTCCCCATGGCGGCAGCGGCTCCCTCCTCGTGGACTCGCCCGCATTGTACCCGGTCGGCTTGCCGCGGGGATCCCATCGCCCGGCCCGCCACCGCCCGCTACTTCTCGCCCTGCGGGTCCGGCAGCTCGAAGAGCCCGTCGAAGGACGTGCCGGCGGCGCGGAGCGAGTGCTCGAGGCGGACGCGCGCCTCGCCGTCCTTCGCCACCTGGACCGGCACCTCGAAGACGACCGCTCCCACCTTGCACTGCTTCCCGTCCTCGCAGTAGTACGCGAGCGCCTCGACACGCACGTTGCCCGTGGCGCCGACGCGGGTGCCGCGGATCCTGGTGACGATCTCGGGCGCGTCCTCGAGATGACCCTGTGCGGCCTTCTCGTCGACGTCGATCGGCGAGTCCGGATCGGCGAGGATCTGCCAGCGGCTGCCGGCGCCCTTCGAGTAGTGATGCTTCGCGGGCAGCCGTATCGCGAGCACCAGCTCGGTCTCCTTCGCGGCGGCGATCCTGATGCCCGGCAGCTTGACGACCGGTGTGTCCGGCAGGTCCGCGAGCCGGGTGCTGCGCGGCACGGCCGCCGGCGCCGGACCGGGAATCCCGCTGAGCTTCAGCGTCCTGACGGCGAGGGTCTCCAGGTCGACAACGCGGATCGCGTGGTTGTTGGTGTCGGCGACGAAGACGCGCCGACCGTCGGGCGCGAGCGCCAGACCGGAAGGCTCGGAGAAGCGCGCCTCGAGCCCCGCGCCGTCCGCGAGCCCGGACTTGCCGGAGCCGACCCACTGGCGCACCGACCTGGCGGCCGGGTCGAGGATCTTCAGGCGGTGGTTGTAGGTGTCGGCGACGAGCACCGACTTGCGGCTCTCGACCCAGAGCACGCCGAGGGCGTGCTGGAGCTTCGCCGCATCACCCTTGCCATCGACGTCGCCGAACGCGAAGAGGTTCGTCGGTTGACCGTCCTGCCCGCCGACGATCGTCGACGTCACGCCGCTCGCCAGGTCGACGTCGCGAATCGTGCTGCTCTCGCTGTCCGCGACGAAGAGCTTGCCGGCGCCGATGGTCAGTCCGGACGGCTGCGCCCACGCGGCCATCAGGCGGTTCTCGGAGTTGAGGTTCTGCTCGCGACCGCTGCCGCTGTACTGCGACGTGGCTCCACCCGACTTGTCGTGCGACCAGATCTGGTGGGTTCCGGCCATCGCGATGAAGACCTTCTCGCCGTCGACCACGACGTCCCATGGCGTGCTGAGCAGCTGGCCCACGCCGGAGCGGCCGCCCTCGTAGTCGCGCCCCTGCACGCCGTTGCCGGCGACCGTCGTCACGGTCCGGGTCAGGAGATCGACGCGCCGCAGGGCGTGATTCTCGGCGTCGGCGACCCAGAGGAGATCCCCGTCGACGGCGAGTCCCTGCAGACGGTTGAACCGCGCCGTGTCGTAGGGGCCGTCCTGAAGGCCGATCCGTCCCGTGCCGATGACCTCGACGAAGCGTCCGTCGAGATCGGTGACGACGATGCGGTTGTGGTTCGAGTCGCTGATGAACAGCTGCCCGCGCTTCGCGTCGACGGCGAGCTTGCCGGGGTAGCGCAGGGGGGCGTCGCTCGACGCGCCGGCGGTCTCGAGCGCCAGCGGCACCGGCTCGTGCCGGAAGCTCTCCTTCGGGTAGAAGTCGAGCGTCGCCGCGATCGCCGCGTCGAGCACGTCACGCTGCCCCTCGCCGGAGACCATGAGCAGCAGGTTGCCTTTCGGCCCGACGATCGCCAGGGAGGGCCAGCTGCGCACGCCGATCTTGCGCCACGTGGACATCTCGTCGTCGTTGATGACCGGGTGGCGGATCTCGTAGCGCAGCACCGCCTGGCGCACGTTCTCGGAGACCTTCTCGTTGTCGAACTTCGCGGAGTGCACACCGACGAAGGCCACCGGGTAGCCGGCGTACTTCTCCTCGAGGTACGCCAGGTCCGGGAGGACGTGGATGCAGTTGATGCAGCAGTAGGTCCAGAAGTCGAGCAGGACGACCTTGCCCCGGAGCTCGCGCTCGAAGGACAGCGGCGGCGAGTTGAACCACTCCTTTCCCTTCTCGAAGTCGGGGATCCGGAACTCCTCGGCGCGCTGGTCGATCCTCACGATGTGCTGCCGGATCCGCGAGTAGAGCCGGGCGAACTCGGGACTCCGCGCCGCCGGATCCTTGCCGGCGGCCTGCGGCTCCTGCGGGGCGACCGGCGAGGCCACCAGGCCGACGATCAAAGAGACGCCGAGTATCCTGCGAATCATCATCCAGCTCGTTCCCATGTCGATCTCACTCCGCGGGTTCACGAATTCCTGACGCCGGCGAGCCCGGTGACCTCGAAGCCCTCCTCGCCCTGCTCGAGCACGATCAGACGCCGGGCCGGCAGCCCGGTCCACGTCTGCGTGCTGCCGTCCGCCCAGCGCACGTCGATGCGCTCGATGCCGCCGGCCGCTCCGAGGCCGACGTGGATCCTCGGATCGTCCGCCGACACGTAGCTCGCCGCGCTCGAGCGCACGAAGGTCTGCCTCGCTCCCCCCGCGAGCACCGTCACCCGGGCGCCGATCGCGTCGCGGTTCCGGGCCGCCCCTAGGAGCCGGATCATCGCCCAGGAGCCGCCGCCGTCGCCGTCGTTGCGCAGGATGGCGGGCGGGCCGCTCGAGTGCACGATGATGATGTCGACGTCACCGTCGTTGTCGATGTCTCCGAAGGCCGCGCCGCGACCGACGCGTACGAGCGTCGCGAGATCGCCGACGTCGTCCGTGACCTCCGCGAAGCCGCCGTCTCCCCGGTTGCGCCAGAGGCGATCGCGCTGGGGGTACGACGTGCCGGCGGCGAGCTTCTCCGTGTGCGGATTGAGATGGCCGTTGACGACGAAGAGGTCGCGCCAGCCGTCCGCGTCGAAGTCGACGAAGCCGACGCCCCAGGAGACGTCCTGGCGATTGCGCAGGGAGACTCCCGCGACCTGCGCGACATCCTGGAAGAGATCCGGTCGCACCGCACGGAAGAGGTTGTTGGTCTGAGCGAGGTAGTTGGTGACGAAGAGGTCCATCATGCCGTCACGGTCGTAGTCGCCGAGGGCGACTCCCATGCTCCCCTGGTCGTCGCCCTCGAAGCCGGTCGCCGTGCCGAGCTCGAGCCCGAGCTCCTCGAACTTCCCCTCACCGTCGCCCTTGAAGAAGAAGTTCGCGGTCATGTCGTTCGCGACGTAGATGTCCTGCTCACCGTCGCCGTCGATGTCCGCGGTCAGGACGCCGAGCCCGCGGCCGCCGTCGACGGCGCGGATGCCGGAGGTCGCGGAGACGTCGGCGAAGGTGCCGTCGCCGCGGTTCTCGTAGAGGTGGTCGGCCGCGGCGGCGTAGTTGAGCGGCGGCCAGTAGCTCGGTGCGCCGCGCACGACCGCGGGGCTCTGATCGGTCTTCGCGTCGACCGCGTACGACGCGACGTAGAGGTCGAGGTCGCCGTCTCCGTCCATGTCGAGGAATGCCGAGCCGGCGTCCATCGAGCCGCCGGCCACGCCCGACCGAGCGGCGATGTCCTCGAACCTGCCGCCTCCGAGGTTGCGGTAGAGGCGGTTGGGACCGTCGTTCGTCACGTAGATGTCGGGCCGTCCGTCGCCGTCGACATCGGCGATGCTGCAGCCGAGAGTCAGCGCGTCATCGTCGGTGCCCGACCGCGCGGACACGTCGACGAAGGTGCCGTCGCCGTTGCCGCGGTAGAGGGCGTTCCTCGGGGCGGCGCCGTCGTGTCGCAGGCGACGCGCGTTCGTGAAGTAGATGTCGAGGTGGCCGTCGCCGTCGAAGTCCAGCAGCCCGACGCCGCCGTTGACGGTCTCGACGATACGATAGCTCGTGCCGTCGAAGCCGTTGTCGTGCCGGAAGGTGACACCGGACGTCGCGGTGATGTCCGCGAAGCGCGGAAACGGCGGCACGGTCCGTGCGTCGACCGACGACGTGCCGTCGCTGCTCGACGCTCCATCGCCGCTGGACGCTCCGTGGCCGCTCGACGCTCCATCGCCGCTCGATGAGCCGCCGCCGCAACCGACGACGATGACGGACGCCGCGATCCCCAGCGACATCGCGGCGGCGATCGCGAAGAAGAAGCCTCGTGCGGGGGTTGGTGATGATCTCGTCACCGGCGGAGGTCCTCGCTCATTCGCCGAGCCGCGCCCCGCGCAGGCCGACGAGCGCCTGCGAAAGCGTCGGGTCGCCCCGAAAGCGCCGCAGGCCGCTCTCGAGCACCTGCTCGGCGTCCTGGCGGCGGCCAGCCTCGAAGAGGCACTGTGCGTGCGCCGCGAAGTTCTTCGGGCTCTTGCGCTGTGCCAGCGCCTTGCGGGAGAACTCGAGCGTGCGGCGCTTCATCACGCCCTTCTGCCGGGCGAGGAGCGTCAGCATCTCCCAGCCGTCGGGAAAGTGCCCCTTGCGCTCGGTCGCGTCGAGGAGCAGCTCCGCGCCGCGCTGGACAGAGCCCGTGCGCAGGTGGACCTTGCCGAGGTTCCAGAGCGATTCGGCGTGACCCGGATCGCGACTCAGCGCCTCCTTGTACGCCGCCTCGGCCCGGGGAAAGCGCTTCTGCTGCAGGTGGATCCAGCCCCTGTACGAGTGCGCCTCGACGGCGTCCGGATCGACCCGCAGGGCGTGTTCGACGAGCTGCAGGGCGTCGCCGGCGGCGCCGCTCTCGAAGACCGCGCGCGCCAGCCCCACCGCCGCGCGGATCTCGAAGTCGCGGCCGGAGGCGCCGAGCTTCCCCGGGTCGAGGCCCTTGCCGGGCTGCTTCAGCCGACGGTACGCGCGCAGGTGCTCGCGCGCGCCCTGCGCGTCTCCGCCGCGACGCAGCAGCATGCCGAGAAGGTAGCGCGTCTGCGCGTGGGCCGGGCGCAGGACGGCCGCGCGCTGGAGCGTCGCGATCGCCTCGCGACGCAGCTCGGTCGTGCGGTCCGCGGAGAGATCTCCCTCGAGGAGGAGTGCGTTGAGGGCGCGGCCGAGGTGGTAGTGCGCGAGGCCGCCGCCGCGTCCCGTCCGCAGCAGGGCGCGAAGCTCGACCGCCGACTCCTGCTGGCGTGCGGCCTGGTAGAGCACGTCGGCCAGCTCCAGCCGCACGCGGGTCGAGTCCGGGCTGCCGTCCGCGAGCGCCCTGCGGTAGTCGGCGATCGCCTCCTCGGTGCGACCGAGCCTCCAGCAGCAGAGCGCGCGACGCTGCCGGACACTGCCGTTCGCCGCGGTCGTGCGGAGGATCCGGTCGTAGATCGCCAGCGCCTCCGTGAACCGTCCCTGCCGGAAGTGGACGGCGCCGAGCTCCAGGAGGACGCGGGCCTTGCCGGGGTGGCGCGCGACGACCCCCTCCCCGAGCGCGACGCACCGCTCGTAGACC
>CAYMLL010000293.1:0-9504 GCA_964390645.1 uncultured Planctomycetia bacterium | reverse complement strand
AGGTGTCGCAGCTCGTCAAAGAGCGCAACCGCCGTTCCGGGATCGCCGAGCGTGCTGTAGCTCTGTCCGAGCCAGAACATCATGGAAGCGTAGTCTCGGTGGCCCGCGTTTTGTCGTAGCAGGGACTCGAACCCGGCGATCCGACCGAGGCGCTCCTCGATCGATGCGGCCGTTGCGTCGGTCCTCTTGAGGTCGAGGTACTCCTCGACAACGGGGTCAGGCTGCCCATGCAGGAGTCGGCTCAGCGCGAGTGCCCAGAGACCCAGGACGAGGATGTCCGTTCTCCAGCGCCTCATCGTCCCCCCCTCGGGCCGAGGCCCCCGACACGCTCCGCGGACTCTCGCTCCTCGCCACGGCCCGGCTCGTTGAAGTCCACACAACGACTACCGTCCGGACAGCTGCCGAGCTCCGCGGGAGCGAGGGCGCAAAACGTTGCCTTCTCGCACTCCACACATCGCACGATGCGTGGCTGAAAACCCTGCTTGCGGCCGCTGTACATGCCATCGAAGATCTGATATCCGAGAGCGGACATCGATCCGCATCGTTCGCAGAGATCCGAGCCTCCGAAGGTGACGCGTACGGTGGTTCCCCCGCCGCGGTCACAGAGCTGACTCGCGGTCCAGGTCGCACGCAGGTCCACGTCCTCGGCCCGACGGCGCTTGCTCACGACCTTCAGGTAGGTCGCCGCCGTGCACGAGCGAAGCTCGAACTTCTTCGAGAAGGCCAGCTGCTGGATCTCCTCGTCGGAGCCTCCGCGCAAGTTCTGCCGGGTGACCCGGAAATGTGCGGCGCAGGCAGTCTCGGTCTCGATCCCCAGGAGCAGGGAGTTGATGCCCGCCAGAACCCTCGCCGTGATCCTCCCACCCCACTCCGTCGTGTCGCTCTCTTCCCAGTGGCTCGAGTCGATGAGCTTGCGCGTGAACTCGAAGCTCTCCACGACGGTGCCGCAGCCGCAATTGATCTCCCGGTCGTCGAAGATCACCAGAAGCTGCGTGTCGAGTTCGCGAGGATCCGAGAAGGCGACGTCGACGGTGCAGCGATACGACGGATCCTGCGCGTAGTCTCCGCCCTTGCGAAGCTCGCCGTCGCCCATCCAGCCGGGCCGGCAGCTGCCGTCGTCGGTCGCTTCCGCCGGGATACTCGCGCACGCGTCCGCGTGAGCACGTCCGGCGAGCGACGTGACCAGACCGAGAATCATGAGACAACGAGACCGATACATGACTGCTCTCCTCTGATGATCGGGTGTGTCAGGCGGCGACCGGAACGAATCCTACGGTTCATTGCGTATCCGCAATTTATAGCGTTTCGGAAATTTTCTCGACGGATCACGGTGCGCGGCCGGCTCGGGCTCGACTCGTTCGGATCCGTTCAGCTGCGGCCCTGCAGCCGGGCGGCAAGGCCGTGGGTCGGGGGCGCCCTTGCTCGTCAAGTCCGGCGAGCGCACGCTCCTCGGCCCCTCGTTCAGAGTGGAAGGAACCGCGGGCCGTCAGTCTCTCAACTTGCCAGAAACCGTGGGATCGTGCCGACACGAGGAGCAGGGAGACGCCGGCGACAAGCAGGGCCACGACGTCGCAGGCGACGGGCCGGCTCTGCCTGCCGTCAACCTCGACGTCGCGGCGCCTCCTGCATCTTCGGAGGTGCGGAGACCCGAATCCGCGGGCCCGGGGGAGCGATCAGAAGCTCCCGGCGGAGGGCTGTGGCGGGCTAGGGTTGAGCGGCCGGAACACGCAGTTTCGTCGCCTGTGTCGTCTCCAAGCGGCGCTTCCCGGCATCGTAGGACGACCAGCTTCCGTAGTCGACCGCGATGTCGACGTCGCGCAGGAAGGCGGCGAGCTTCGTGAGGATGTGTCCGGTCTTGATCACCGGCCGGGTGTCCCTCTCCTCTGGCACGAGGCTGAGGAAGAAGCCGGCGCTGCCGAGGAGGTCGGCGAGATCTGCGAGGGATCTCTCGACGTCGGAGTAGAAGATCTCCGTGAAGGATCCATCGGGCATCCCGAGCGCCTGGAATCGCGGGTTCTCGGAAATGTTCGGAGCCCGGCCCGTCACCGCCGCGCCGACGCGCTTCGCGGCCTCGGCGGAGCTCGCGATCACCACCACACCCTCCGGGAAGCCGACAACCGGACGAAACCATGGCATCGCGTCGACGTGGATCTCCTCGAAGTCGGGCAAACCCTCGACCTTGACCCTGTCGATGTTCTGTTCCCTACCGCGAACGTATTCGACAGTTGACGACCAGACGGCCTCCAGGAAGATCTTCGCCTTGCTCCCGTCGGTGACCCGGAAGTAGACGACGGCTTCGCCGCTGCCTCCCGACGTCGACGGCAGCGTGACGACACCCATACCGCCGTCGATCCACGACAGCAAGTCGCGCAGAAGGAAATCGCTCTGCTCCTGGACGGCCTTCCAGACGGCGAGCAACTGCTCGCCCTCCTCCCCTCCGAGCCGGCGGACCCCGCTGATGATCGTGTCGTAGACAGTGAGGGGGTTCACGCCCGATGTCATCCAAAAGCCCGTCGCGTCCCTGGGTACGACTCGGACGAAGTCCGCCGTGATCGGCTCCTGCGCCGCAATCAGCTTCTCGATGAACCCGGACTTGCCGTCCTGACTGAAGACGACGCGACTGTCCACGACACTGAGATCTCCTTCGGCGCGTTCAGAGAGGCCGACCGTCTCCAGCTTGCGGATCTCCTCGAAGATCGTCTTGACGACGGCAAGGACCGCGTTGATCTGCGGACTGTCACCGCCTTGCGAGGCGGCGAGCTGCACGAGCCCGCTGATGACGCCGACGTAAGCGTCGAAATTGAAGTAGAAGTGGCCGTGAGGCTCTCCCGGCATTCCTTCCTGCGACGCGATAAACCGCGGGTCGTCGACGATCGCGTCGACGTTGTCCGTGCCGTCGACGAGCGCGAAGGTGTCGTCAAGAAGCGTATCCGACGCCGAGAGCACCAGCACGACGACGTCCTTCTTCGAGGCCGCCGTCAACGAGATCGGCACGCCATCGCCACGCAGGGTCGAGATCTTCGCGCCCTGCTTCTCGTGCCTGGAGACGTCGAGGAAGTCCGGAGCGAAGCCGGCAACGCCCTCGAGGATCCCGTGCAGCTCGTCCTGATGGTCCGCCGCGTGAGCCTCGGGGACACGGAAGAGCACGAGGTACTCGGGGAACAGCGACGCAAGCTGGAACCCGACCGCTACCTCGCGCTTCGTCAGGGCTTTCCAGTCAGCCTTCCCGAGCAGATCCGTGACCTGACCGATGACGGCGCGGATCTCGTCGCGCTCGCCCTCTGCGAGCTCGGCGGTCGCGAGCTCGAAGAGGTCCGCGAAGATGCCGGACTCGATCAGCTTGCCGACTGCGTTCTCGAAGGGCCGTGTCAGGCGATCGACTGCCGGGGTGCTCTTTCTGGCACTGTACATGTGCACGTTGGCCGGGACGTAGCTGCCCAGGGAGGGACCTTCCGCGCGCAGGGGGAAAGAGCACGAGACCGTCACCAGGAGTGGAATCGTAGCGCGGGCAGCGAAGATACGCAGCATATCGAGATCCTCGGTGAATGAAGTGGAAGCGTTCGTCACGGAGCCTGCGAAGCCAGCCATCCGGTCCATCGCGTCCTGAAGGACTCCGAGCGGTCCCGAAGCAAGCAGCGAAAGGCGACCCGGTCGTCTCTTGTCGCGCTCGCATCCGCGAGATTCCATCGATTCTGGCCGGGTGGAGACATGCGAGCTACAATCAGCATCGCGCAACACCGGAGGGACGTCAATGACACGTTGGGTCGGCATCATCGTCGGAATGTACGTGCTCGCCTGCACGCGACTCCCTGTCGCCGCGAAGGACGGCCCGCGTTATCCACTCGACATCGTCGTCGACGACGACGCTCGCCGGGCCTTCACCGCGAACTCGCATTCAGCCAGCGTCAGCTGCGTCGACCTCGTCGGCGGGGAAGTTCTCGACGAGGAGCAGCTGCCCCCGGGTAGCCGGCCCTCGCGTATCGCCATGTCGTCGGGCTCCGACGGGACGATCCACCTGGCGGTCAGCCTGCGGCATCACCACGAGATCGCGCTGCTCCGATGGCGCGGCACCGCGATTCGCCTGCTCGGCAGGGTCGAGGTGGGACGTCTGCCTGGGGGACTCGCCTTCGACAAGACCGGGAATCGGGTCCTCGTCGCCTGCGAGGGCGCGGACAGCGTCTTCGAGGTCGACGTCTCCACGCGCCGGGTCGTGCGAAGGCTCGAGACGATCGACGCTCCACGCCACATCGCGTTCACGGCCGACCCGAAGACCGGTGCAGCATATCTCGTCGTCGCCGGTCGAGACGGGGTTGCCCTCATCGATCCTGTCGGCGGGAAACGCCTCGGGAGTCGGTCCCTGGCGGCAGGGACGGCCCTGAATATCGGTGGTCTGGCGATGGACGGCGACCGCGTCATCCTCGCGCATCAGGTTCAGCCGACCGAGGTGACGATCAGCCCGCAGATGATTGTCTGGGGGCTGATCATCGCGAATCGCGTCTCCGGAGTCCGATTGACGGAGATCCTCGGGCACGAGAGCGCTGGCATCACGAGCGAGACGTCGACGCGGACCGGCGGCGCTGCGCCTGCGAGGAAGGAAGGTTACGACGTTGACCTCGGTGTGGGTGGCGAGGACGAGTGGATCGTGCCGCTGGACCAGCGACACCGCGCCAACGGTGATCCGGGCCGGGTCGCCCTTGTTCCCGGATCCCGCACCCTGCTGGTACCGAGCGGCGGCACAGACCGCCTGCTCCTGGTCGATCTCGAAGACGGCTGGCGGCGAATCACGCAGCCGTTGACCACCGAGCAGCCGGTTGCGTCCGTGGTCGTCGGAGATCGTCCCGTCACGGTCGTCGCGGGACCTCGCGGAAATCTCGCCTACGTCCTCTGCTCGCTCGACGATCGCATCGATATCGTCGACACGCGCCGACGGCGTCTGCTGCGTTCGCTTCGACTCCGACCTCAGGCCGCGCCGACAACCGAGCATCTGGGAGCGTCCATCTTCTTCGACTCGCGGCGGTCTCGCGGCGGTTGGTACAGCTGCCACAGCTGCCATCCGGAGGGAGGCACGCGAGGGCGACGTTTCGACACGAGTTCCGACGGCGACGGTCTGGCCAAGCGTGCGCCGGCTCTTCACGGTGTCACCGGGACCGGACCCTGGTCGTGGGCCGGCGGCTTCGAGACGCTGGAGGCACAGGTCGCGGCGACACTGGAGAAGACGATGGCCGTGGACTCTCCCCCCGGACGCCGAGAGGTCGAGCAGGTCATCGCGTTCCTTCGCACGCTGGAGCCTCCACGACCGACCCGACCGGGAGAGAGTCTCGGCGGCGACACCTCGCGCGGGAAGCACCTCTTCGCACAAGCTGCCTGCACCGGTTGCCACCGCCCTCCCGGCTTCACGACCCGCAAGATCAGCAACGTCGGGGTGGTCGACGACTACGACGGCCGTGGTGACTACAACCCGCCTTCGCTACGCGGCGTTCGAGACCGTGAGCGCTGGCTTCACGACGGTCGGGCCGCGACGCTTCGCGCCGTGTTCCGCGACCACGACCCGGACCGGCTCCACGGGCGTGCCCACGAGCTGTCCGCGGACGAGCTTGCGGATCTTCTGGCATACCTCAAGACGCTCTGAAGGTCCCCGCGCTTCCCTCCCTGATCGTGACTCGAGTAGCCGTCCGCTGCGGTTTTCGAGTCCGAATCGTCCTCGAAGTCGGTCATTGACACCCCCCGGCGTGGGCCGTAGCCTTGAGGCTTCGCGCAAGAGTACAAGCCTTCCGCATGACGATTGCGGTCCCGCGGTTCATACGGTAACGGGCATCACGACCGCGGCACGGGGACAACAAGGATCTGTAAATGCTGATCACCTCTCGAGCATGCCGGCTCGTTGCGGTTCTGGCGTCAGTGTCGCTGTACGTCTCCATGCCGGTCTCCGCCGGCGAAGACTCCCCCGACCTGCTGCCCGACATCATCGTTCCGGAGTCCTGGCTCTACGACCAACGTATTCAGCGTGTCGGGGGTCGGACGCTGCTGCGCCTGTCGAACGGCACCGCGAACGTCGGCGTCGGACCGCTCCACCTCTACGGGGTCACACCCGGGAACGGAGATGGCACACAGGATGTTCGGCAGCGGATCTACCGCGAGGACGGCTCGTACCACAGTCGCCTTGCCGGTGAGTTCCTCTACCATCAGGGGCACAGCCACATTCACTTCAACGACTGGGCTCACTACCGACTGCGCCGGCGCCTTGGCGAGGACGGGGTCGGCGATATCGTCGCCGAGGGAGACAAGGTGAGCTTCTGTATCCTCGATCTGCGCTCCTACGACCGTGACCTTCCCGGTTACGTTCCTGGCGGCCGCTATACTCGTTGCAACGCGACGGTCCAGGGACTCTCGGTCGGCTGGCAGGACATCTACGACAAGAACCTTCCAGGTCAGGACATCGACATCACCGAGGTTCCGGACGGCCACTACTGGCTCGAATCCGTGGTCGACCCGGAGAACCACGTTCTGGAGATGGACGAGACGAACAACTACGCACGCATCCCGTTCACCCTCGGCGATCCCCCGGACATCGAGCCTGATCGTTACGAACCTAACGACTCCCTGGATGCCGTGCGTTCTCTGCGGGTCGGTTCGCCCAACAGCCCGAACCTCGGGCCGGCGAACCCCAAGCTCGATCTCGAGAACCTGACGTTGCACGAGGGTTCCGACGTCGACTTCTTCCGCTTCTACTCGAACCATGTGGGCGCTGCGACGGACTTCGTCCGCGTCGACTTTCGATCGGCCGCGGGCAATATAGGAATCGATCTCCTGGACGACGAGGGCAACCTGGTGGAGAGATCTGCAACCGCCGCCGACTTCGAGCGCGTCTCGCTCGAGGGCCGGAACGGTGGATGGTACTGCGTGCGTGTCTTCAGTCAGGATGGCGGTCCGTCACCCGACTACAAGTTGACGATCAATCCGCCTGCAAACCAGCCACCCGAAATCGAGGTCCTGACGCCGACCGAAGGCGGTGTCAGGCTGCTGCACGGTCTCGAGCTCTATCGCGTGACGTGGAACGCCACGGACCCCGAGAACGACCCGCTATGGGTCAGCGTCCACCTCAATCACGAGCGCGTCGTCGACGAGAACCTCGCTCTCGTCCCGACGACGATCCACACCGACGCGGGCCCCGGGTTGGCCATCATCAACACGGCGGAGGTCGAGCCCGGGATCTACTGGGTCTACTGCAGCATCACGGATGGCGGCAGCACGGTCGGGTCGTGGTCCGACGGGCCGCTCGAACTCGTCGGGATCTCCGAGGAGTGTATCGACTTCGGAAGCCCGGGAGACTGCAACGGAAACACGGTCATCGACTCCTGCGAGATCGACCTCGGCTTCCTGTCGGATTGCAACGGGAACGGTCTGCCCGACCGCTGCGAGATCGACGATGGTGCCGCCCCGGACCATGATGAGGACGGCGTGCCCGACGATTGCCAGCTCGTCCCGTTCTACCGCGGAGATGCGAACAGCGACGGGTCCCTCGACGTCTCCGACGCGGTCGGCGTGATCGGGTTCCTGTTTCGCGGCACCCACTCGTTCACCTGTCTGGAAGCCGCGGACGTCAACGACGACGACGAGCTCGACGTGGCGGACGTGGTCTCCTCGCTCGAGTTTCTGTTCCGAGCGGGCGCAGCCCCACCCCCACCCGGTCCGCCGTCCGAGACGGCGGGCTGTGGCCTCGATCCCGACGGGCCGAGTTCTGACGGCTGGCTGGGCTGTGACGAGTATTCGGGCTGCTGATACGACCGGTCGGGGGTCGTTCCCCGCCACCGGGTCGGATACAGCGGACGAGTCGTGCCGGGTGAGACGTCGCCTCAGCTGATGAAGAGCTCGTGGACCGTCGTCTGGCGGTAGGTCTCGCCGGGGTGCAGGATCGTCGTCGGGAAGGACGGCCGATTCGGACTGTCGGGGAAGTGCTGCGCCTCGAGGCAGAGGGCACCGTACTTCACGAAGGGTCCCTCCACATCCACCGATGGGAGGTGGATGCCAGTGTAGAGCTGTACTCCCGGCTCCGTCGTCAAGATGCGCATGCCGCGGCCGCTCGCGGGGTCCGTCACCGTCGCGGCGAGCGCCGGCTCCTGGCGCGGGGCGTCAGCGAGAACATAGCAGAGATCGTACCCACCGACCTCGTCCATACGCTCTGCGAGGGCTCCGGGTGCCGTCGCGAAGTCGAACGGGGTGCCCGTCACATCCGCGATGACTCCGGTGGGGATCAGCCCCTCGTCGACCTCGAGGTATCGATCGGCCTGCATCGACAGCACGTGCGATCCGACGGAGCCGGACCCGGCGCCGGCGAGATTCCAGTACGCGTGGTTCGTCAGGTTGAGCGGGGTCGCCCGGTCGCAAGTCGCCTCGTAGGCGATCGAGAGGCTGCCGGACGTGTCGAGCGTGTAGGTGACGAGGACGGTCAAGGTACCGGGGTAGCCCTCGTCCCCGTCGGGGCTGATGAGGCGGAAGGTCACGGTCGACCTGTCCGACCCCTCCGATGAATCGGCGCTCCAGAGTCGCTTGTGGAAGCCCTCGATCCCGCCGTGAAGGTGGTTGTCTCCGTCGTTCTTCGCGAGCCGGTACGACTGACCTTCGAGCTCGAACCGTCCCCCGGCGATGCGGTTCCCGAAGCGTCCCACCGTGGCGCCGAAGTAGGGCGGGTTGCTTTCGTAGCTGGCCAGGCTCTGGAAGCCGAGAGTGATCTCGCGGCTCTCACCGTCGCGGTCCGGCATCTTCACGCCGCGCAGAATGGCGCCGTAGTCGAGCAGCTCGACCTTCACTCCGCTCTCGCTGCCGAGCTCGAAGAGCGTCACCCCGTCTCCTCCCGCCGTCGTACCGAAGCTCTTCGTCGAAATCGTCATGCACGCTGTCCTTTCTTGATCGCGAGAACGGACCAAGGGACGCAGTATAATACCGCGATCTTGAAAGGACCAGCTGCAGGAAGGAGCTCGGATCCGTCATGCGAAACCTTGCGGGAAAGACCCTTTTCATCACCGGATCGAGTCGCGGTATCGGACGTGCGATCGCCCTGCGCGCCGCGCGCGACGGAGCGAACGTCGTCGTGGCGGCGAAGACCGAGATCCCCCACCCGAAGCTCCCCGGCACCATCCACGACGCCGCGAGCGAGATCGAGGCCGCCGGCGGCCGTGCTCTCGCATGCGCGGTAGATGTGCGCTTCGAGGATCAGGTCGACGCGGCAGTCGAGATGGCCATCGAGGCCTTCGGCGGAATCGACATCCTTGTCAACAACGCAAGCGCGATCTCGCTGACGGGTACGCGCGACACGACGATGAAGCGCTTCGACCTCATGCACCAGGTCAACACGCGCGGCACCTTTCTCGTCAGTCAGCGCTGCCTGCCGCCACTCGCCGCGGCCGAAAACCCGCACATCTTGAACATTTCCCCGCCACCGGATCTCGAGCCGCCGTGGTTTGCGCCCCACCTCCCCTACACCATCGCGAAGGTCGCGATGAGCCT
>CAYMLL010000292.1:0-9523 GCA_964390645.1 uncultured Planctomycetia bacterium | reverse complement strand
TCCGGCTCCCGCTCCGGCTCCCGCTCCGGCTCCCGCTCCGGCTCCCGCTCCGGCTGCTCCGGCTCCGGCTCCCGCTCCGGCTCCGGCTCCGGCTCCCGCTCCCGGTGTTATCCCGCCGCCGCTGGCGCCCTTCACCGGCAGCAACGCCGACCTCGCAGGGCTCGACGTCTCGTTCGCGAACCACTCGCGAGACGGTCGCCCGCGTCTGGACATCGTGATCACCGACGTTCCGCTCAGCACGTTCGACCTGCCGGACGAGTTCTTCATCGGTGAGACGCTGGGCTGCGGTGGCCCGGGCGACAGAAGCATCGTCTGCGTCGGCGACGAGGTGGCCGTCACTCGCTTCACGGCGACGTTCACCGACGGCCTGGGTAACCACATCCAGACCTTCGGGGAGGACACCGTCCAGGCGGTTTCCCAGGAGCTCTTCCTGGCGGATGGCGTGACGCCTCTGACGGATGCTAACGGCATTCCGCTGGTGTCACAGACCGTGACCTGGGTGCTGTGGTCGATTCGCTTCGAGGACGTGGGACCGCTGGTGCCCGATGGCCTGTCACTGGTCACGATACGACTGGACGACACGGTACTGGCGCAGGCGGCTCTCACGGGCGACTCGGTCGCGGGCGACGCCGTAGGCGTGAGTTTCTTCCCGGTGGAAGGCGGCGGATCACTGGATTCAAACCTGATCTTCCCCTAGGCCCTGGCTCCTCGCCACCGACGTGGCGACACGGGAGGTGAATATCCGGTAACCATTCGCCTCTGCTTCGAAGGAAGGTGTGACTCGTTGCGCGAGTCGCACCTTCCTTCTCGTTGGTTGGGGAGCGCCCGGAGGAGCGATCGATCCAGGGCGTCGGCGAGCGGAATCATCCGTAATTGCCGTCGAGCTGAAGACCCCCGCGCGGCTTCGCCGCCGCCGGAGCACCGAGGATCCACCTGCTGCCCGGCAGGTCCTGTCTCGCGACTCGGTGCAGATCGGCGCCAGAGGACGCGGTATCGCGACGACGAACCGTCGCCACGGCGACATATCGTCGACGGCGAGCCCTGCTGGCTTCACACCGACCAGCCGGCCCGAGCTCGCAATTTCGTGGACCATATTATTTCATGTATTTCAAGATCTCGAGAACCGCGCAACTGGCACACCGGATGATATGTGAGCGTCTCCACTGATCGGCGGGAGGGCCTCAACGGCCAGGACGATTTCCTCCGGCCTCGAGGGCAGACGTCCTTCCTGGAAGGGTACGTTTCAGCCCCGACGGCTCTGGCGTCGACGGTGGTAACAGACTGCAGGTCGACAGCCGTGCGGCTGGAAACGAGAGCCTCGTGCTCGCCTTCTCGCCGGCCGTCGCGACCGCTTCGGTCTCGACCACGCTCGCGAAGTTCGGGTTCGGGGACGCCGTCACGGTCACTCTCGACGACGCTGCCGCAGTCGCCACGGTCGCCGGTGGCACACTGACTGTCGCGGGCGGAAGCGGGGCGTTCTCGACTCTCGTGCTGTTCGCCGTCGGCGGCTCGTTCCTCCCCGCGTCGGTCACGATCTCCACGTCCGGCGTTGCAGCTCCGGCTCCGGCTCCGGCTCCGGCTCCGGTTGTCGGTGGTGTGCTCAATCCGGTCGAAACCTTCGACGGCGGTGTGGGCGACCTCGCCGGACTCCAGGTCCGGTTCGCGAACAACTCGACGCTGAGTATTCGACCGCGTTGCGACAACACGATCACCGGTGTTCCGCTCGGCTTGTTCAGCCTTCCGGACGCGTTCTTTATCGGTGAGCCCCCGGGCTGCGGTGGCCCGGGCGACAGAAGCATCGTCTACGTCGGCGACGAGGTGGCGATCAATCGCTTCACGGCGACGTTCACCAACCTCAACACGGGCGCCTTGATAGCGACGTTCGGGGAGGAGACTGTCCAGGCCGTGTCCCAGGAAGTTTTCGCGCCGGGCGACCTCGTCAACCCGATCGGTGCCCGCCAGGATGTGCCCTGGGCACTGTGGTCGGTCCGCTTCGAGGACGTGGCCCCCCTGGTGCCCGACCAGTCGCTCGTCATGGTGCGCCTGGACAACACGGTACTGGCGCAGGCGGTCTTCACGGGCGACCCAGCCGTCACCGACGCCCGGGCGGGGGCCGAGCCGCAGCGGGGCGACGGCGCACTGGCCCCGGGCGAGGCCCCGCCGGCTCCGCAGGCCGGGCTCCCCGCCAGGCAGATGGCGACACGGGAGGTGGGTATCCGGTAGGTATTCGCCTCTCCCTTGACGGAAGGTCTGGCTCACCGCACGAACCGCACCCTCCTTCTTTTCGTCGGGGAACGCACCGCCGAGGGCACCCCGCGTCCTCGCCAGAACCTCGAGAACCTCCGGGTATCCGGGTGGTGGACGCTCTCCACTTGCCGACGATGATACGCGACGGCGGGCGACGCCTTCTCCGGTCCCCCTCTGCGTCCGGTCCGACACGACGACCGACCCGCGAATAACCGCAGCGCGCCGCCTTCGCTGCGAACACGGTAACGGCCAGATGCCGACCCACGAACCCCGACGTAGGGACCAGGATCGCGCCGCGGACGAGCTTCCTCGACACCCGGCATCGTTCCAGGGTGCAAGAGATGGTGTCCATGCGACTCGGTGCGACGGGAGGAGGCGTTTCTCGCGAACCGGGAAAGCTGTCTCGCGAACCGGGAAAGCTGATCCTTCGTCACGGGAAGCGACGGTCCGCGTTCTCTGGCCTCCCTGCAGGCGAACGCGTTCCTGCAGGCTCGGCGAGTCGATTCGCCGGTCTCGAGAATGCCGGCGTGACGAGGAGATCGTTCGCCGTGACCGGGCACGTGGAAGAAGGTCATGCCTGACGGTTATCGAATGCCCTCCTTGAACCCGGGGGCGACCCCAACCGTACAGAGGCCCACCGGGCGTGAAGTGCGAGCGGCACCGGGCCTGGCAGGAGCGGTCCTGCTCCCGCGACGCGATCGTCCGGACGGTCCCGTGACAGGAGCCGGAATCCCCGGATCCACAGGCGCGAAAAACCGCACCCCGGTCGTTCCCAGGGCGCGGTCGCTGGTCGCGAACGCGACGGGATCTCCGTTACCGCAGACAGCAAGCGCAGGTGAAAAAGAAACAGGGACCCGGGCATTGCCCGGGTCCCTGCGAGAGGCAGTGTACCTACGTCGGGATTGCGGTTAGATACCGCAACCCCCACCCTACCTGTCACTGCTGCAGAAACGCCTTCAGCGGCTCCAGACCCAGAGGCTGGCGGCCACCACGACCGACTGCCGGCTGGATCGTGTGCTCGTCCTTGGCCATCGCGGAGCCGAGAACCGGGTGGGCCTCCTCGACGTGGCCGTCCGGCAGGACGAGTTCCGGGTGATCGAAGGGCGCTTTCTCCCAGCGCACTCGTTCGTCCGTGAGCGACTTCATGAACGCGACCAGGGCGCTCTTCTCCTCCGCGGTGAGATCGAGCTCCTGGATGTCGGCGTCAAGATTGGTCGGATTCGATCCGAACCCGGTAGTGTCGCTACCTTCCCCGGTGCTGCGACGGTCGCCGCCGCGGTTGTAGAAGTCCACGACCTGCTCCAGCGTAGCCGTTCCACCGTTGTGGAAGTAGGGGCCGGTCAGCTCGACGTTGCGCAGACCCGGGGTCTTGAAGTTACCGTCCACGGCATCGGGATCTCCGGCGACCTGGGGATTGCCAGCGAGCATCTCCTGGCGAGTGAACGACAGAGGATTGCCCCAGGGGTCGGTGCCACCGATACCGAGGTCCTCCACCGTGGGACGAACACCGATGTTGTAGTAGCCGTTGTCATAGAACGCCATGTGGCCCTCGCCCATGGGCATGTGTTCGATGAGGCCTTCACTCAACGTGGGCACGAGATCCTGGCCCTGGAGAATGAGTCCCGCTCCGGTGAAGTCGGCCCCCTTGTGACACGCAACGCACTTTCCCTTGGTGAGGAAGACGCTCATGCCCGTCTGTTCCTCCCCGGTGAGGGCGGTGTGGTCACCCAGTTGGAACCGGTCGAAAGGCGTGTCATCGGAGATCAACGTCGACTCGTAGAGCATGACCGCGATCCCGAAGAACATCGCGAAGTTGTGCTCCTTCTGCGTCAGCCCATCGGCAGTGAGCTCGCTCGAAGACCAGTACTCCGGCCGAAAGACCAGCTCGACGAGGTCGTCATAGCTGTAGATCAGCCCCTTCCCGGACGGGTCGATGTGGCCTTCGAGGACGCTGTCATCAGCGGCGATCCGCTGGAATGCCAGGGGCTTGCGCGGCAACATCTTCTTGCCGATACGCGGCCAGTCGCGGCCCCGCGCCGACATCTCGATGTCGCTTCCAGGAGGACCGACGGCCTGGGAAGCGAGAGAAGCGTTCGTCAACTCGAGCCTCTCCCCGACCAGGACGCCGTCCCTGACGACCATGACCTCCGCATCGGGATCCTGCGAACCGAACGGGCTCTGCCCGTTGAAGGTGTTGCTGGCCCGACCGTCCCAGAAGTTGCGGTGGTTCAAGAAGGCGTTGATGACCGTGGGGGCGTTACGGGGCTCAACGCGACGCGTATTGCATGCGGGGGCGCCGACGTTGAACAGGGCGTCGGCGTCCGCCGTGCAGACGTCAAACATCCGCGACGGAGTCTGTCCGGACGAAGTCTCCCGGTACAGATTCAGCCAGATCCCGAAGTCAGCGAAGGCGATGCACCCGTCGCAGCTGTAGTCGGCGGCGGCGACGAACCCGGGGTCACCCTTGCAGGTACCGACGGCAGAGCGCAAGATCGCGTAGTCGTCGTTGTCGACGTCGTCATCGCCGTCGAGGTCTCCCGGACAACTGACGATGTCGCTCAGGAAAACACCGGGCGACGACGCGATGTCGTCCGAATCGAACAGCACCGCTGACTCGCGGTCGTTCGGATCCGCCAGAACGTAGAACGGGAAGTCTTCGGCGACCAGGTCGTAGTTGGGGCCACCACCACCGGTTCGGGTGGGGTCGTACACACCGGCCTTGCTCGAATCGGTATGGCGAAGCGACGGCGACAGAGCGTTCCGGGAGCGATTATCGGCGCCGGCGTGGTAGTGACAGGTCGCGCAAGCAACGCCGTCACTGCCGAGCTGCTGGTCCCAGAAGAGCGCCTTGCCCATGAGGATTCCCCAGGTCGAGCTACTAACGACATCTTCGATGCCACCGATGACCGGTCGAACGATCGTCGACAGGGACGACGGAGGCGGCTCCGGTGGATCCGGGGGATGGATCGCCTCGACCTCGATCGAGGAGGGGACGAAGCGCGACTTGCCCTCGCCGCTGGCCCGCAGATCGCAGGCCCGCAAGGAGAGAGTCGTGAACGTAGCGGGAAGACCCGGGAATTCGGCGAAATCGATGGTGCGCGTGCCACCTCCGAGGTGGACCATCTTGGGCTCCAAGGCCGTCTCGTCGAGTAGAGGGACCAAGAGACCGACGAGAAAGATGAGCACTCCATCCCAGTCCTATCGATACCATGCAAGCGACAGCTTCACAGAGCTCGAGACCACCGTCAGATCGAACCCGAGGGTGAGGAGCTCGTCTCCGATGGCATGACCGCCATCGATCTGATCCGATCCGGCACCGATCACGCCCGCGCCGAAGGGCTTGATCGTCACCCGTCCCGGCGCCGACGTCGCGCTCGACGTCGGATCTTTTACCTGCCTCGAGGCCGTCAGCTGCAGGGTGATCTCGTTGATCAGGGCGGTCAGAGCGTCGCCCGGGAGGCGCGACCGCGTGTTCATCGGACCGAAGTCGCCCCCGCCCGCAAGGTTGAACGTGGCCGGAAGCAGTGTAGCCCCTTCCGGAAGGACAAACGGGGCCGGATCCTGTGCGCAGAGCGAGGATCCCGTACCGCTTCCAAGACAGAGGACGGCGAAGCACGCGAGAGCAGCCACCGACATCCCGGGACGGGACCACGGGGACGCTCCCGCATTGCCCCCTGCGCTCGGCCTCTCTCGTCCGGCCCCCCACGTCCACTTGGTTCTCGTATCCCTTCTCTTCAACATTTCTTGCCTTTCTATGAGATTGTTCTCGAGCCCCGAGGTGGCCGATATGACCGCTTAATTCAGGGCTGCTGTATGAAGTCCATACGCCATCCGCATCCACCACACGCGATCGAGCGAGATCCGTTCCGGCACCCGCCTCTCCGGACACCGGCGTGTCCAGGTCGCGCGGTACGTGAGCGGACGCTCGAGCACTCGTCAGACCCGACGTCGACGCCGCCAGGCCCTGGCTCCTCCGATCCCGGCGAAACTCAACAGGAGAAGGGAGATGGTGGCAGGCTCGGGAACCGGAGTGCCGATCGGCAGGATGACCGTTCCGGCGTTGACATCGAAACCGGCGGAACCCATCTCGAACGGCCAGGAGGTACCACTGTAAAAGAAGCTCTCACTGATGCCGGCATCCGATGCTCCAAGCCCGAGAATGGCGGTGCCGGAGTAGGTGCTGTTGGCGGTCAGTGTCACGGTGGCCAGGTGGACTTCCGTCCCGGTCACACCGACGAGTGACATCCCCGCCAGCCCGTCGCTATCATCCGTGGCGAAGGCCTCGTCCCAGTCAGAGCCGAGCTCGACGCCCGTCATCGACACGAGCGGATTCCCGCCGTAATCCAAGTTCCCGGAGATCACGAGATCGAGGCCCCAGGCCGTGATCGGGTCGGGGGCACCCGACAGGTCGGCGTAGATGTCGACGGTGAAGACCTCGTCCAGCAAGACGGACGTCACCTCCGGATCAAAAGTAAGCTCGATGGGAGCACCGTTTACTGAAGGCGCCCACGACAACAGCCCGCAGGCTGCGATCAAACTGTGCACGAATCTCGTGGTTCTCATTACTTCCTCCTCGTCCAATGCCTCGTGAACAAGAGACGGCGCCGCGCGAAGCAACCACGACCTCGCCCGGCGTGCCCCATCTCTCGACTGTCCGTTGTCAGTTAACTGCCCGCATCCTCCACAACAGCACGCGGGCCACGATCAAAACGTCTACGATTCTCTGAATCCCGGCCTTGTCTCCCTCGCCCCCTTCTCGCGAATCGGAGATGGCACGACGCGAAGCGACGATCGCTCGACCCGACACCACCGGAGCGATCGTATCCTCGAGCACCCCGATGACGATTGAACCGGGGGATAATATATATTATTCGTATGTTTGTGGAATCATATCGAGGCGATCACAGTATGGGTCCCGACGCAGAGCCAGCCACGCGCTCGGAGCGAGAGCGCAGACGGACTCGTGGAGCCCCCCACGCCGGCGCCCCCGGTCCCCGCAAAGGCGCACAGGGGGCGTCGAATCCACTCCTTCGTTGTTCGAGAGCACCTCCTCCGTTTCCGGAGAAGTTCCACCGACGCAACGGTACACCCGACCCGGAATCACCAGGCTGAACGAACCGCCCGAACAACCCGTCGCCATGACGAATGACACCATGGCGACGAACCTGCCGACACAACACCAGCTCCGCGGTACCGTTTGTTCGCGGTACGACGATCCCCTCGTCTCTACTACCTCCGATCACCTGATCACGGCGAGCCAGACTGCCAGACGGAACTCGACCGTGATACAAGGAAGGCGAGAAGCATCGTGTTGCAACGACACGACGCTTCTCTGCGTTTCTTGCTTGGCGCCATCCCTGGCGCTGATCACCACCTTGTACACCTGATTCGCGACGAGCCGGACTGCCAGACCGGATTCGGCCGCAACCTGATAGAGATCATTGAGCGAGCCTATCCGACGAAGCCGGTGCTTCCGCGCCGGACTGACTCACTTGACGATCCACCAATCAAGACAAGCCCAGTTTTATCACACCAGAGAAGTGCCGCAACCGCTGTTATTGAATAATGGTGAATGCTAGTGGCTTCGTTCCCCGATTGCCCTGCGAGGTGACGCTGTCACGTTTTCGATGCCCCGACGACCAGGAGAGCCGGCCAGACAACCACTTCGGTGCCGGGTCGTCGAGCTTGCCGACGCACCGCAATCTCCGAGCGCGTCCGGCCCCGGCTTTCTCGTGGCTCACGGCGAAGGACGGGCTGACCGGGCGGAGGAGGCGGGATCCATCTGGACACCGTCGACGATCGGATCCCTTCCCCTGGAACATGGAGCGACGACAGATCACTCGCGGTGGCGGCCACTCCCGACACGCCCACTCCCGAGGCATCCGCGCGAGGCTATCCCGCCGCTCCGGCCCGTCGATCACAGATCGAGCACGCGCCCTGGCGGCCTTCGCCGCCCATTCTCGAGCCCGAGCGTGACGACCGGTACCCCGCGTCAGGATCTCGACCCGCGCTTGGCGACGAGAGCGAGCTCGGTCGGCGATTCCTCGGCGTGCCGCAAGCCGTCATCCTCGCCACGGAGCACCCGCCATCAGTTGAACATAAACTTAATTATAATAAATGCTTACGACGGGGTGGCTTTGCTGCATCAGCACTTTCGAGCCCAACAAATCGACCCGCGAAATCTGTATGGACGGGCTTTCCGCTGGAAGGCCGCAGAACCCGGGCTGTCGCTTCCCGTGACGTGGAGTCACCTTTCCCGGGCCGCGAGTAACATCCCGCCGGTCGTCCCAGGTCACTGGAGTCCTGCCTCTTACACTCCCGACCGGTGCCCGGTGCGCCACGGGCTCGTCGAGCACTACCGGGGCCAGCCGACGCCGCACCCGGAAGTTCGTGATCGAAACGGTATTCGCGGCCCAGGGATCCCGAGGAGGTCTGACGGCACCAGGTGATCGAGAGCACCACATCGTTCGATTATCGATCATTACGATGTTCGAGAATCAACGAATTTGGGAGGCGGGAGCTTGGGCTGATCCCCTAAGACCATTCAATCAATTTAGTTATGATAATACATTATATTGGAACATACCTTGCATGAGATATCTCGATCGCTGATCAGGCCTGATTCGTCGGCAGGCCAGACGGCGACGACGGTCTGAAAGCGAGAACGGTTCAGCCTCCAGGCAGGGCACAGACCGACAGCCTCCATCACGAGATCAAGAAATCAGGAGAAGAGAACATGTGCAGGTCACTCAAGGTCGGCCTGGTACTCGTGACGATCGGGCTGATCCCGACGTTCGACGAGATCTCAGCCGACGAGGCCGACGACGCCAACGACGCCAACGCGGCCAACGCGGCCAACGCAGCCAACGCGGCACAGTGGACTCTCTTCACGGCCGACGTCAACGCGAGCGGCAGGATCACCACTCGTGCATTCCAGAACGGTCGACCGATGGCGGTCCCGGCCGAGATCGAGGACGCCGAGTGGCGTCCATTCGGTCTTCGAGGAGGCCCGCTCCACTCCCTTTCCACCCTCCCGCCGGCACGCGAAGCAGGTCGAACGGACGACCTCCATCGCCTGGTGTGGGGAAGGAGCGACCAGATCGTCGCGTTCGAGTCGACGGATCCTGCGGATCTTTCGTCCAGGAGCGGGCTCGCGCTGTTCTCCGAGAGCGGCGTCGAGGTGCTCCTGCGAGACCAGTCGAGCCGGTTTCACCCGCTTGCCGACGGCAGCTGCGTCGACTGGCTCGGCTCGCGAATCGCGATAGCCGTACAAGGT
>CAYMLL010000291.1:2997-9531 GCA_964390645.1 uncultured Planctomycetia bacterium | reverse complement strand
ACGACGCTGAAGCGCTTCAAAGACGACGCCAAGGAAGTCAAGGAAGGCTTCGAGTGCGGCATCAAGATCGCCAACTACGAGGACATCAAGGAAGGCGACGAGATCGAGAGCTTCACGATCAAACACACGGCGCGAACCCTCTCGAGCTGACCGACCGGCAAGCGACGCATGCCTCCGCGACACGTCCAACGCATCGCCAGCCGCATGAAGTTCCTGGTGAGTCACGTGATTCAGCAGGAGCTTCATGACCCGCGCGTAGGCTTCATCACCGTGCTCGGCGTCGAGCCGACCGTCGACCTGCGCGAGGCGAAGGTGCGCGTCTCCGTCCTCGGCTCCGCCGCCGAACGCTCCAAGGCGATACACGCCCTCGAAGACGCCCGGGGCTACGTACAACGACGCGTCGGCAAGAACCTCGAGATCCGCCATACCCCGGTGTTGCGATTCCAGCTCGTCGAGCCCGAAGCCGACGCCGTCAGCCGTGTGGAGGCGATCCTCGAGAAGACGAGGAAGGAAGCACAGACGGAATCCGACTCGGAGTCCGCTACCGAAGCCGGATCCCCCCCGGAATCCTGACCCGGCGGTGCTTCCCGACCTCCCCCGCGACGATCGCCGACCCGGACCGCGTCGCTATCGCACCGCCAGGCTGCGCTCGCCGTCGATCGTCGCGACCCGGTTACGACCCTGCTTCTTCGCGGCGTAGAGCGCAGAATCGGCGACCTGCAAGAAGCGCTCCTCGTCCTGGCCCGGCTCCAGCGCCGCGAGGCCGACGCTGATCGACACCGCGACGGGCTGCTCGGGATCGTCGAGGTTGCGAAAGTGGTGGTCCTCCACCGAGCGCTTGAGCTTCTCGGCGGTGTCCCGTGCCATCTCGACGGTGGTCTCGGGCAGCAGCAGCACGAACTCGTCACCGCCGTAGCGACCGAGCACGTCGGCGTCGCGCAGATTGCGCTGGAAGACCGGGCCCAGCTCTCGCAGCACCTCGTCACCTTGCAAGTGACCGTAGCTGTCGTTGATCTCCTTGAAGTGATCGACGTCGAGAAAGATCAACGACGTCGGGCGGCCGTAACGATGCGCCCGCCGCACTTCGGCGCGCAGCCGCTGCATGAAGAAGTTCCGGGTGCCCGTCCCGGTAAGCGAGTCGACGATCGACTGGCGCTTGAGCTCACGGTTCAGTCGCAGATTGTCGAGCAGGACCGCGATGATGTCGCCGATCTGCACGAGCATGTCCTGCTGCCACTCGCGAATCGGGCGGTGCTCGTCGAAGAGCGCCTTCTCTCGCGGGTGCTGGAGCACCTCGACGATCCCCAGGAGCGAGCCGCGGCTCTTCAACGGGAAGATGAGCTCTTGCCGCAAGACATCGGTCTCGATGTTCGAGAGCAGCCCCTGCGCGATGAGCCGCGAGTACTTGTTGTCCTCCGAAAGCGGGTACATCTTCTTGTCGCTATCGATCGTCGAACTCGCGGTGTAGAGAACACCGCTTTCGAGCACGAGGATCGTCGCGTCGCGAAAGTTGACGCCGTCCTCGTTCGTCAGCACACGAACCGCCTCGCTGAAGAGCGCCGACTCGTCCTCGGCGTCGAGAAGCAGGAGCCTGGTGGTCAACACAAGCGCCGACTTGATCTTCTCGTTGAGCTCGTACATGCGCAGCGAGGACTTCAGCGCCTCGACCGCTCGCTGCTTCTGCATGCCGACGTTGCGGAGCAGTCGCGTCTCGCGCCGCTGGCGATCGCCGCTGTCGCGCACGAAGCCGAGCTGATACTCGCGGCGCTGCCAGCGGACGCGGTTCAGCGAGATCTCGACCGCTCGGGCCTCCTCGTCGGATCGTCCCAGCCCCACCTGCAGGACCCGGGAAGTCTCCACCGGCCCCTCCTGCATCCAGGCCCGGAACACCGCCCGGTCATCGGGATGAACGAGCTGCGCGAGGCAAAGATCCGAGTCCTCGATCTCGTCGACGCGCAGTTCGAGCAGCTCCAGAAGCCGCTGATTGGCCGCGACGAGGCATCCCGTCTCACAGTCCACCACAAAGACCGCGTCCACCAGGCAGGTTCCGAAGATCAGCGCCAGCTGGTCGACGTCGAAGCTCGACTGGACAGAGACCGGTAGATTGCTCCAGCAACCCGTCGTCTTGCTATCGCTGCTCACGTTCTTTCCAGGTTCCGGGTCGCCGAGGCGCAGGCGCGATCACCGAAGCATACAATACACGTCCGATGCGGTCAGAGCCGGGCCGGGGAATCCCCCAGGACCCACGCGGACGCCTGGCTTCCCGCCCCACCGCATGCTATAAGTGAACAGATGCTGGACATTTACAGGGAAATCGCCAGGCTCCTCGAAAGTGGTCAGCGCGGCGCCCTCGCGACGGTCATCGGCGCGACGGGATCGACACCGGGAAAAGAGTCCGCGAAGATGCTCGTGCGCGAGGACGGCAGCTCCGTGGGCACCATCGGTGGTGGCTGCACCGAGGCCGACGTCTGGGCGCTGGCCCGCGAGGCGATCGAGCTCGACCAGCCCCTGCGCCGCTGCTTCAAGCTGACTCCGAAGACGGCCGAAGAGGACGGGCTCGCGTGCGGAGGCACCGTGGAGGTGTTCATCGAGCCGCTCGGCAGCCCGACCGTGCACATCTTCGGCGCCGGTCACATCGCACGGTGTCTGGCCCCCCTGGTCGAAAGCGCCGGAATGGGCTGCGTCGTCGTCGATGACCGCGAGAAGTTCGCCAGCCGGAACCACTTCCCGCAGGCGCGGCAGGTGCTCGTCAGCGACTTCGAGACCTGTTTCGAGCAGCTGACGATCACACCGTCGTCGTACCTGGTCATCGTCACGCGCGGCCACCGCTACGATCAGCTCGTGCTGTCGAGGGCGGTGCACACCGACGCGTCCTACGTCGGACTCATCGGCAGCAAGGCGAAGGTGGGCCGCATCTTCAAGGCCCTTCGCGAGGAAGGTGTCTCGGACTCCCGACTTGCGGAGGTGCGCGCCCCGATCGGCGTCGACATCGGCTGCCGGACTCCGCAGGAGATCGCGGTCAGCATCGGGGCCGAGCTGATCGGCCACCGCCGACGGGCCTTCATCAAGGGGGCCGGGCGCCGCATCCGCTTCCCGGGCGCCGCGCAGCCCCACATTTCACACTGACGGCGGCCGCCCGGGAGCCGCCCCCGAACGGTCCCCGAACAATTCCGTCGTCGACAAGCCGGGTGTGACCGTCCGCCGGTGCCTTGCGCTTTCCGGGAGTACTCCGTAAGAGATACTCTATAAGTCACTTACATGAAACCGACGGAGCCCGTTCGCGGTCGCTCAAGCCCGGCTTCCCTTGCCCGTCGAAACGGAGTATAATCCATCGGTCTTTTCCGAACAGGCTCGCTGCAATTCTGATTTCCCGACACCTCGTGACTTGTTAGGGGCGTCTTCCACGCCGGGAAGCTCGTCGGCGGTGGAGATTGTTTCCGGAAGTTCGGCTTCCGGACAGCACTCCGCGGCGCGCGGGTCGACCGGTGCTCACGGAAGGCACCCTGGCTCCGTGCGTTCTGATGCCCCCCGCGGAGGTTTCCCGTGAAGATCAGTCAACGTCTGAAGACCCTGATTCAAGCTGCGGATCGCTTCTGGAAGAAGGCACCGGCCCAGGGCGACGAGTACCCGCAGACCATCGTCGATCTGGTGATCTTCCACAAGCTCCACTTCCACATGACTCCCGAGCAGGCGTGAAGGTGCTTCTCCCAGCTCAAGTCCGAGATCGTCGACACGAAAGATGTGAGCATCAGCGTCGTGCAGGAGATCCAGGAGCAGATGGCGGGCGCCAACGACTCGCTCGAGCTCGCGGTCTTCGTCAAGGACTTCCTCGAGTTCGTCCACAAGGAGCGCCGGCGCGTGACGCTCGAACCGCTCGTGGAGGAGAACCTGACGGACATCCGCAAGTTCTTCAAGAAGGTCAAGAACCTTGATCCGGCCACTGTCGAGTTCGTTCTCATGCGTACGAAGAGCCATCCCGTCCTGCCGTTGAGCGCCCACATGGAGCGCCATCTGGGCCGGCTCGGCATCGTCAAGAAGGCGGACAGCCGGGACAAGAAGTCCAAGCGGCTCTACGAGCTGGTGGGAGAGGAGATGGCCCTCTCGCTGCACCACTACGTACTGTTCCATACACACGCGAACGTCAGCGATGCCGACCGCGACAAGCTCCCGCCGGCCCTCGCAAGCGCGCGCACCACAGCCAGCGCGGCTTCCAGAAACGGCGCCGACAAGAAAAAGACGGGCGGAACCCGCAAGGTTGTGCGCCAGCCCGTCGCCTCCAAACGAGTCCGTGACGGGGTGAAGAAGAAGGCGAAGAAGTCGAACACGGCGAAGTCGTCGCGAAGATCTTGACCGACGACCTGCAAGCCTGTATCGAGTCGACTCCGACGGTGGATACTTCAGACACGGTGGATACTCGAGACACGGTCGACACCCCCCAGCGGTGGTGAGATCGAGTGGCGGTGAGGTAGAGGGACCATGGCCGGCCATTCGAAGTGGGCGAACATCAAGCACCGCAAGGGTGCGCAGGACAAGAAGCGGTCCAAGATGTTCTCCAAGCTCGCCAAGTACATCATGGTCGCTGCCCGCAACGGCGGTGGCAATCCGGCGGAGAACCTGAGGCTGCGCTACGCGATCGAGAAGGCCCGCGCGTCCTCGATGCCGAAGGACTCGATCGATCGGGCCGTGAAGAAGGGTGCCGGTGAGCTCGGGGGCGAGGATCTGCAGGAGATCACCTACGAGGGCATGGGCCCCGAGGGAATCGCTGTCATCATCGAGGTTCTCACCGATAACCGCAACCGCACCGGCGGCGAGATGCGCAACCTGCTCGAGAAGCGCGGGGGGCGCCTCGGCAAGAGCAACTCCGTGACGTGGAAGTTCGACCGCAAGGGCGTCCTCGCGGTCTCCCGGGAGGACGTCGACGAGGAGGAGCTCTTCGAACAGGCGATCGAGGCGGGCGCGGACAACGTGGAGGACGCTGGCGAGACCTACGAGATCTTCACTCTCGTGGAGGACTTCGAGAGCGTACGTGCCGCGCTTCAGAACTACCTCGAGCACAAGCGAGGCATCGGCGGCGAGAAGAAATGGGGGGAAGCCGAGGACGAGCGGCCGATCTTCGCGAAAACCGAGCTCATCTTCATTCCCCAGAACCCGATCGTCGTCTCGGATACGACAAGAGCCCGGCAGGTACTGGGCTTTCTCGAGGACGTCGAGGATCACGACGACGTGCAGGTCTTGCACAGCGATGTCGACGTCCCGGATGAGATTCTGGAGGCCCTGGCCGCCGGAGATTAGCAGTGCGCCGAGGGAGTCGATTCGGCGCGAGCCCTGCTCTCAACGGACGGTCGCAAAGGGACGTGCCGTGCCTCGGCACAGGACAGACCGGCAGCGGACCGAACGACTCGCGCGGCTCTGGTCCGCATGTCTCACCGCTTCCCGCTGCGAAGTCAGTGAGGAATCCGGACTAGCTGCGGCCCTCACAGATCGGCTTGCGGTAGAAGAAGTCGCGAATATCGCAGATCTGCACGCGGTCGTTGAACGTCTCGTCAAGCTCATGCCAGTGACTGACGGACGTCTCGTCCGGCTTCCAGCAGAGAAAGACCTTGCGGCCACAGTACAGCGACGGGAAGTTGACGATTCCACGCTTGAACTCCTCGACGAAGCAGCCGAGTTCCTCGACCTCGCGAATGTACCTGTTGATCCGATCGATAAGGTGATTGAGTTCGAACTTGATGCTCTGGACCGCGTCGTGCCTGTCCTTGCCCGCGGGGTCAGCTTCGTCGTCTGCCGATCCGGGTGCCTGCTCGATGGACTCCAGCCGGGTGCGCTTGCAGATGATCTTGTCCCAGTTGGCGATGATGTCCTCGACGATATGGCGTAACAGGGGCAGCATGCGATTGGCTTCGTCGATGGAGATGATGCGCGATTCCATTGTGTTGCTCGTGAGGCTACTGGAAGCGGGTAAGGGGTTACAGCACGCCCGTACCCTCCGAGGGTGTCCCGGACAAGCCGTGCAAGCAGATCCGGCAAGGTCCGTGCCGCCCCAGGGCACAGGTTCTGAAGGGCCGACAGGCTGCGAGGTTCCGGTATTCTCACGGACGGTTCCGGAGATTCCCGGTGTGCGGCATCGCAGATGTGTCGTACAGATCTCGGACAACCCACCGTGATCTCGGCACCCCCGGGCCACCCACGACCGACGTTGCCGCAGACGCTTGACAGGCTCTCACAATTCACGTAAACGGTGAGCCCTGAAGACGTGTGGAAGCCAGGGGTGGGCGTGCCGAGGAAACCCGCTCGCAATTCAGGTAAACGGTGGGCCCCGATGACGTACCGAGAACGCCCCCAGCCCGCGGTACTCGCGTCGTTCGCCGTCGTCCTCGGCCTGGCGACCACGCTACCGGCCATCGGGCAGCCGAACGACTTCACGGACAAGCTGATTCGCAAGATCTCGATCGAGGGCCTCGAGCTGATCCCCGAGAGCGAGGTACTCGGCCAGATGCGAATCCGGGTCGGCGAGCGCTACGACGCGGGAGCCGT
>CAYMLL010000291.1:0-2987 GCA_964390645.1 uncultured Planctomycetia bacterium | reverse complement strand
GTTGCGGTCGAACAGGAGGCGAACCGCCTATTCTTGCTCGGCAAGTTTGACCGGGTGCGCGGTCCCTTCCTCGGCGAGTTCGAAGATGGCGTGGCGATTCGCTTCACCGTCGCGGAGAAGCCACGGATCTCCGGGGTGCGCTTTCTCGGACGCACCGAACTGGCGGAGTCGGACCTCACCGGAGGCATGATTCCGTTGAAGACGCAGAAAGGCAACCTGTTCAGCCGTTACGGCACGACTCGGGACGAGGAGACGATTCGCGACAAGTACGTCGCCGAAGGCTACCTCTTTGTCGAGGTCACCCACGAAGTGCGCGCGGTGGACCGGGGCGTCGTCGTGACGTTCCGGATCTCCGAAGGCCGACGTGTCCGGGTGCGGGAGGTCCGCTTCATCGGCAACCGCTCGATCCCCACCGGTGATCTCCTCGCCCTGATGAGGACACGCGAGTACGACTTCTGGTTCTTCGGCCTGGTGCGTCCGGGCCACTTCAACTACCGGGACCTGCAGACGGACACCGGCACAATCCGGCGCCAGTACCAGCGACTGGGATTCTTCGACGCGCGAGTCGAGACCGACGACATCTCCCTCGACCCGGATCACGAGAGCATGGTCGTCACGATCCGTGTCGAGGAAGGCCCGCGTTACGTCTTCCAGGGCTACAGCATCTCGGGGAACACGGTCTTCAGCGACCAGGTGCTCCTCGACCTGACAAGCGCCCCCGTCGACAGGCCGTACAGCGAGGAGCGCATGGAGCTCGACCGCCAGACGATCCTCAACTACTACAAGGATCGTGCGTTCATCTTCGCGACCGTCGAACGCAAGTTCTCGTTCGCGGCGACGGGTACCAACGTGAACGTCCGCCTGGAGATCAAGGAGAACAACGAGATCCATGTCGACCAGATCCGGGTCAAGGGCAACGTTCTGACCCAGGACAAGGTCGTGCGGCGGGAGCTCGAGTTCTATCCGCGAGAGAAGATCGACAACTCGAAGCTCCTGAAGAGCCGCTCGAATCTCGCGCGACTGGGAATATTCCAGGACATCAACTACTCGTACGAGACGACCGGATCGCCCTCGAGCCGCGACGTCATCGTCAACGTCGATGAGGCGGGGCGCGGCCAGATTATCTTCGGTGTCGGAGTGACCAACCACTTCGGCGTCGTCGGTAACCTGCAGCTGACGATGCGTAACTTCGACATCTTCGACTGGCCGGACTCCTTCTACGAGATCCCCGACGCGTGGACGGGAGCCGGACAGACACTTCGCCTCATCGCCCGGCCCGGGATGAGGTTCTCCCGATACCGTGTGACCTTCGAGGAGCCGTACCTTTTTGATTCGCGTAACGGCCTCTCGATGACCTTTCAGAGCCTCGACATCCTGCGGGAGGACTGGGAGGAGAGACGCACGGGATTCCAGCCCGAGGTCGTCCACCGGTTCGCTCATGACGACGACCTGGCAATCCGCTTCAGCGCGCGCGTCAGCGAGATCGAAGTCTCCAACGTCGAGCCGGGCGCTCCGGACGACGCCTTCGACGTCGAGGGCCACACCACCGTCATCGGCCTATCCGTCGGCATGGACTACCGCAAGACGCTCGAGGAGCCCTTCGAGCTGCCCCACGACGGACACCACGAACGCATCTCCTACACGCACGTGGGTGACGTCCTCGGCGGCGACACCAACTATCACAGTGTCCACCTGTCGCAGGATCTCTTCTTTCCGCTCTACACGAATCGCGACACGAGATACCACCACGTGATCGCGTTCAAGTCCCGCTACGGCATGATGAAGCCGCTGGGGGACAGCGACGATATCCCGATCTTCGAGCGCTTCTTCCTCGGCGGTCCGAACGACGTCAAGGGCTTCCGCTTCCGCGGACTCGGGCCGCACCAGCGCAGCGATCCCACCGGCGGCACGGCCGAGCTCTGGGGAACGCTCGAGTACAGCTTCCCGATCTTCCAGCGCCTTCTGCGCGGGGTCGCCTTCGTCGACTACGGAAACCTCGACTTCCTCGCCGACTTCCACATGGACCGCATGCGCTACTCCGTCGGCGGCGGCGTGCGCATCAACTTCCCCTTCTTCGGTGGTCAGCCCCTGCCCATCGGCCTGTACCTGGGCAAGCCGATACAGGCCGAGGATGGCGACGAGGAGAGGCTCTTCCTGTTCACGATCGGAAACGCGTTCTGAGGCCCGGCGACCCGGCCGGCGGCTTTGCGACCCCCACGACAGGTGGTATACGACCTGTTCATCTCCTATAATTCGGTCGTCCGGTCGACGTGTCCCCCAGCACGGAGTTCATCATGCCGCGCTCCCTACCGATTCTCACCGTCCTGGCTTTCATCGTGGTTGTCGCGGGCCCCGCGAGCTCACCACTGATCGCTCAGTCTGACGGGTCCGACAGTTCGAGAGAGCTCATCACCGAGTTCTGCCGGCGAGCGGCGAAGGTCGCGCCACTCGACGCCGGGAGCCACTACGCGCTCGCGTACTGGTGCAGCCAGAACCGGCTGTCAAAGCACGCGAAAACGTACCTCACCCGCACGATCGCCATCGACTCGGACCACGCCGCGGCGCGCAAGGCGCTCGGCTACGAGCGTCACGGAAGTGAATGGATCCTCTCCACGACGAAGGCTGCGAGAAGAAAGTCGGAGGGGAACGGTTACGGAGAAGGGGACGGGGAAGGCGAGGGCACCGGGGAGCCGGATGTGGTCATCATCGAGCCCCACGACGCAGACGAGGCGACGACCGACGACAGGCCCGGGGTGCCGCCGCCGGGCGACGACACCGCCACGGCCCCCGGTGACAGCGAGGCCATGGCAGAAGACACAACGTTGACGGAGGTCGACGCCGGCATCTTCGCCCAGCTGCTCGAAGAGAAGAAGGAATGGGCGCAGCTGGTCGCGGAGCGCATGCAGCACGAGCTCCAGACCTACGAGGATCGTGACTTCCTCATCCACACGACACTGCCGTCGATTCGTCACCAGAAGGTCACGCAG
>CAYMLL010000290.1:0-9534 GCA_964390645.1 uncultured Planctomycetia bacterium | reverse complement strand
TGCACGAGCGTGGCGAGCTCAAGGTTCCCGCGATCAACGTCAACGACTCGGTCACCAAGAGCAAGTTCGACAACCTCTACGGCTGTCGGGAATCTCTCGCCGACGGCATCAAGCGCGCCACCGACGTCATGGTCGCCGGAAAGGTCGCGGTCGTCGCGGGCTACGGCGATGTCGGCGCGGGCTGCGCCCAGTCGCTGGCCGGCTTCGGCGCTCGCGTCCTCGTCACCGAGATCGATCCGATCTGCGCGCTGCAAGCCGCCATGGAGGGCTTCGAAGTGACGACGATGGAGGAAGCAGCGCCGGTTGGCGACATCTTCGTTACCACGACCGGATGCTGCGATGTGATCCGCGGCGAGCACATGCTCGCGATGAAGAACGACTCGATCGTCTGTAACATCGGACACTTCGACACCGAGATCGACATGGCGTGGTTGACCTCGCAGAAGGACGTCGAACGCACGGAGATCAAGCCGCAGGTAGACCGCTTCGTCTTTCCCGATGGCAAGGGAATCCTCGTCCTCGCGGAGGGCCGGCTCGTCAACCTCGGGTGCGCGACAGGCCATCCGTCCTTCGTCATGTCGAACTCGTTCACCAACCAGGTCCTCGCACAGCTGGAGCTCTGGCAGAAGCCGGACGAGTATCCGCTCGGGGTCCACATGCTGCCGAAGAAGCTCGACGAGGAGGTCGCCCGGCTGCATCTCGACAAGCTTGGCGTCAAGCTCTCGAAGCTGACCGACGAGCAGGCGGAGTATCTCGGCATCCCGGTCGACGGACCGTACAAACCTGAGTTCTACCGCTACTGATCGCCACGATGTCTCACGTCGCCGCGCGGGAAGTGACCCGCAACAGGACCCACGGCACGAGCCACGCCGCACCAGTCGGCTGGAACAGCGGGCTCAGAACCACGGGGCGCTCCCCGCGCGACGCACGTTGAGGTTGTCGACCACACCGCTCTGCGCCATCCGCAGCAGAAAGATGACGCACTCGGCGATCTCTGTCGGCCGGATCAGGCCGTGGCGATCGAGATCAGGTCGAGCCTTCGCGATGAGTTCGGTGTCGACGCCGCCGGGGCAGATCGATCGTACGCGCACTCCGTGAGCGTGCGATTCGACGGCCGCCGCCTTCGTCAGCCCGAGGACGGCGTGCTTGCTGGCACCGTAGACTGACTGCTCGGCGTAGCCTCGGGTCCCGACGACGCTGGAGACGTTGATGATGTCGCCATCGCCCTGTCGTTCGAGAATCGGCAGCGCGGCCTTCATCAAGAGGAAGGTCCCACCGACGTTGACCTCGAGAGTCTCGAGCAGCGCGGCGTACTCGATGTCCTGGAGGCGCCCGAAGCACCCCGTGCCGGCGTTGTTAATCAGGATATCGAGCCCCTCGTGACGCGCGACGTGATCCGTGACGATTTCACGGACCCGGGCCTCATCGGTGACGTCGCCAGGACGCGCGACAACCGCAACTCCCTGCTCGAGCAGCGTCTCGAGCGCGGCTCCGTCACGCGCAACGGCAGTGACCGCGACGCCCTCCTCACAGAGGCGCATCGTGATCTCCCGACCGATACCCCGCGAGGCGCCGGTGACGATGGCTGTTTTTCCTCGTAGATCTCTCATCGTCTCTGCGAGAATCCTCCCTCGGTATTCACCAGGAGTCCGCCTTCCCGCGCCACGATAAGCACGCCACGGCATGAAGCCCTGCGACGACAGCTGCGAACAAGTCTTCGTGTACGGGACGCTGCGCGCTGGCCAGCCTTTTCGCTCGTACGTCGACGAGCTCGTGACGGGGACCCGGAACGGCTCGATTCGCGCTCGTATGTACCATTTTGCGACGCGAGGAGCGAGAGGGGAGTGGCCCTTCATCGTCCCGGGAGATCACGAGGTGCGCGGCGAGTTGCTGTCCTTCCGCGACTTCTGCACCGCGATCAAGATCCTCGACCATGTCGAGGACTGTCCCGAACTCTACGTGCGAAAGGTCGTCGACGTACGTCTGGACGACGGAGCCTCGTCACGCGGATGGGCCTACTTCATCCGCCCGGGAAAGGAGGAGTGGGGACGCGCGATACCGTCGGGAGACTGGGTCGCGGAGATCGGCCACCCGGACCCCGGAGCGGACTACTCGGCATCGAAGGGCAACGACTTGTAAGCGTCGAAGATGCGTTGAGTGACCTTGCGCCGCAGCGACCGCACCCGATCGTCGTCCGGCATGCGGTAGAGGACCTCCTGCTCGGCGCTGAACAGGTTGAAGGCTTTCTTGATGCTCTTTCCGTCGTTCGCGCGGCTCGCCGCCAGGAAGACCTCGTCGGCCTGTCGCACCCGCGTCAGCACCTTCTCGAACTCGGCCTCGTCGAGCGGTCCCGTCGGCGCGTCCTCGGACGGAGAGAGATCGACGACGTCGGATGCGCGGTCGAGACGGTCAAGATGATCACCGCTGCCATCGCCGTCCCTTATGGCCGACGCGACCGGAACGCCACCGGGCACTGCGACTCGAGACGCCGCCTCGATGGCGGCACGTTCAGCGCGTTTCTTCAGCGCCGTGACCGTGCTGCCACGCGCGAGATTCCAGTAGGGAAGCAGGGTCTCGCTCTCGTCCGCCGCGAGAACCGCGAGGACAAGGTCGCCGTCGCGCATCTCGAGCAGGCGATTCAGCACCCGGAGCCCCTCCTTGCGCAACCCGAGGCGGTAGAGCTTCCGCACACCACGCAGATAGAGGTTGATCGGTTCGTCGTACTTCTCGATCCGCTGCCTGAGCTTCTTCGCCAGCTTCTTGCGGATGGACTTGCTGTCCGCCGGACGGACCTCGATGACATCCTCCTTCTTCATGTCGGTGACGACACCGGACACGAGAACCATCCGGTAGTGATCGAAGCGGTCCTCCAGGTGACGTACGACGAAGACCGCGCGGTTGGCGTTGACGACCTCCTGGAACTCGAGGATCTTCTCGGACTCCGGTGGAACCAGCGCCGCGAAGATGCGTGCCTTGCCCTCGACCTGCTGCGCGCGGGCGCGAGCCATGCCCCGGGTCTCGTCCACGAGCACGCGAGCATCCTCGGTAGCCCGGGCGAAATCGTGCTTCACGAGAAGCGCGTCGAGCGCAGCGAGGCGAGCCTCATCATCTGCGCTGACCACGAGCGACATCGCGGGATCCGGACGCGGCTTCACCGCCAGGGGCTGGGGATCGGCAACACTCGACCGAGGCCGCCTCTCGTCCCCGAGGGGGCTCGCCGGTCTGGAGCCCTCGGGGGCACGAGTCTTGCGAGAACCGGAAGCCGTCACCGTGTCGACGTCGCGATCGATCCCCGCTGAAAGGTCTCGAGTCTGCCTCTCGAGCTGGTACTCGGACCAACCCTTGAAGATCCCCGCACCGAGGGCGACAAAGGCGATCAGAACACAAAGCGACTTGAAGTCCACCTAGTTGGGCCTCTGCAGTGCAAGCGGCGAATGCCTCGAGTCGAGGCGTTCGTGACGAGAACGCCTCTATCTTGACGCAGGATCCACGGGAAGGCCAGCCCCGAAGAAGCCGGTCGAGCGTCGGGGATGGCCTCCCCCGCGGCGGTCGGAAAATCGTGGGAGACGCCGGGAGCGGCTCCTACAATGACGAGCCGGCGCGGCTTCAAGACCGCCGGCTCTCAAACGGCCCTGATCTGACAACCAGATGTCAGTGGACAAAAAAAAGGCCTTCGACCGAGAGGGGAAAAGCCGAAGGCCCATGATGAAACTGACATGTGACAGACTTACTATCGGCTGCCCGCCGAGGAACCTTGACCCGGGATAATCCACAAGACACCGTCGTGAGAACGAGTCGACGCGATTCTGGCAAGGCACGCCTGCAGCCACGGCCGCAGGCGGGTGCTTCGGCCGTCCGGTGCCGAAGCTGGCGGTTCGTCGCCTTGCCGGTGAAGCGGATACTCGGTCCACTCGGGGTCGCCTCGTGGGTCCTACCGGTCGGCAACGCCTTGCCTGGAGAACCCCGGATGTCACGTCGCCACCTCGCCGTGATCGGTTTCGCAGTACTCGGCCTTTGCGTTTCCGGTCCTTCGGCGCACCCAGCCACGATCTCCCCGGCGTTCGGGGAGCGAAGGAAGGACAAGGACGACGACAAGACGATCGCGGCCGAGAAGGCCTTCGAGGTCATCAAGAAGCGCTGGGACGAATCTCGCGACGGGGAGATCCAGGACCGCCTCCTGACGCTCAGCGAGTTTGCGAATGCGCCGTGCTCCAGGACGGTCCAGTTCCTCGGCGGACTCTACACGAGCGAGGACAACCCGGGAATCCACATGGAGGCGACGAAAGTCCTCGGCAAGATCGGCACCGAGGCCGCGATCAAGTACGTCATCCTGGAAGGGTTGCCGCTCCTGTCGAAGAGCTCGTTCGACGTCACCGCCGTCGCCGAGGCGCTCGAGAACTCTCTCGACGGCAAGGCCGAGCAGTGGTTCGTGCGCACCGGGCTGAAGGCGCAGGGACTCCGAAAGTACAAGGAGACGTGGCGCCGGGTGTTGGGGGCGGTCGCGAAGTTCGAGAACCCTTTGCGCGTCAACGTGCTCGTCAGCGAGCTCCTGCGGCCGGGGCCGGGGACGGACTCCGAGGCGATGGTCACCATCCTCGAGAGCCTGGAGGAGGTCGCCGACCGCAAGCTGGTCAGCGTCGCGACGAAGCTCCTTCGCCACAAGTCGGCGGAAGTGCAGACCGCGGCGATGAGCCTGCTCCTCACCCAGGGCGGTCCACGCCAGCGCAAGCTCTTCGAGAAGGGGGTGAAGAGCCGCCACTGGCAGGTACGTCTCCTCAGCCTGCGCACGCTCGCGCGCCTGAAGCACAAGAAGATCCTCAAGTACGCGACGAATGCGCTCGAGGATCCGGACCGACGCGTCCAGATCACGGCCGTACGCGTGCTGCTTCGCCGTGGGGGCAAGGAGGTGCTGCTTCCGCTCATCCAGAGGATCGACGCAGCCGAAGGGCGGGTCAAGGACGACATACTCGACGCATTGACACGTCTGACGGGTGAGGACTTCGGCCCGTCGACTTTCCAATGGGAAGGGTGGTGGCAGACGAAGGGAACCAACTTACGGACCTTCGAAATGCTCGGCGCGGACGAGTTCGCAGCGCTGAAGCAGAAGCAGCAGCTCGACCAGAAGACCGTCGCCTATCACGGTCTGCGCATCCTGTCGAACAACTTCACGTTCGTCATCGACACCTCCGAGAGCATGATGGAGGAGTACGTTCCGATCACGAGGCGCCAGGCCAAGAGCGGCCGGACAACGCCCGTGGGACCTGCCAAGGTGACCAAGCGAAAGAAGAGCAAGATCGCCGTCGCCAAGGAGCAGCTGAAGAAAGCGCTCTACGGGCTGCCGCTCGGCAAGAGCTTCGACATCATCCGCTTCGAGAGCGACATTCGCGACTTCATCCGCGACGCTCTCGGAGGTGACGCGAAGCGGCTGAAGAAACTCGACGAGCCAACGCGCACGAAGGCCATCGCCTTCGTCGACGAGTGCCGGCCGCAGGGTCAGACCTACATGCTGAAGGCCCTGGACCAGGCCTTCGCGAACGAGGACGTCGACACGATCTATCTGCTGTCCGACGGTGCTCCGACACCTGTCGAGACCTCCGGCATGGACGTGATCCTCGCACGCATGCGAAAGTTGAACCGTGTGCGCTGTGTGAAAATCAACACGATCGGTTTTCACCTGAAGACGAAGGAGAAGGAGTTTCTACGGAAGCTCGCGGACGAGCACTTCGGCGTCTTCGTCGAACGTTAGTGAGTTATCCGGGGGCGCATCGCGGGCAGCGGGCTCACGCGTCAAACGGCTCTCCGGTCGACGCACGACATCTTCGCGGACAGGGAGACACCCGCTCTGACCGCGCCTGAACAACCGACGCACCGCTCACCGATACTCTCTCTTTGTGAGTGACTCGCCAAAAAGACGCGGGGTACGCCTGCCGTGCGGTTACGAGAAGCGTCTTGGTGTGATAGTATCGTGCTTCGGATCTGACGCTCGTCCTGCGAGTGACGGAGTCCGGGAAACGAGGAGAGAGAGAGAGGGGAGAGGGAAGGAGGGGGATCTACACGATCCGGACCTCGCACGCGACGGGATTCCCGTCCGTCGAGGAGCCAGACGTGCCCCTTTTCGCGAGGCCATCCGGTAGCGTGTCTCGACGACAACGTGTCGAATCGAGGCCACACCGGAGGGCCTTTTTTTTTCGACCCACAGCCGGATCAGGAGCCGTCCTTGCGGCGTTGACGACCCTTCGACTTCGCGGGGGAACCTCCCCTGCGGTCACCGGTATCCCCGCCGCCTCGTCGCGGAGGACGTGTGTCTCTGTCGCTGCCAGCGCCTGACTCGCCCCCGCCGACAGAACCTCGCCGCGGCCCGTGCGGGGGCGGCCCGCGACGCGCGCCGGGGCGCGGCGAACGTCTCCTCGGCCGGATCTCGACCCCGCCCGCCTCACCGTGGAAGAACTTCACGAGCCGGGACCGCTCAAAGCGCGGGAGCTCCATCCATCGCTTCCATGAACCCTCGGAGATGAACTCCGGACGCGAGCGCCCGGACAACTTCACGTCGCCGCCTCGCCGCGAGCGACCTCCGCCCCCGTCTCTGGGAACTCGATCTGCAGGACCTCCTTCCCTGGAAGGGCCCCTGATCGCGAACGGACGCAGTAGCCGGAAGAGATCGCGCTGCGGCAGCGAGCGGATCCTGTCGAGCTCGGTCTTCTCGAAGACCTCGCCTGCACGCTTCTCGGCGAGGTAGTGGCGCAGGCGTGACGCCTGCTCGCGCTCGGAGAGCCCTGCGAGCTGCTCTCGCAAGGCCCCCGGGAGCGACGCCATCGCGCGCTTGCGCCGCTCACGATACATCCTTCTAACGTGCTCCTGGCGCTTCTCGGGCGCCATCGACTCGAGCTCTCGACGCTTCTCGGGCGGCAGATCACGCCAGACACGTCGAAGCATGTCGTCGCGCACGCGGGTCGCATCGCGGTCGACGGGCGAACGCTGCGAGTCCGACTTGGCGCGCCGCGCGGCATCGCGACGCTGTTCAGTCGACATCGCGCGCAGACGTTTCAACAGCTTCTCGCGCTTGTCCCGAGGCAGGTCTTCGAGGCCTCGATAGAGCTCCCGGATGCCACGCTGCTTCTCGTCGTCGAAGCCCCTCCAGCGCTCCCGTCGGTCGCCACGATTGCGCGAGCGCCTGTCGTCAGCACGCGGAAGATCCCTCTGACCAGCACGATCACGATGACCGTTACGATCCGCGTGCGGGCGAGCACCGCCGCCTCTACGACTCCTGGCCGGTCGATCCCGGCGTTCGGACTGACGACGCGACGAATCACGCGCCCCGCTTCGCTGGCCGCGCGTCGACGCCTCATCCTCGGTCTTCTCCTGGGCGCGCACGGGCGAGCCCATCGTCAGGGCCAGGATCAGGAAGGCTCGGATCGACAGGAGACAGGCGTTCGACATCACGGGCTCCGTCAGTTCCTCCCGGGCGATCAGAGATTCTCTCCGAGAATCTCCTCCTCGAGAAGCACGTCGAGTAGCGAAGGATCAAGCGGCGGGAACCCGTCGCTCGAGGAGTCAGCGCTCGAAGAGTCGTCAAGAGCGAGTTCCTCGACAAGAAGATCGACGAGATCCCCATCGAGACGACCGATCTCGTCGTGGAGATCCTCGAGGACATCGAGGTCGTCGAGAAGCGCGTCCGGTGCTGTTACGACCTCCGGAGAGGCTCCACGAAACACCTCCGGGGACCCCGTCGTGTCCACGTCGGAAACGCCGCTGGCTGCCGGCGTCCTGACGATCGGGTCCGGACCAGTCGGATCCGGGTCATCGAGCATCCGTCGGCCGAGGAGTGCGACCAGAATGATCGCCGCGGCCGCGGTGAGCACCGACGCGAGCCGCAGAACCCTGCTGCGTCGCAGGCGACGGCCGACGGCGGCGAGCGTCGTGTCGGCGTCGGCGAGACCGGCGGGCGTCTGCATCGCGGCAAGCTGCCGCGCGACCAGGCGGTGCTGGCGCACGCGTGTGCGGGCCGAGGCGGACGTTGACAAGAAGGCCTCGACACGCTCGCGCTCCGCGACGTCGAGCTCGCCGTCCACGTACGGCACCAGCAGGTCGAGACGCTCGGGCGAAGGATCGTCAGTCGCCGGGGTCGAGTCTATCGGTCGGTCGGTCATGGCTCTCTCCTGGAGGGCCGCTTCGATGGCATCGGCTTATTCGGTGGTTCTTCGCAAGGGCTTACCGTCGAGATAGCGCTCGACGCGACCGCGCAGGGTCTCTCGGGCCCGCATCAGCAACGACTTCACGGCCACGACGGTGACATCGAGAGCGATAGCGATGTCCTTGTAGGGCAGCTCCTCGACGCGGCTCAACAAAACCGCGGCGCGCTGCTTCGGCGGCAGCTCCTCGATGAGGTCCCCGAGCACCTCGTCCAGCTCGCGCTGCTCCGCGCGCGTGCTCGGGTCCGGCTGGCGACGGTCGGAAGCCGCCTGCCAGATCGGCTCGGTCGTGTCGTCCGGACCCTCGCCGAACTCGGCGAAGACGCGACGTCGACGGCGGATGCCACGAATCTCGTTGAGTGCCAGCCGGGTTGCGATCGTGAACAGCCAGGTGCGGAAGCCAGCGGTCGGAACGTAACGCTCCCGCGAGCGGAAGACGCGGATAAAGACCTCCTGGGTCAGATCCTCGGTCCGATGACGGTCGCGCAAGTAGCGGTAGAGGAAGTGTTTGACGGCGTCCTGATAGCCACGAACGAGCTCCTCGAAGGCTTCCTCGGCGCCGCCCTGAAAGGCGAGCATCAGCCCCTTGCCGTGCTCGTCGCGGTGTCGGACGACCGGGCGGGCCACCTCGGAAGGCCCGTTCGCGGGATCGCTGGAATCGAGCTTGGAACATGGGGTCTCGGGGCTCGGGGCCGGTATCGCAGCGTCCTCGGCTCGCTCCCGGCCCGACTCCGAGCCGGTCGGCAGATCGAGTTGCGGATCGTCGTCGAGTCCGTGGCTCACCAGCATCCTCTGTTCAAACCCCGTTTCCGGGCCGACGTCGCGCTGAAACCGACACCCTGCGTCCGCCCCGGGAGCGTCCGGACTCGCAGGGCCGTCCCCGGAGCCTGTCGTCCGTTCCCTGGAGGGTCGCGAACGTGCTATTCTGCCCCTCTTCATCAGACACGAAGTGAGAGGGAATACCCATGAAGAATCCGGGCGCCAGGCTGCGATGGCTGCCGGCTCGGACCCCGCCGATCTTGCGGTTGGTAGCGTATTCGTCGGCGCTCGTCGGACTCCTGTCGTACCTGTCCTTCCGAGGCATCTACTCGCACCCGAAGCAGGTCGAGCTGCGGCTCCGGGAGCGGCTCGCAGCGATCCTCGCCGACGGGGCGCAGGTCGAAGTGACGGGTGCAGCGTACCGCTACGGGCAGGGCACCCGTGTGGAAAGCGTCGACATCGATTCACCGTGGGTGTCGAGTGACGGCCTCCCTGTCGTGCGGATGCGTGGGTTGCATCTCGATGCAAGGGTCGTGGAGTGCAGCGAGGACGGCAACGGCACGAGGTTCGTGAGAAGACGACCGTC
>CAYMLL010000289.1:7369-9626 GCA_964390645.1 uncultured Planctomycetia bacterium | reverse complement strand
GCTCGCGTCGATGACCTTTGCAGCCTTCTCGAGCGATCCGAGGAGCGCGCCGGGCCCGACGTATTCGATCTTGCCCTTCTCGACGAGGACGACGCCGCCACGAATCACCTTGCCGGCGCCCGTGAAGATGTGACCGCCGCGGATGACGGTCGTGTCTGTGGACACCTCCGGCGACTCCCGGTGAACGATCTCACCCTCGATGATCACGGCCTGGGGCTCGCTGTCCGGACCGAAGGGGTCGCCGCCGAGCACGATCAGGTCCGCGTCCTTGCCGACCTCGATACTGCCGACTCGGTGGTCGACACCGAGCACCTGGGCCGGATGGAGCGTGATCGCGCGCAGCGCATCGTTCGGGTCCATGCCGAGCCTGACGGCCGCAGCAGCCTGCAGGAGCAGGTTCTTGACGTCGGAGTCCGACGGACTGTTGAGCACGATCTTCACACCGGCCTTCTGCATCCGCAGGATCGCGTCCTCGTCGAGACGGCCCTCGCGTGCGGGACTGGTGAGATCGCCTCGCGGGAGGCTTCCGGACTGGAAGGCACCCGGAAAAATCACCGGGACCTCCATCGCGACGATCCAGCTCGTCAGCCGCTCGGACTCGGCCGCTCCCTCGAGCACGAGCGGCACCCCCATCTCGCGAGCCAGCCGCAGCACGTGGTAGATGTCCCGAGCCTTGTCGGCGCGGACCCGCAGATGATCACGGCCCTCGAGCAGCGCGAAGACCGCCGCCGACTCCGCGTCGAGCTCCGGCATCGAGGTGGTGCCGTCAAGGCCGGCCTCGACACTGATACGATACGCGCCGGCACGACCGATGAGCCGGCGCAGGGCGAGAAACTCGCCGATGCGTGACTGCGGAAGCTGCATGGGAGCCATCTCGAAGGGAACGTCGGGCGAGGCACCGACCGGTGGATCGAAGATCGTCGGATGACGCAGCGCCAGATCGCCGAGGTTCACCTGAATGCCGATACTGTCGGTGACGACGCGCGCCAGACGGTTGTCGTCACGGCCCGCCGTCTTGACGACCGCGCCACGTCCCGAGACCAGACGGGTCGAGACGCCCTGGCTCCTGCGAGCGGAGATTCCCGGCGAGACGTAGACCGTGGTCACGCCGCCCTCGAGCACCTCATCGAGATCGCGAAAGAAGTCCCATCCATCGATCGCCTTGACCTCCGGCGAGACGCTCTTGCGTGTGTCGCGTCCATCGCTGGCGAGCGTCGTCTCGGCATCGATGAGACCGGGTAGCACGACGTGGTCGCGAAGGTCGTGGACACGCACGCCGTCCGGGACATCGACGTCCCTGCCGATCCCGGCGATCTTGCCGTTCACGACGAGGATCGTAACGTCGTCAAGGACGCCCTCCGAGACCGTGTAGACGGAGCCGGCATGCAACGCGAGGGTGCGCCCATCTTTCTGCGGGGCGACGGAGTCCGTCACGTCCGCGCCCGAGACCGTCGTCACGGTGATCAGCAGCGCGAGCATCCGGATCGTGGTTCCTTGCGTCGAAAGCATGCTCTTTCTCGCCACGTCAGAACGGACGCTCCGGGGATCGCAGGAGAAGCTCCAGATCCGCGTCCTTCTCACGGTCGTAGACCGTTCGTCCCTCGATCAGGACCTCCTGGACCCAGCTGCGCGCGTCGAGCGGATCACCCGAGAAGATCGCGATGTCCGCGTCCTTGCCGACCTCCAGGGAGCCGAGCCGGTGGTCAAGCCCGAGGATCTTCGCGGGCAACAGCGTGATCGTCTCGAGCGCCTTCTTGCGGGGAATGCCGTAGCGCACCAGGCGGGCCGCCTGATACCAGTGGTAGCCGTCCCCACGGCGGCTGAAGCTCGCACCTCGAGTCGATCGCGTCGCCGGCCTCACCTGGATCACGAACTCGACGCCACCATCGTGGAGCGCTTTCGGGGTGATGTGCCGCTTCTCGGCGCCGGTCTCGCGATCCTCCTCCCAGATCTCGAAGATGGAGCTGATGATGACCGGGCCGAGCCCCTCGCGGCCCGCGAGAACCTTCGCGAGCTTGTAGGCGTCGTTTCCGAGCACCAGCGTGGCATCGAGCCCGTTCGTGTCGATCAGCTCGAAGGCCTTGTAGACATCGGTAGCGGTCGGGCAGTAGAGGTGCGCCCGTAGCTTGCCCCGCACGAGGTCGACCAGGGGCCGATCCCGTTCGGCGATCTTGTCCTCGGGGATCTTCGACCAGTCGATATCCGCCCAGGTCGGTCGCAGATTGACGAGCGCATCGAGAGCGGGACGCACGACGGC
>CAYMLL010000289.1:3582-7269 GCA_964390645.1 uncultured Planctomycetia bacterium | reverse complement strand
CTCCTTCGCGTCGCCGGCATCCTCCTTCGCGTCGGTGGGCTCCTCCTTCGCGTCGCCGGCATCCTCCTTCGCGTCGGTGGGCTCCTCCTTCGCGTCGGCGGCATCCTTCTTCCCGTCGGCGGCGTCCTTCTTCGCGTCGGCGGCGTCCTTCTTCGCGTCGGTGGCATCCTTCTTCCCGTCGACGGCATCCTGCGTGATCAACGACGCCTTCTCCGTCTTCGGCTCGCCGAGCTTGCGAATGCGCGAGAAGAGCTCGTAGAAGCTCTTTCGCATCGCCGCCATGTTGCCCATGCGAGACTCGCTCGAAGTCGTCGAAAGCGAGATCTTCATCGCCGACGGAGACTTGACGACCATCTGGTCGACGAAGCTCCCCCGGGTGCGAATCACCGCCCCCTGACCACCGAAGCGCGTCGCGTTCCCCGCGATGCAATGGACGGCCGTGACGCCGTGGCGCACGGCGTGCTCGAGACCGACGGCCGAAGGGTCGACGCCGTCGAGCACGGAGACGTACGGGACGTTCGCCTGGACCTCGTTCGGATCCCGGAGCCCGGTGGTCGCGTGAGGATCGACGATGCCCGGCATGGCAACGCTCTCAGGACGGTCGATGACGCGCGCCTCCGCGGGTACCGCGACGTCCTTGCCGATCGCCTTGATGCGTCCGGCCTCGATCAGGATCGTCGCATTCTCGATGTCATCGCCACTGACCGTGATCGCACGGCCGACCTTGACAGCGACGATTTCCCCGGCGGAGGCCACCTGGACGGTCGACGTGAGCGCAGTGAGAACGACGAGCGTGCACGGAGTTTTCATGGGTCGTCTCGAGGAAGGAAATCTGGAACTCATGTGGCTCGGAGGCGGTTCGTGATCGTGCTCAAAACGTCTTGACGCGGGGCTCCTGCCGGTCGGGCTTCCTGTCGACCGGCGCGGGACCGTCGATCGGGACGATGAGCCCGTCGACCATGACCCACAGAAGCGGCGCCGTGATGGAGAACGGCTCACCGCCGATGGCCAGCAGGTCGGCGTCCCGGCCCGCGGAGAGGCTGCCGACTCGTTGATCGATACCGAGCAGGCGCGCGGGAGTGAGCGTGATCGCCTCGAGCGCCGCGTCCGCCGGAAGTCCGGATCGCAGCATCCACGCGACGCGCTCGCGCAAGAAGTGCAGCGTCGTCGCGGAGCCCGACTGGATCGCGAAAGGCACCCCGGCCCTGGCGAGCTCGGCGGGAATTCGCGCACCGACGTGCGGGTTGGCGTCCAGCTCGTGGCGCGACCAGACGTCGTCCGCGTCGAGGATCACCGAGACGCCGGCGTCCTTCAGCACTCCGATCGTGCGCAGGGACTCACGCCCGCCCTCGATCTGCACCCGGATCTCGAACTCCGCGGCCAGCCGCAACGCCGTGTGGATCTCGGCGTGCGTGTCGGCACGCACACGCAGCCGGCGCTTGCCGGCGAGGACATCGCGCAGGACCGCACGCTCGACGGGTCGCAGCATCTCGGAGAGACCGCTCTCGAGGACGTCGCCCTCTGCCAAGCTCTGCGGCCAGCCACCGTGCTTCGCCTCGAGCAACGCCCGACGCGCGAGGTAGACGGTGCCCATCCGGGTCGTCGGAATACGGTAGTAGAACGTGTTCGGCACGCCGGATCGCAGCGATCGGTTGCTCGCGGCCGCCAGCGCGCTGAGAGACAGAGCCACGAAGGGCTCGCGCTCCACGAGGGCGTGTCGGAGGCTGCGGCCGGATGTCTTCATCACGGCCCCGAAGCCGCCGACGACGTTGCGATTGCCCGGGGTCACGGCCGCGGTCGTGACGCCTCCGAACAGCGCCAGCCGGCGCGCGGTAGCGTCGAGATCGATCCCGTCCCCGCTGTGAAGCGCCGGCGTCAGCTCACGGAACTCATCGACGCGCCGACCGGAGATGCCGACGCCCGACCCGGCGTCGACGAGCCCGGGAACGAGCGATCCGTCGACGTCGACGACGGTGGCACCGTCGGCATCGAGCGAGCCGGGCTCGCCGACAGCGACGATCTTGCCGGCCCGCACGAGCACCTCGCCGCCGTCGATCGGCGCCCGGGACACGGGGTAGACGCGCCGTGCTCGCAGCAGGTAGCTCCGCTCCTCGGCGGGCATGGAAGCGGTGGCGCCACCGAGCACCGTCGCATGCTCGCGCACCGGCGCATGGGCGACGGCACGATCCCCGATCACCCCGGCTGCCGCCGAGGGCCCGGTCGCGAGTGTCCCGACGCGACCCTCGAAGGTGCGGTCACCGTCGACGAGGAGCTCGCCGTCGATGAAGACCTGCTCGACGCGTCCGGTCATGGTGAACGGGTTGTCGCTCCAGACGACCAGGTCCGCATCGGCGCCTTCCTCGATGTTGCCGACTCGGCCGGCGGCTCGGTGGATCAGCGCCGGCGTCGAGGTCAGCGCAAGAAGCGCGGCATCGTCGCCGAGACCGTGGTGGATGGACAGCACGGCCGTCGTCAGCAGATCATCTCGCGAGCCGGCGGTCGAGAACGCGAAGGCGCGCCCCTTCTCCTCGAGCACCCCGGGAGCGCGCAGCACGCGCTCGGGCTCGACGGTCGAGTAGGGGCCGATGATCACGGGCTCGCTCGTGGGAATCTCCCCGAAGGTGCGAGAATCGGTGCCGACTCCCTCGAGGAAGATGAGACGGCAATCCGCCGCCGCATCCCCGAGCAGCAGGCGCTCCGCCTGCGACAGCGACTCGAAGTAGACGAGGATCGAACCCGGCGCGTCGCCCGAGCTCGTCTTGCGCCGGCGCAACCAGCTCTCGAGGACGTCGAAGGCGCCACTCGTCGCGACCGGGTAGCGAGGCAGGCCGAAGTTCGGCGCCAGCGATGTCTTGACGCTTCCGGCTCCCCGGACAACACGCACCGGCACGCTGCGCGGCACGAGCTTGAGGACGCTGATCTCGCCTCCGACGACGTTCATTCGCCCCGGGCTCAGCGCCACGGAGGTGACGCCGCGGCGGAGGTGAAGCTCGATCTCCCGGTTCCAGGGATCGAAGCCATCGAGGATGCGCAGCTCCTCGTTGACGGCGAACGAGACGTCGTCCGTCTCGCCCTGCAGCCCGAGGTGGGAATGCGCGTCCACAAAACCCGGGAGCAGCCACTTGCCGCCAAGATCGTGCACAACGGCTCCGTCCCGGTCGCCCACCTCGTCCTTCGTGACCCGCGCGATCTTGCCGTCCTCGACGACGATCGTCAGCCCGTCCTCGACGAGGACTTCGCCCCGCTGGCGCTGGACCCGAACCACGCGAGCGCCGCGCAGGATACGCACGGGCACCCTCTTGCCGAGCGCGAAAGCGCTCTTGCCGGGCGATGCGGACGCACTCTCAGCACCCGGGGCGAGCCGCGGCCAGCGAACATGCTCCACCAGTTCGCGACGCTTCCCGACCACTCCATCGACGATGACCTGCACGACACGTGAGCGGGAGTCGAGAGGATCGCCGTCGAAGAGCACCAGGTCGGCGTCCTTGCCGCTGTCGATCGAGCCGATGCGTCCGTCCAGCCCGAGCGCACGAGCCGCCTCGATGGTGATCGCGCCGAGCGCCTTCTCGCGATCGAGCCCGCCGCGCACCGCGGCGCAGGCTTGCAGCCGAAGATAACGCGACCCCGGGGGCGGCGTCCGCCCCCCCGGGGTTTGGCCCGGGCGACCCCGCGGCCCCGCGGAACCCC
>CAYMLL010000289.1:0-3572 GCA_964390645.1 uncultured Planctomycetia bacterium | reverse complement strand
GCGGTACTCTAGAGCCCGGTAATTGAGCTGGACGGTCTCGTTAGCGACCGGTAACTTCGCCTCCGCGAGCTCCTCGGCGACCTCGCCTGCGCGCGTGGCGCCCACGATCGTGAACGCGAGGCCGAACTCCTCGTGAATCCGGCGCGCGTACTGGAGATCGTCAGGTCGGTGCGCCTCCAGAAGCGTCGCGATCTCGCCGGCGAGAGCTCGCGAGAGAATCTCCCTGGAGATGTCGCGCTTCGGACGACTCGGCGGCTTCGGCTTCTTCTTCTCGGACTTCTTCCCGTCCTTCTTGCCGTCCTACATCGCCTCGTTGTTCTACGAGTAGTAGACGTTGTACTTGTCGACGGACTTGAGGTAGTCCTACCATGACGTCTAGTAGTACCGCACCGACTTGAGCATCTTGCGCAGCCGGTAGTACTGCTCGAGACGCTCGGCACTCGTCGAGCCGCTACCCGAGGCGCCGAGAGCGAGAACGACGTGGGAGTCCCGGGCCAGGAGAAGACCACGGTAGGGATCGGCCTCATCGAAGCCCGCGTCACCCGGCTGGCGGAGCTTGAGAACGACGCCGGCGCCGCTGAGCGAGGTGCCTCGCCAGGAGCCGATCGCGACCGTGGTCACACCGTCATCGCGCACGGACTCCCAGCCGCTCGCGAAGACGTCGATGCCGTCGGCCAGCAGGGTGCCGCTCGGCACGCGGTAGACCGGCACGGACGGCTTCGGTGACAGCAGCTGCCCGCGCAGGTCGACGAGGCCGGGAGTGGCGTGAAGCCCCGCAGCGTCGATCCTCTCCGCGGACGCGGGAATCTCGACCTCACCCCGACGGCCCACGGCGGCGATCTTCCCGTCCGTGAGCACGATCACCCCGTCGAGGATGACGCCACCCGTGCCGACGTGGACCGTCGCGCCATCGATCACCGTGGATCCGCCGGCGAGCGCGGAAGACACCGGGCCGACCGCGACGAGACAGACGAGCGCGACGCGGATACACCCGCAGACGACGCGAGCGCGGGCGAGGAAGGATCGCTGTGGGAGCATGGATGGGGTTCGAGTGGGCTTGCCCGGGCGGGCGAGTCGGCGGTCGGAGCGAAGCCTCGGGACGATCTCCCCCGTCGATCGCCCCCGTCGATCTCCCCCGTGGATCTCCCCCGTCGATGAACTCCGCCAAATAGCGCAAAGTCGGCCTTGCGGCGCGGGGAGCAGGGTCCCGGTAACAGACGCAGTTCTGCCGGGTCGAAAGGGCCGGGTCGAAAGGAAAGGGTCGCGCGGGTTCGGTCGCTGCGCTATCCCGTTATCAGGTTCGATTTTACCGGCCCATGCACAGCTTGTAAATCCCCGCAGCAGAATGTGCTACGGAGACGGGACCGCAAGGGACGTGCCGACGTGGCGAGCTTCCGCGGCCCTGGGAATTCTGTTGCGGGCCTCCGTAAGCTCTGCGTACGATGCCGCGCTTTGACTCCAGACCGCCTCCCCCGAGACCCCCGCACGAACAGAGAATCCGCATGACGAGCACCCCTGTGAGCGATCAGGAGCGGCTCGAGCAGCTCGCCGTCAACACGATCCGCGTCCTCTCTTTCGAGTGCGTCCAGCGTGCCAGGAGCGGTCACCCCGGCCTGCCGATGGGCTGCGCCGACTTTGCGTACGTCCTTCTGACGCGAGCTCTCAACTTCAATCCTCGCAACCCGATGTGGCCGGACCGGGACCGCTTCGTGCTCTCCGCCGGCCACGGCTCGATGCTGCTCTACTCGATGCTGCACCTGAGCGGCTACGATGTCTCGCTCGACGAGCTCAGAAACTTCCGCCAGCTCGGCTCGGCGACTCCCGGCCACCCGGAGTACGGGGACACCCCGGGCGTCGAGACGACGACCGGCCCCCTCGGTCAGGGTTGCGCCAACGCGGTCGGCATGGCGCTCGCGGAGAGCCTGCTCGCGGCACGGTTCAACACGCCGGAGCACCGGATCGTCGACCACCACACCTACGCGCTGGTGTCCGACGGCGACCTGATGGAGGGAATCTCACACGAGGCCGCCTCGCTGGCGGGACACCTCCGGCTCGGCAAGCTGATCTACTTCTACGACGACAACGAGATCACGATCGAGGGTGGCACCGACCTGGCGTTCGGTGAGGACATCGCGGGACGCTTCGACAGCTACGGCTGGCACGTCCAGAGAATCGACGGGCAGGACCGCGTCGCGATCGCCGCGGCGCTCGACGCTGCGCGTACGCAGAGCGAGAAGCCGAGCATCATCATCGCCAGGACAACGATCGGCTGCGGCAGCCCCAACAAGTCGGGGACGGCGGGTGTCCACGGAGCCCCTCTCGGCGATGAGGAGTGCGCGTTGACGCGCGAGCAGCTGGGCTGGACCCACCCCGAGTGCACGGTGCCCGAGGAGGTGAGGCCCGTCTTCGCCGCGCCGGGAGAAGCCGGCGCCGCAAGGAACGCCGAGTGGGATGCGCTCCTCGTCGACTATCGCGAGAAGTACCCGGAGCGAGCCGCGGAGTGGGACCGCACCCAGAGCGGCGAGCTTCCCGAGGGCTGGAGAGACGCGCTGCCGCGCTTCAGCTCCACGGACGGTGCCCTCGCGACACGCTCGGCCTCGGGCAAGGTCATCAACGCCCTCGCAGAGATCGTGCCGGAGCTGATCGGCGGCTCCGCCGACCTCGCACCTTCGAACAACACGGCGGTCCAGGGTCAGCCTTCGGTCACCGCGGAAGAGATGGGCGGACGCAACATCCACTTCGGCATCCGCGAGCACGGCATGGGCGGCGCCATGAACGGCATGGCGCTCCACGGCGGCCTGCGCCCCTACGGCGGCACCTTTCTCGTCTTCAGCGACTACATGCGACCCAGCGTGCGGCTCGCCGCGCTGATGAAGCAGCCGACGATCTACGTCTGGACTCACGACAGCATCTTCCTCGGTGAGGACGGGCCGACTCACCAGCCCGTCGAGCACATCGCAGCGTTGCGCGCGATTCCGAACCTCTGGGTCGTGCGCCCTGCGGAAGCGAACGAGACCGCCGCGGCGTGGGCGATCGCGCTCGAGCGCAAGGACGGCCCCACCGCTCTGCTGTTGACGCGCCAGGGACTGCCGATCCGCGACGACACCGGGCTCGGCAATGGCGCCGAACACGGCGGCTACGTTCTCGAGAAGGAGGAGGGTGACGGCGCTCCCGACATCATCCTGATCGCCAGCGGCTCCGAGGTCTCCGTCACGCGCGAGGCCGCACAGGCTCTCCGCGACAAGGGCTCTCGGCCGCGGGTCGTCAGCCTGCCCTGCTGGGAGCTCTTCGACCGACAGGACGCGGCGTACAGGGAGTCCGTGCTTCCGCCCGGCGTCTCGCGGCGGCTTGCGGTCGAGGCCGCGAGCCCATTCGGCTGGGAGCGCTACGTCGGAAGCGAGGGCGCGATCCACGGCATCGACGGATTCGGCGCCTCGGCGCCCATCGCCGACCTGGCCGAGAAGTACGGTTACACCAGCACGCAGATCGCGACGGCGGCGCAGAAGCTGTTCTGACCGTTCTGACCGTTCTGACCGTTCTGACCGTTCTGACCGTTCTGACCGTTCTGACCG
>CAYMLL010000288.1:8018-9632 GCA_964390645.1 uncultured Planctomycetia bacterium | reverse complement strand
CCATCACCCCTACGGCTTCACCATGTGGATGGCCGGCGGCGGCATCCGCGGCGGCGCCAGCCACGGTGAGACCGACGAGGTCGGCTACCACGCCGCGATCGACCGCACGTCGATCCACGACGTCCACGCGACGGTTCTCCACCTGCTCGGGCTCGACCACGAGCGGCTCACGTTCCGCTTCGGCGGCCGGGACTTCCGGCTGACGGATGTCGCCGGCGACGTGATCGACGCGGTGGTCGCTTGACGGAGACGCATCATGCGCATCCGAAGCTCTTCACTCGCCTGTCTCGGGGCTCTCTGGATCTGCCTCGGCGCCGGTGGTGTGGCGGCTGGCGATCGGGTCGAGATCATCCTGCAGAGCGAGGCCACCAACCCGCGGGAGCTCTTCGCCGCGCGCGTCGACGAGGTCCACGTGCGCGCCGCGGCGGGCAGCTCGTCGCGGACGACGCTCTAGGCCGGGTTCGTCAGCGACATACCGCCGCAGGACCGCGGCATCCAGGGCTGGTCGATCGCGGGCGTGGTCGAGGGCGAAGTCACTCTGCTGGACGCGAGGTCCGGGGACATCGTCGAGGATCTCCGTCTCGGTCGCACCCCGCGCAGCGGCGCCTTCGAGGTCACCCGGATGGCCGACCCCGACCGCATCGATCCGGTCACCGGTGAGCCTCAGGGAGAGGGTTTCGTCAGCGCGGTGGTGCTCGGCATGACGCTGACCCGGCTTCCGCACGGCACGACGTCGGTCGTCGAGCTGACCGTCGGTGCGCGGGCGGCGGACGGTGAAGGCGAGGAGGTCACCGGGCGGCTGCTCTGGCGCGACGGTCTCGTCGGACAGGGCCAGCCGGTCAACAACAGGGTGGCGATCGAGGGCGAGAATCGCGGGCTGTCGCGTTGCCAGGAGCTGCCGATCCGCTTCACGACGGTCGCTTCGGGCCCGTTCGTCCGCTGCGACGCCGACGGCGAGCTCGACGAGTGCCCGGGCGCCGGCGATCCCTGTCGTCCCTGACCCGCGCTCACGGCTTCGGACGGCGAGCGTGATGCGGTCGCCGCGAGCGTCCGGAGCCCGGCGAGTCTCCCGTGTCCTCGCTCCGGTGTGCCGTGGACTACGGTGGGCAGGAGCAGGGAGCCGCGGAGCACTTCGGGCAGCCGCCGTCGTAGCGCTGCTTCGCGGCCACCTCGAGATCGATGCCGGTGATGGACGCGAGCGTCGTCAGCCAGGCGAGCACGTCGGCGAGCTCTTCCCGCAGGTTGGCGTCCGCCGTCGCGCCCGCCGTCGCATCCGCCATCTCGCCCGCCGTCGCATCCGGCCTCGGCTGACGATCGCGGAGCGCCCGCGCCAGCTCGCCGACCTCCTCGACGAGCCAGCGAAAGCAGCCGTCGACGCCACGCGCGCGGTCACGCTCGAGGTAGATCGCCTCGATGCGCCTCTGGAACTCGGTGATGGTCATGGGGCCGAGTATACCGGCTCGTCGCTCCGGTGCCGGAGTCATCCTTCCATCCGGGCCCGGGACATCGTATACCTCGGGGTTCCGAGTACGCCCGCGGGCAGGCCCCGTACCCGCCGCCGAAGCCAAGGAAACCATACCCCAGCGCCGCGGCACCAACGCGCGGACGGATCCC
>CAYMLL010000288.1:0-8008 GCA_964390645.1 uncultured Planctomycetia bacterium | reverse complement strand
CCACCCTCCCGCCGGGGCCGGGTCCGGGTAATCCGGGGGGGGGCGGGGGGGGCGGGGGGGGGGGCCCGGGCCGGCCCGACGAAGCCAAGGATCCCTTCCGCGAGCGCGGCGGCACGATCGCGCGGACGGATCGGCATCGAAAGGACCTCCCTGATGATCCCGCAGTCTCCGTCCTCGCCTCCTCTCCCCGGATCGTTCACGCCGACCACGTTCGTGCCGCTGGACGCCCTGCGCTCGAGGTCCTCCGGGAAGCCCCGGCATCTGCCGATCTCGCGCGCGGAGATGGAGGCGCGTGGCTGGGACGAGGTCGACATCGTCTTCGTCACCGGCGATGCCTACATCGATCATCCAAGCTTCGCGATGGCGATTCTCGGCCGCGTGCTCGAGGCCGCCGGATTCCGCGTCGCGATCCTGTCGCAGCCGCCGTGGCAGAGCTGCGAGCCCTGGAAGGAGTTCGGCAGGCCGCGGCTCTTCTTCGCGATCAGCGCGGGCAACATGGACTCGATGATCAACCACTACACGGCGAACCGGAAGGTGCGCAACGACGACGCCTACTCGCCGGGTGGTCGCATCGGTCTGCGTCCGGACCGGGCCACGATGCCGTACTGTCAGCGTGCGCGCGAGGCGTACAAGGGCGTGCCGATCGTCGCCGGCGGTGTCGAGGCGAGCCTCCGTCGTCTGGCGCACTACGACTACTGGAGCGACAAGGTCCGTCGCTCGATTCTGCTCGACGCCAAGGCGGACCTCGTCGTCTTCGGCATGGGCGAGTCGGCGATCCTCGAGCTCGCGCGACGTGTCGACGATGGTGAGACGCTCCGTGACCTGCGCGGGATGCGCGGTGTGGCCTACGCTCTCGGGGCCAGCGAGACCCCGCCGGCGGGTGAGGACGTCGTCGAGCTGCCGTCCTTCGAGGCGGTCCGCGAGGACCATCGGGCCTTCGCCGAGGCGACCCGTCTGATTCACGTCGAGACGAACCCGTACAACGCCAGGGCGCTCGTCCAGCGACACGATCGTCAGGCGGTCGTCTGCAATCCACCGCGCCTGCCCGAGTCCCGTGAGGCGATGGACCTCTACTACGGGCTGCCGTACACACGACGGCCGCATCCCCGGTACGACGAGCCGATTCCCGCGTTCACGGTCGTCAAGGACTCGGTGACGATCCTGCGCGGGTGCTTCGGCGGCTGCACCTACTGCTCGATCACGACGCACCAGGGCCGGATCATCCAGTCGCGCAGCAAGACGTCGATCGTCGACGAGATCTCGGCGATGGGCGCTGACAGCGAGTTCAAGGGCGTCGTCAGCGACATCGGCGGCCCCACCGCGAACATGTACGAGATGCGCTGCAAGGACGCGCGGATCGAGGCGATCTGCAAGCGGCTCTCCTGCGTTCACCCGAAGATCTGCCCGCTCCTCGACACCAGCCACGAGAAGCTCCGCGCGGTGATGCGCGAGTCGCGGCAGCAGAAGGGCGTCCGCAAGGTGCTCGTCGCCAGCGGGGTGCGCATGGATCTCGCGCGCCTCGATGACGGGTACATGCGAGACCTCACCGAGCATCACGTCGGCGGGCATCTGAAGGTCGCGCAGGAGCACTCCGACGGCACGACGCTGTCGCTGATGAAGCGTCCGGAGGCCGACACCTTCGAGGACTTCGCCCGCCGGTTTCGCCGCATCTCGGATGAGGCCGGCAAGAAGCAGTACATCATCCCGTACTTCATCTCGGCGCATCCCGGCAGCGACATCGACGCGATGATCGATCTCGCCGTCTTCCTGAAGCGCAACGGCTACAGGCCGGATCAGGTGCAGGACTTCATCCCTGCGCCGTTCGACATCGCCGCGTGCATGTACCACACGGGCCTGGATCCGTTCACGAAGAAGCCCGTCGCGGTGGCGAAGAAGATGCGGGACCGCAAGGCGCAGCGCGCGTTGATGCAGTTCTTCCGTCCCGAGAACTACTTTGCCGTGCGCAAGGCTCTCATCGACGCGGGACGCGCCGATCTCATCGGCGGCGGCTGCGATGCGCTGATCCCCGAGCAGCCTCCGAAGGCGGCCCTCGAGGAGCGACGGAGACGTGCGGAGCGCGAGGCGAGAGAGGCGGATCACGTCCACTCCACGAGGCGGATACCGTCCGCCGGGTACCGGCCGGGTCGACACGGTGCCGCGAGGCGGAGGAGGCGCTCGTGACCTTGTCGGGTCATCGAAGAGCGGCTCTGGCGGGTACCCTGCTCGTCCTCGCCTCGTGCTCGAGCGTCGTCGCGGACGACAGGGCTCCCCCGGAGGGCCTCCGGGAGGGCGTCGCCGAGAGCCCCGGGGCGCGCGTCTTCCGCGAACGCTGCGCGTCCTGCCACGGGAGGTCGGGCGAGGGCGTCAAGGGCAAGTACAGGCGCGCGCTCGTCGGGGACAAGTCCGTGGCGCAGCTGGCAAGGTACATCGAGAAGGAGATGCCGGACGAGACTCCCGAGGAGTGCGTCGGGGAGGACGCGAGGCGGGTCGCGCGCTACATTCACGATGCGTTCTACTCGCCGCTGGCGCGGGAGCGGAACCGTCCGGCGCGTGTCGAGCTGACGCGACTGACGGTGGCGCAGCACCGGAACGCCGTCGCGGATCTCATCGGCGGCTCCGGTGCCGTCGTCAAGATGGGCGAGGAGCGCGGTCTGCGGGGACAGTACTTCAACGCTCGCGACCCGGGGCGTGACCGGGTGATCGACCGCCGCGACGCGCGGGTGCGCTTCGACTTCGGCAAGCTCAATCCCGACCCGAAGAAGCTCGGCAAGGACGGCTTCGCGGCTCGCTGGGAGGGCTCACTGCTGGCCCCGGAGACCGGGCGCTACGAGATCATCGTCCGCACGGACCATGCCGCGCGCCTGTGGCTGAACGACCCGCTCGCGCCGTTGATCGACGTCTGGGTGAAGTCGGGAAGCGACACCGAGTTCCGGGCCTCGACGTTTCTCCTCGGCGGTCGCTGGTATCCCCTGAAGCTCGAGTTCTCCTCGCGAAAGCAGGGAGTGCGGAACAAGGGGCCGGAGCTGGACAGCCGGTCCGCGTTCATCTCGCTCGAGTGGAAGCTGCCGCATCGCGTCGCGACGACGATTCCGCGCCGGTGCCTGTCGCCGCAGAGCTCGCCCGAGACCTTCGTTCCCCGGACGGCCTTTCCTCCGGACGACCGCAGCGTCGGCTACGAGCGGGGCACGTCCGTCTCGAAGGCGTGGAACGATGCGACGACCGCGGTGGCGATCGAGACCGCCGACCGGGTGATCCGGCGTATTTCTCGCCTCGCGGGCGTCGGCAGCAAGGACCCGGAGCGAGCCGGGAAGCTGCGCGCCTTCTGCGAGCGTTTCGTCGAGGGCGCGTTTCGTCGACCTCTCACCGTCGCGGAGCGCCGGCTCTACGTCGACCGGCAGCTGAGCTCGACCGCCGACGAGAACACCGCGGTGAAGCGCGTTGTCCTGCTGACGCTGAAGTCGCCACGCTTCCTCTACCTCGGCCTCGGAGGCGACCGGAGCGACCCCTACGAGGTCGCATCGCGGCTCTCCTTCGCGATCTGCGACTCGCCGCCGGACGGGGAGCTGCTCGCGGCGGCGGCATCGGGCGAGCTGTCGACGACCGAGGAGCTGCGACCACACGCCGAGCGCATCGTCGAGGGTCCGCGTGCCCGCGCCAAGCTGCGCCGCTTTCTCCACGCCTGGCTCGACGTCGAGCAGGCGCGCGACCTGCGCAAGGACACGGACCGTTTTCCCCGCTTCGACGAGGCGGTCGCCTCCGACCTGCGCACGTCTCTCGACCTCTTTCTCGAGGACGTGATCTGGAGCGAGGGATCCGACTTCCGCAGGCTCTTCCTGTCGACGGGGCTGCATCTGAACGGCCGCCTGGCGGGGTTCTACGGCTTCGACCTGCCGCAGGACGCCGGGTTTCGGCGGGTGCCCGCGGAGCCGTGGCGGCGCTCGGGCGTGCTGACGCATCCCTACCTGCTGGCGCACTTCGCCTACGCGGACGCCAGCTCGCCGATTCATCGCGGCGTCTTCCTCGCCCGGGGCGTTCTCGGTCGCCTTCTGCTGCCGCCGCCGGAGGCTTTCACGCCCTTTGCCGCGGAGCTGCATCCGGACCTGACGACGCGCGAGCGTGTCGCGCTGCAGACCAGTCCGGACGCCTGCCGCGGCTGCCACTCGACGATCAACTCGCTCGGCTTCACGCTCGAGGGGCTCGATGCGGTCGGACGTTACCGGACCGAGGACAACGGCAGGCCGATCGACTCGACGGGGTCCTTCGAGCAGGAGTCCGGCGAGACGCTGACCTTCGCCGGGCCGCCGGAGCTGGCGGTTTTCCTGGCCGGCAGCGAGGCGGCGCACCGAGCGTTTGTGCTCGGGCTCTTTCACCATCTCGTCCAGCAGCCAGTTCTGGCCTACGGTCTCGATGTTCCCGAACGCTTGCGCCGGGCCTTCGCGGCGGATAGGTTCAATGTTCGCAAGCTGGTGGCGCGGATCGCCGTCAGCGGCGCGCTCGGCGTCCGGAGGCCGGCCTCGTCCGGGCGCCAGGACAAGGAGAGCCGCGTGCGGAAGTCGCGCGGTGAGACCGGCACCTACTGAGCGGGCACATCGAGGCTCGGGGAGACAGACGAAGTGAGCAGTCCTCGCACTCGACGGGAGTTCATGCGGGATGTCGGCCTCAGCGCCGCCGCGCTGCCGTTCATCCTCAACCTGCCGAGCCTCGGCTTCGCGCAGGGGCATCGGCGCAAACAGCGGCTGGTCGTACTGTTCAGCCCCAACGGCGTCGTGCCGCGGACGTTCTGGCCGGACGAGGAGGGTGAGAGCTTCAAGCTCAAGGAGAGCCTGGAGCCGCTCGAGCTGCTGAAGGACCGCTCGCTGATCCTCCACGGCCTGTGCGACAGGATTCGCGGCGACGGCGACAACCACATGCGCGGCATCGGGTGCCTGCTGACCGGCACCGAGCTCTTTCCCGGCAACATCCAGGGCGGATCGCACACGCCGGCCGGCTGGTCGTCGGGCATCTCCATCGATCAGGAGATCCGGGGCCACCTCCAGTCCGACCCGGCGACCCGCACGCGCTTCGGCTCGCTGGAGCTCGGCGTGCTCGTGCCCGAGCGCGCGGACACGTGGACGCGCATGTCGTACGCCGGCCCCAACCGGCCGCTGGCGCCGATCGACGATCCGTACCAGCTGTTCCGCAAGCTCTACGGGCGCGTCGAGGATCGCGAGTCGCTCAAGAGCGTGCTCGACGATCTGCGGGAGGACATGCGCAAGCTTCGCGGCGAGCTCGCCAGGGAGGACCGGCGACTCCTCGAGGAGCACGCGCAGTGGGTGCGCGACATGGAGAAGGAGCTCGCGTCGACGCCCGACGACATCGGCCACGCGGTCCCGGAGCTCGAGAAGGGCATCGAGGAGAAGACCGAGAACATGCCGCGGCTCAGCAAGATGCAGATCGACTTGCTGGTCGGCAGCTTCGCGGCGGACTTCGCGCGCGTCGCGACGCTGCAGTACACGAACTCCGTCGGCGGTGCGCGCATGCGCTGGCTCGGGGTCGACGAGGGGCATCACTCCCTGTCGCACAAGCCGGACAGCGACGGCAAGGCGCAGGAGAAGCTGACGCGCATCAACCGGTGGTACTGCGAGCAGCTCGTCTACCTCGCGAGGAAGCTCGCCGACACGCCGGAGCCCGGCGGTGAGGGCTCGCTGCTCGACAACACCCTGATCGTGTGGACCAACGAGCTCGGCAAGGGCAACTCGCACACGCTGAACGATATCCCCTTCGTGCTCGTCGGCGGCGGGCTCGACTTCCGCACCGGACGATCGATCAAGTACCGGCGCGAGCCGCACAACCGGCTGCTGCTCTCGCTCGCGCACGGCTTCGGCCACCGCATAGAGCGCTTCGGGAATCCGGACTACTGCGATCGCGGACCGCTGGACCTCGCCTGAGGCCCTCGGAGGTGGTGCGCCGGAGGTGGCGCTCCGGCTCACGGCTCGCGGCGCTCAGTCGCCGCCGGCGCGGGCTCGACCGAGAGCCTCCTTCACCCTGGACGGGTCGATCGCGTGCGCCACGTGACCGGCGCGACCGCGCACGGTCCGCGCCCTCAGCAGGGAGTTGTAGATCGCCTCCTGGGTCGCGTCCGCGACCGCCCCGAGGAGCGGCGTCAGCTCGCGGTCCGGCAGCGGCGTCGGCGCCTCGTTCGCGGTCCGGCTCCGGCGCGCCGTCGTGAACGCGAAGGCGTAGTCTCCGCTGCCGTGGGAGAAGCTCGCGCCGGTGCGGGCCATGCCGACGAAGGAGCGGCGTGCGAGGCGCTTGAGCTGGCGTGGTGAAAGGGGAGCGTCGGTGGCGACGACGATCGCGCACGAGCCGTGCTCCCTGCCGGCGTCCGGCGGGGCTGCGGAGATCTTCCGCCCGTCGATCCGCAGCTCGCCGCCGAAGTTGGTCTGCACCAGCACACCGACGAGGAAGGTCGAGCGCCCCTCGCGGGAAATCGGCACGCGTCGCGACGACGTGCCGATGCCGCCCTTGAACCCGAGGCAGCGAGTGCCGGTTCCGGCGCCGACGGAGCCCTCCTCGACGGCTCCCGACGTCGCGGCCTCGATCGCTTTCGCGACGTGCTCGGCGCGGATCGGGCGCGCCCGACCGTCGCTGAGGTAGCCGTCGTTGGTCTCGCCGACGACCGGGTTGATCGAGTGGATCGTCCCGCCGGTGTCCCCGGCGAGCACATGGTCCAGGATGCCGTCCGCGATGCGGGGGACGGACAGCGTGCTGCCGAGGAGGATCGGTGTCTCGATCTCGCCGAGCTCGTCGATCTGCACGGTCCCGAAGGGCTTGCCGAAGCCGTTGAAGCAGACGAAGGCCGCCGGCACCTTGTCGTCGAAGAGGTCTCCGCCGTGCGGCACGATCGCGGTGAGGCCGGTGCGGATCGAGTCGCCCTGCGAGAGGGTCAGGTGACCGACGCGTACTCCGGCGACATCGGTGATCGCGTTGTGCTCTCCCGGGCGGCCGTCGCCGACGACGAGGCCGACGTCGCGCGAGCGGGGCCGCTGGCCCGTCGCCTGAGCGCCGACCCTGCAGGCCGGGACGATCGACAGCAGGGAGGCGACGAGAATCCAGCGCTGGCGCATCGGATGGACGATCTCTCGTTGTCGAAGGGCTCACCGCCACCCCGTTCGTGACGATGCGACTCCGCCGGCGGCTCACGGACTCGACGCGGAGCTCACCATACCACGTCGCCCGGACGGACCGCCGCCAAATGGCCGGAGGGCCGCGGCCGGCTCCGGCACCGTGCGCGCCCCGGTCTCCGCTGCCGTCGTGCGGTTGCGTTACGCGCGCCCCGTCGCCTACTTCCCGTCGACCATCATCACCCACCACGGTCGCTTGCCCACCGGGTGCGTGCCGACACGCTGCAGTCTTCCGTCCGCCCCGATCCGGTGGATGGCGAGCCGGTTCGAGCCCTGTCCCGCCGCGACGAGAAACCGGTCGTCCGGCGAGATGGCGAACCCGCGTGGCGTGCGCTCGGTCCGGAAGGTGCCGACGGATGTGAGCCGGCCGCTCGTGCGGTCGATCGCGAAGCCGGCGATGGAGTCGTGACCGCGGTTCGCCGCGTAGAGGAAGGTGCCCGCGCGGGTGCCCGCGAGGCGCGCGCAGGAGTTCGAGCCGGCGAAGCCGTCCGGCAGCGTCGACAGGGTATCCACGGGTGTCAGCGTGCCGCCCTTGCGGTGCATCCGGTACGTCGTGACGCTGCTGCCCTGCTCGTTGTCGAAGTAGACGAGGGGCAGCCGCGGGTGGAAGTGGAGCTGACGCGGACCGTGGCCCTTGCCGGCCTGGAGGCTCGGCGGGTCGTTCGCGCTCAGCGTTCCTTCCCTGGCGTCGAAGCGGAACTGGAAGATGCGGTTCGGACCGGTGTGCGGCACGAACGCGAAGCGATTGCCCGGGTCGGTGAGAATCGCGTGGGCCCTGTCGGCGGTCGTCGTCCAGCGGGCGGTCCGGGCGTCCAGCGATCCGTCCTTGCCGATCGGGTGCACCG
>CAYMLL010000287.1:0-9721 GCA_964390645.1 uncultured Planctomycetia bacterium | reverse complement strand
TGGTGCTGGACGGGCCGCCTGCCGTGCCCGACAACGACGACTGCGCCGATGCCATTGCGGTCGGCGACGCCTTCCCCGCGACCTTCGAAGGGAACACCCGCTCCGCCGCCCCCGACAACACCGGCGGCTGCGGCGCCACCGAAGCGCCGGCCGTCTGGTATTCAGTCGTCGGCACCGGCCTCGAGATCGTCGCCGAGCTGTGCGGCAGCGAATACGACACGAAGCTGAGCGTTTACGAGGGCGACTGCGGCGCGCTCGTCTGTGTCGGCGACAACGACGACGCGTGCGGTCTGCAGTCGCGCCTGGGATGGGAATCCGTCGAGGGTGTCGAGTACTTGATCTGTGTCTTCGGCTTCGGCTCGAGCAGCGGGAACTACACGCTGACGGTCGACGGCCCGGCCGCGACCCCCGCGAACGACGACTGCGCCGATGCCATTGCGGTCGGCGACGCCTTCCCCGCGACCTTCGAAGGGAGCACCGTGTTTGCCAACCCCGACAACACCGGCGGCTGCGGCGCCACCGACGCGCCGGCCGTCTGGTATTCAGCCGTCGGCACGGGCTCGACGATGACCGCAGCGCTCTGCGGCAGCGACTACGACACGAAGATCAGCGTCTACGAGGGCGACTGCGCTGCGCTCACGTGCGTCACCGAAAACGACGACGCCTGCGGACTGCAGTCCCAGGTGGCATGGAGCTCGACCGGCGGCACGAGCTACCTGATCTGTGTCTTCGGCTTTGCGACGAGGAGCGGAAACTACGTTCTGACGGTGGACTCCCTCCTGGAGTGCGCGAACAACGACGTCTGCGACTCGGCCGTGACGCTCGACTTCTCCAAGGGCCCCACCGCGACGGTCTCCGGCTTCACGACACCCTGCAACACCGACCCGGAGAACGACGACTGCGGCGACAGCGACGCTCCCGGCCTGTGGTACAAGTTGTCGGGCAACGGCGCAACGATCTCCGCGTCGACCTGCGCCACCGCCGACTACGACACGCGTATCAGCGTCTTCTCCGGTGAGTGCGGCGCGTTGGTCTGCGTCGCGCAGAACGACGACGGCGCCGGCTGCCCGGCGTTCACGTCGTTCGTCGAGTGGCAATCCGAGATCGGCGAAGACTACCGGCTTCTCGTGCACGGGTTCTCTTCGAGCAGCGGCAACTTCGACCTCACCGTCGAGCGCCCCACGCCTCCGTGTATACGAATCCTCGGCTGCCAGGCCGACAGCAACGACGGATCGATCACGGTCGACTGGGAGTCCCTCGCCGTCGGCCAGGAGGGCTTCGAGATCTGGTCGAACGGCGCCGTGGCCGCCAGCGTCGGGCCGGACGACCGCAGCGCCAGCTGGACTCCCGAGCTCGCAGCCGACCGCCTCAACGACTTCTACCTCACGGTCGCGGTGACCGGCGATGCGGTCGAGAACTGCGAGGGAGGCGAGGCCAGCTGCACGGTCTGGCTGTCGCCCGGCAACATCTGCCTGGCGGACAACTTCGAGTCCTACGAGTCCGACGCCGACGTCGAGCTCGCGGGCTACTTCTTCCTCGATGAGAACGATCCGATCGAGGACTCGACGTGGACGGTGACGAACCCGGGCGGCCGGGCGAATCCCCCGACCGTCGACGGCTCACCCAGCCACGGAAGCTTCCTGATCTCCGACTCGGACGCACAGGGCGGCTCGAACGTCCAGGGCAGCGGCCAGTCGCACGACGTCTGGACCCCGTCCTTCGACGCCACCGACAAGGATGCGGTCTGGCTGCACGCGGACGTCAGCGCCCAGCTGAACAACAACGGCACCGCCGTGTTCGACATCGACGTGTCGGTCGACGGTGGCGGGACCTGGACGAACTCGTACCGCCGCGTGGCTCCGTGCCGGCTGCCGGGCGACCCCTGCGCCAGCGAGGGCGGCCTCGCGGATATGGCGCCCCATGCCGACGCGAGCAACGCCGACGGCTTCTTCGGGCGCCTCGACGTCGACCTGACGGCCGCGGCCGCCGGCCAGGCGGACGTCAAGGTGCGCATACGCCACTTCGAGCCCGACTTCGACTGGTGGATCGCGGTCGACAACCTCGTCATCGACGACGTGCCGGCGCTCGACACTGGGAGCGACTCGGTCAGCGTCGTCGGCGTCGTCGCCTTCGACGGCAGCGGCGGCTGGAACACCACGTCCGCGCTCGGGAACTCCGGTTGCGAGACCTGGCACACGCAGGACAAGGGCGGCCGACGCAACGCTCCGGACCAGATCCGGGAGCGTGGAGCCAACCGACTCTCGGCCGGGCCGACCGCAGACGACTACGGCGCCTGTCTCAGCGGCTCGCAGCAGGTTCCGGCGGTCGCGAGCGACGCCACCGGCTTCGGCTTCTTCACCTACGATCCCGCCACGCAGATCGCGGCCATTCATATCGAGTTCGATGAGGCCGCGCTCTCATCGCCGCAGACGGGCGCCCACATCCACCTGGCACCGAGAGGCGAGAACGGCGACATCGCCCTCGAGCTGCCGTCCGGCAGCCCGATCGACGCCGAGGTCGAGCTCGACACCCAGACGCTCCTGGCGCTCAACCTCGGGCAGTTCTACGTCAACATCCACACCGAGGACAATCCCGGCGGCGAGATCCGCGGTCAGATCGAGCCCAACGCCGGCTTCGCGATCATGGAGTCGGACGCCAACCCCGATCCGGCCGAGGACGAGACGCTCACCGTCGGCCCTTACGACCTCAGCGAGATGGAGACGGTCATCCTCGGGTTCAAGTCCGAGACCATCGTCAGCGGTACCGTCCAGGAGGTGCTGCTGAGCCTCGACGGCGGCGAGACCTTCCTCGATCGCCCGCTCTTCAGCTACCGCAGCGGCGCTCTCGTCGACACCGGCGAGGAGCCTTTCTACGCCGAGCGCACTCTCGTCGTTCCGGAGGCCGCCGGCCAGGCGAACGTGGTCTTCGGGTTCCGCTGGGAGAGCGGCGGCAACGCCTGGTGGTGGGCCATCGACGACATCACGGTCGCCGGAGTCGCTTCGGTCACCGGTGGCCGACAGCTGGCGTGCGACTTCAACGGGGACGGAACCCTCGACATCTCCGATCCGACGGCAGTCCTCAGCCACCTCTTCACCGGTGGGGCACCTCCGGTGTGTGGCGGCTCGCTGGACCACCCGTCCGCCATCGCGCTGCTCGATGCGAACCTCGACGGCGAAATCGACATCTCCGACGCGGTGTGGAAGCTCAACTACCTCTTCCTCGGCGGGCCTGAACCGATGAACGCCTCCGAGGAGTGTCTCGTGCTCGAGGAGTGCGAGGACGTCTGCGCGTAACGCTGTAGAGAGAGTCTCGACAGATCGAGAAAAACAGGTCCATCGAGTTCGAGGACGAGCCACGAGCACGATGGACCTGTCTTCGTTGAGCCGGTAAGCTCGGCTCGTACCGTCGTCCATCGCCGGAGGCAGACTCGATGCGTGCCGCGTCCTCGCGGTGCCTTCGCGCCCCGCTGACTCGCGCCCCGCTCCATGTCGCCCGCGGCGAGGTCGCCCAGGGGGACTGCCACAGCCCCCGCGCCGCGAGCACGGGCCACAATCCCCTCGGTGTCGAGTTCGCGGCGCCGGCGACGGCGCCGGAATGGGTCTTCACCGACGCCGAGGTCTTCGGTGAGACCGAGCAGGTCGTCGCCTGGGAAGCGGGTACGATGTTCCGCGCCCCGCTCGACTTCTCCCCGAACGGTGGTGGCGTGTACGTCAACCGGTACACGATCGTCCTTGACGTCCTGTTCCCGCCCGGAACAGACGGCTGGCAGTGCCTGCTGCAGACGAACGAGTCGAACGCCAACGATGCGGACTGGTGCGTCAACGGGTCGAACGGCATCGGCATCAGCGGCAACTACGGCGGCTTCGTCGCCGACGGCGAGTGGAACCGTATCGCGCTCGTCGTCGACCTCGTGGACGGACTCTACACCAGCTACGTCAACGGCATCGAGGTGCAGCAGAACACCGGGCTCGGCCTCGATGGGCGGTTCTCGCTCGGTGCGACCGTGATCTTCTTCGCCGACGACACCGCGGAGACGTCCGGCGGCCTCGTCAACACGATCCAGGTCTGGGACCGTGCGCTCTGCGCCGAGGACCTCGATGCGCTCGGCTCACCCGGCGACGGCGCGCTGGATCCGGCTTTCGCGACGGTAGCGCAGTGCGAGACGCAGCCGGGTAATCTCAGGATCAAGGAGGGCCCCTACCTCCAGTGGCAGACGCAGAACGCGATGACCGTCATGTGGGAGACGACGGTCGGGTCCGACTCGACGCTGGTCTATGCTCGCGGCGAGCAGCTCTTCGAGATCCACGACCCGTCGCAGGTCCGGATCCACGAGATCCGGCTCACGGGGCTCGACCCGGGCGAGGTCGTCGAGTACAGCGTCACGTCACGCGCCGGTGACGAGGAGGTCTCGAGCGACACGTTCTCGCTCCAGACCGCTCCGCCGGAGCCGGAGCCGTTTCGCTTCACGGTCTGGGGAGACAGCCAGGACAACCCCGGCGTCTTCGGTCGACTGGTCAGCGACATGATCCGCCACGAGCCGCAGTTTGCGGTATCCGTCGGCGACGTCGTCGGAACCGGCAGCGTCTACGCCCAGTGGGGTCAGCAGCTCCTTACGCCAATCTGGCCGCTGGCGCGTCACGCGCCCTTCTGGGTCGCGATCGGCAACCACGAGCAGCAGTGGCACTGGTTCGACGACTACATGGCTCAGCCCGGCAACGAGCACTGGTTCTCGTTCGACAACGCCGGCTGCCACTTCGTCATACTCGACACGAACCGTCCCTTCGGCCCGGGAACCGAGCAGTACCAGTGGCTCGTCGACGACCTCTTCTCCGACGTGGCGCAGCAGAGCGACTGGCTCTTCACCTTCCACCACCACCCCCCGTTCTCCGAGATCTACGAGGAAGGTATCTACGCGCAGCTGCGGAGCTGGATCGTCCCCATCTACGAGGAGGCGGGAGTCGACGTCAACTTCACCGGGCACATTCACGACTACGAGCGCGGCGTCTTCGTGCCTCCGGACACCGGCCGACGCATCGCCTACGTCCAGACGTCGGGCGGCGGCGGACGCCTCTGGGACGACGAGTTCGACGGCGAGTACGACGAGATCGAGGTCGTCCTGCAGTACGTCCATCACTACTGCCTGCTGGATGTGACCCCCGAGCGGCTGAGGCTCGAGGCCATCGACCTCGACGGCACGGTCATCGACCGTGTCACCCTCGACGCGATACCCCGTGACGGCGAGCCTCCGATCGTGCCGCCGGCTCCCGAGGAAGGCACGGCTGCCTCGCAGTGGGACTTCGCGGAGGGGGACCTGACGCCGACCTACGGTCCCGGCGAGATCACCTTTCACGACGGCGCGGCAGGCGCCACGGCCGCCAGAACGGCCTTCGGCAAGACCGGTGACTTCGGCATCGACGACATCGACGGCGTCGAGGCCGATGTCATGCTCTTCCCGCGGGCGAGCGTCAGCAGCATGGGATTCGTGGTGGAACACGGCGCACCGCCGAACAACGGCGTCTACGTCAACGCCTTCACGATCATCTTCGATCTCTACATCCCGGCGGAGTCCTTCGCCAACGACAGCTGGCTCGGGCTCTACAACTCGAACGCGACCAACAGCAACGACGGCGATCTCTTCGTCCGTCTCGGCGACGGCGGTGTCGGCATCAGCGGTCAATACGACGGTGCCGTGCTGCCGGACACCTGGCACCGGATCGCCTTCGCGTTCGAGGTAGCCGGAGGCGCCACCACGATCGCCAAGTACATCGATGGCGTCCTCGTCGGCACCCAGTCCGTCGGTGCGGCCGACGGTCGCTGGTCACTCTACTCACGTTTCGACGGCACGCCCTGGTTCTTCCTGCTCACGGACGACAACGGCGACGCGACCAGCGCCTACCTCTCGAGCTTCTTCTTCGTCGACGCAGCGCTGGCGCGGAGCGAGATCGAGGCGCTCGGAGGCGCCGACGCAGACGGCGTCCTTCCGGAGTCGTGCGAGCCGAACTGCGGCGAGACGCTCTTCGCACGTGGCGACGTCAACGCCGACGCGGTCCCCGACATCAGCGATGTGGTCTTCCTGCTCGGCTTCCTCTTCGTCGACGGCGAGCAGTTCCCGCTCTGCGAGAAGGCGGGCGACTCGGACGACAACGGCCGGCTCGAGCTCACCGACGCGATATCCCTGCTCGACTACCTGTTCCGCGGCGGTCGGCACCCGCCAACGCCGTTTCTCGACTGCGGCCGCGATCCCACCGAGGACGACCTCGGCTGCCAGGAGCACGCTCCCTGCGCACGCTGAGCGTCGCAGAACAGCCGGAGACGCCTCCCGGGAGAGGACCGGAGCCCTCATTCCCTCTTCGGAGCCCTCATTCCCTCTTCGGAGCCCTCATTCCCTTTTGGGAGACGGGCTGCTCGACGGAGGGCTCTTCCCGGGACGGGGTCGACCACGACTCGCCGCCTGCGCTCGCAGCTTGCCGTCCGCGAGCTCGACGCGCGCGAGCCCGTCGCGAAAGGCGAAGCCCTTGTGGAACCGTGGAGGGATCACCATCTCGCCGTCCCGATCGATGTAGCCGACCTTGCCGGCGATCTTGACGGCCGCAAGCCCCTCGCAGAACGGGTAGGCCCACTCGCACGAGAGCTGCAGCGCCACCTTGCCGCCCCTGTCCACGTAGTGCCAGCGCGAGCCGACCTGGACGCAGCCGAGCTCCTCCGAGAAGTCCTGGGCCGCATCGAAGCGAGGCGCGATGGCGATCTTCGCGTCCCTGCCGAGGTAGCCCCACTTGCGGCCCCGGCGAACCCGTGAGCGTCCCGCTGCAAAGGGGTGAAGGCGACCGAACTCTCGCGACGGCCGGATCGCCCACGCACCCTGGCGGTCGATGAATCCGGTTTTCTCTCCGTCGCGCACGAGCGCCAGGCCCTCGTGAAAGTCGCCGGCACGCAGCAGCTCCGGCGTGCCCAGGAGTTCTCCCGTCCTGTGAACGTAGCTCCAGGATCCTCCCTGACGGACGGCCGCCAGCCCCTCGCGAAACCCGCGCGCATCGTCGAAGCGGAGCGAGATCACGAGCGCGCCCTTCACGTCGATGAACCCGTACTTGCCGCCCTGCCGCACGAACGCGAGCCCGTCGCCGAAGGACCCGGCGAGGTCGTAGCGTGCCGGGATCCTCATCGCCCCCAGCGAGTCGACAAAGCCCCACTTGCCGCGGTGCCGCACCGCCGCCAGCGAGCCGCAGAAGTCCCGCGCCCGCTCGTATCGCGCCGCGATCGCCGGCTTTCCGGTCCGATCGATGAACCCGTAGAGATCGCGGCTGCCGTCGACGCCGCCGCCGTGAAGTCGAACACGCGCGAGCCCGCCGGAGAAGTCCCCGATCTCGTGATACTGAGGGCTCGAGATCACCAGCTTGCCCTTCCTGTCGATGAACCCCAGGGTGCCCAGCTCGCGCTCGTGGGCACCGGTCGCCGGGGCGATGCAAGCGAAAGCGAACGCCCCGAGCAGAACCGCCCCACGGTGTCCATCTCGCAGACGCCGGGACGCGGACCGGTGAAGCTCGCAGGTGGAAACTAGCAACTCTCGCCGTCGTACTCGCAGGGAGCGAAGGGCGGATCCGTGGGCGTCGTGTCGAGCCCGCACTCGAAGGGCCCGGGGGCCGGCGGAGCCCCGCCACCGGAGAACAGCCAGTTCAGAGGAACGATGATGTCGCTGATATCGTGCTCGCCGCTGTCGTCGGTGTCAGCGGCGTCGAGGCAGGCTGGGGTGGCCTCCCCGAGGAAGAGGAACCCCGCCACGACGAGCGCATCGCTGAGCTCGACGGTGCCGTTGCCGTCCGCATCGGCGCGCTTGAACAGCGGTCGCGGCGACTGCGACGACGATGGTGCCTTCGCCTCGCCGGTGTGACCCGGAATGTCCCCGGGCAGGAACATGTCGACGCCGACGGTTGAGTCGACCGGCGGCGTGCTCGCGTCGAACCGGAAGTTGTACATCGTTCCCCAGCGCAGCGGATTCGACGTGGAGCCGTCATCGTACGGTGTCGTCGTCCAGACGAGGTGACCGCCGGTCCGGGCAACGTCCCACGGCTCGTTGTCGAAGCCCTCGTCGTGAGAGCGAACGGCGTGGAAGCCCAGATTCGTCAGCTCGACAGCCGGCCCGACCGGTACGCGAAACGACCCGATGGCGCGCGCGATGTCGAGATTGAACAGCGCGTACTCGTAGTGCCAGGTGCCGTCGCCGTTGTCGGTCACCCGGGTCTTCAGGTAGGCCCGGCCGTCATCCTGCAGCTCGCCGGCCGGAAGAACCGTGAAGGTCGCACCCAACCAGTCCCAGAGCGCCGTGCCCTCGGCCGCGGCGCCAGGGGGAACGGACACGTTCCAGGTGCTGCCACTGCGCCCGGCGACATCGACGGTCTTGTAGCCCACGGAGTTCTCGTGGTCGATGTCGTCGTGAGAGATCACGTAAAGCTCGACGAGGTACCTCGCGCCCGGATTGCGCGCAGGATCGAGATCCTCGTCCTCGACCCGCAGCAGGTGCTCGATCCGGGTGTGGTCGTCGAGGTCGGTGACATCGAGGTGGGATCCTTCGAACTCGAAAAGCCCGGTCCAGGGATCGATGTCCGTTCGCGGCCCGAAGGTGGACTGCCGGGAGTTCGCCGAGGTTCCGTAGACATCCGCGCAGCCGGGTCCGAGGTTCTGGTTCCCATCCGCCGCCTGGCAGCGTGCGCCACAGCCCCCGCTCTGGGAAGCCGAGTATCCGTGCTTGACCCACGACGCACCGATCTGCTCGATCCGGTCGTTCATCAGCCGGTACATGTTGAAGACCAGGAAGGGGTGACGAGGATCGGGAACGCGGTGCCAGTCCATCGCGACGTCGCCGTGGTTGCAGATCACCGTGCGCATCGTGAACGCGACCTCGGAGCCGACACGGCCGACCTGCCGGAACTCGGACAGGTCCTTCACCGCCGGATCCGGCCCGAGAACGAGCCCCTGCTCGCGAAACGAGATGTCGAGATCGTAGCTGCCGGTCGCGCCGTTGTACCCGGCCACACGAATCCAGACTCGCTCGCCGGCCTCGAGATCGACGGAAACGGTCGACTGCAGGCCGCAGCTGTCGTCGTTGCACGCCAGGGCGTTGTTCTCGGTCGCCGGGCAAGCGGAGTGGATCGAGAGTACCGTGTCGTACGAGCTTCCACAGGTGCTCGCCAGGAGCCCACCGCTCTCGGGAGCCGTGAAGCGATAGAAGCGGTCCGGACTGTCGTCCCCCCTGCCGCACTCGGCACCGCCGTCACTGCCGGAGGCCGACGTGTCTCCGGAATAGACGCCCGCGTCGACCGCCGCCGCACGGGAACAGAGATCAGCCTGGCACAGCCCTGGACGGCTCGACACGAGCACGACGCAGACCGCCAGGACCGCGGGGACGACGCACGGACACGGTTTTCTCACGAACATCATATTCACTACTCGTGAACCATCAGAGACAGGGAAGCCGCCCCTTGATCGGGGATCCAACCGGGCTTGTCGAGAGATTCATCTTATCCCGAGAGAGTACCGTCGACGAGTCGGATTTCGAATCAAGGTGGACGAACCTTGAAGAACCCAACTGCCTGTTGTTCGATGGACATCCGAGAAAGGGAAGGCGCCGTCCTGCAGCAGTGGCTGATCATTCTTCGCCGCGCCCGTTTCTGGGCTCTCGTGGAGAGCCCTGGACACCGGGTCAGGGATTCAGGAGAGATCCCGGGAC
>CAYMLL010000286.1:0-9954 GCA_964390645.1 uncultured Planctomycetia bacterium | reverse complement strand
CACCCGCCATCGTACCGTCGGCGGTCCCGTACGGCCGACCCGCGACCCGACGGATGCCCTCGACCCGCGCCCCGATCGCCGCTCCCGGAAAGGCCCCACCGCCGGTCCACCCCCGCCCGTGAACATCACCATGAGCAGAATGTCCCCACCGCCCCAAAAAACAGGAGCCGCTCCCGCGATCGGGATCGACTCCTGAAATCTCCTGCACTCGCCCGTCGCCGACGGGTCAGACTCGCTTGCGAACCGCGGTCTTCTCTTCCTTTGCCTTCTTCGTCGCCCGCGCGATATTCACCCACGTGTGAACGTGAGGCGAACCGCGGAAATACCACGCCAGCGCAGGCCCCTCGACCTTCCAGCGGTCCCAGATCTCGTCGTTGCCGAGATCGGCCTCCTCGTAAAACGACACCCGCAGCGAGTCGAGGCCGCCGGAGGCCTTGATGTACCTCATGGCCTCGTCGACGTCCGCCTTGCGATACATGTTGAGGAGGCTCTTCAACGTCGACTCGAGCAGCTCCTTCTGATCAGCAGACATCTCCGTTGCCGCAAGCCCCTCGGGCTCGCCACCGGACGCTCCGAGCTCGATCGCCGAGGGACGGTCCTTGGGACTGACGACAACGAGAGCCTTCTCCTGCTGCTTGCCGTCGAGCGCCTTGTAGATCTTGTTCGCGAGGCGGGCCTGATGCCACCAGACATTCCCCGGGTGATCCGGCTTTTCGCTGAACTCGACCGCATGCCCGTAGAAGACCGGCCCACCCAGCGCAGCACCGTCGACCGAATCGCCATCCGCGCGAATCGTCAAGTGACGACCGGTCATCACCCACTCGAACTTGCCCTGCCCTGGCTCACCGAAAATCGCACACGTGTAGTTCCCGAGGCCGCCGTCGTCGTCCTTCATCTGCTTCGTGAAACGCTCGTAACCATCCTCCGACGTGACCCCCTTGAGGATCTCGCGGAGCAGTTCCTGCTGCTCCGCGTTGAAGAACTTGCCGATAGCAAATTCCTTCTTCGGAACGATGTGCCAGTTGTTCTTCACCACACTGCGCAGCTTGTGATCGAAAGGCATGCAGATGCCCTTCTTCTGCTCCGCGGTCAGACTGTCATAAAGCAGCTTGACGAAGGTCTCCGCGGGCTTCTTCTCTTTCGCGTCCTCGACCGGCGACCCCGCACCCACCAGCCGACCGGCCGGCGGAAAGGCCACGCCCGCTGCCGCCGCCGCCGCGCCCACGGACCGCAAGAACCCACGACGACTGAGGTCGTCGCCATCCGAACAAACGCCGTCGCAATTCGATTCCTGACGTTCCATGTCGATACTCTCCGGAAGGCCGCCATGTTCTGATGGAAATGCCGCCGGCTATCCTAACCAAAAAGGCGCTCCGCTGACACGCGAATTCATCACCGGTAGAATCCTCCTCTGCACGACCGATCACCCTCGAGACGCAAGACCCGATTCCATGCAAGCAACGCTATATCCAGCACGAGCGACACGGAGATACCTCGTGCCTGGCTTCGCCTCTCTTCTCCTCGTCTTCACGGTCGGCTGCCCGCACCGCTCGCCACTCTGGTCCCCCGACGGCAAGTGGATCCTCGTCCTCGCCGGCGAGAAGGGCGAGAACGTCGACCACGGCGCCTCTCGAGCCTGGCTCGTCGAGGCAGCCAGCGGCAAGAAGCGACTTCTCGCCCCGCCCGTCAAGGGCCACCGATTCCTCGCGGCGTCCTGGACGAGCGCCCACGCATTCGTCATGGTGACCGGGGAGTGGGATGAAGACATAGCGGTCGAAGGGTCCGGCAAGCTGTGGAAGCGTGGAGTCAACGATGACTCGTGGAAGGCCATCGACGTCCCGACGCCGAGCGAAGAGCGCGTCACACGTCGATTGCCCTTCGTGATTCCACGTCACGGTGACGCCCGCCTGGTCTATCCGACAGGTCCCGAATCCGTCACGGTCGTCAGCCTCGCGACCGAGAGCACCATCAAGGTCATCGCACTCGCCGATCTCGTCGGGCCAGCTGCGGACGACGGCGTGCTGATCACGCAGACTGACGACAGGAGCGGGAACACATGGCTCGTCGCCCTGGACGCCGACCTTGCGACACGATGGAAAGTGGACTTCAACCACCTTCGCAAGACGATCGCCGTACGGCTCGAAAAGAAACCCGTGGAAGTCGTCTTCAACGACACGTCGACGAGCCACTTGCCACGGAAGCGGTTGACGAACGGTGCTGACTGGGTCGGTGTCACTCTCACATTCAGCGACGTGGGCTGGAGTGATGGCATCGTTGCCTACTACGTACGGCTCGACGCTCACGACGGCTCGTTGATCTCCGTCATGACCGCCAAGGGACTCTCCGGAAGACCGGAAAGCGTTGACCAGCATGTCATCGCATTCACCGCTCCGGAGCCCCGGAAAAAGGTGCCGGTCGCTCTTCGAGCATTCGACATCACCGGTGGCGCCGCCATCAAGGCGACCCTCTTCCCCGACCTGAAGAAGGAGCAAGTTCACGGCTACGCGATGGACGCGGAGGGCACGCGTCTCGCGGTGTCGATCAACGGCACGACACCAGCGCTCCTGCTCTTCGACGTGGCACGGCTCGAGCAGACACGCAAAGTGCGGCTCGATTAGCCGGACGACTCAGCCCTTCTCGACGAGATTTCGCTTCACCCAACCGTTGAGGTCGGGAAAGAAATCATGCGGCGAGCGGAGTTCCGAGCACCTCGATTCTGGCGGGGTCATTCGTCGCAACGCCGGCACGAGCCAGAAGCTCGAGGTGATTGTAGCCGATCCAGACGTCCTTCTTCGTCGACGCCGTGGGATCGTAACCCATCACCGCCGCCATGATCGCATCAACGGTCACCGCGTTGCGACCGACGAGAACGAGCCCCGGGTCGATGGGCCGCACGCCACGGCACCACGGGCCCTCGCCACCGCGACAAGTCTCGATGCCCTCGACAACCGCGAGATCCACCGGCCGAACGCCAAGCAGATCCGCGGTGACCATCGGCACCCGGTAATAGCTCTCCTGCGAAGGCCCCGGAAGCCGCGGACGATCCGGGTCATGCTCTCTTGTGACCCCGTCAGGCACGAATTTCGTGCCGTGATGAAGGATGTTCCCACGACTCTGGGTCGTGCTCTCGTTCGGAGCGTCGTTTCCGTAGAGAGAGGTCGGAGCGATTCCGAAGAGGTTCTTCACCGCACCGGTAACACCGGCCGTGATGTGGTTCTTGATCTTGGCGATCGAGACCATCACGTCGGTGTCGACATAGCGACGATTGATGTGATACGACGGAAAGATGTACCCGCCCCACGGCACATCGAGCTTGACGTAATCTTCGAATTGCCCGCGATTCTTCGTGTCTTCCCAGACAACCTTGTGCCCGCTCGCGCTCTCGATTTTCGCGACGTCCCACTTGTTAGACGCCAGAATCTCGCGCGGGTCCTTGCGCCGATAGTAGCTCTCGACGAGGTGTATGCGCTTCGCCCCGTTCCGGTGGAGAACCCCGCAGAGAACCTCGATGAGATTCGGATGCACCTGATAGGTCCGAGCCGCCGGCTTGCCGCCGAGTCGCTTGCGACCGTCACCGGTGACGTTCAGCTTGACCGTGACGGTCTTGCCACTGACCAGCTTACGGATGCCACCGAGACGGTCAAAACTGCGGCCAAGCAGCCCGGCAAGCACCGACTTGTCGAACCTCGTCGCCCTCTCGATGACGACGGGCGAGGTCGGCGCCCTGGCGGATCGATCGTCGATACGCAGCGGCGGCAGTCCGACCGTCTTCTCGACCGGTCGGTCGTCAGCGACGGTGACGCCGGCCCCGGCGAGCATCGTCACCGTGCCGACCGCCCCGCGTCGAAGAAAATCGCGCCGGCTCGAGCTGCTTCCAGGCTCTGTCATGAGTCTCGCCCCTCTCGCTCACGGTATTCCTGCCCCTCATGGGAAGGTCTCGCCGTCAGAGCCTCAAGATGATTTTCCCGACGTTACGATTCTCCTCCATCCGCTCGTGCGCGTCGCGGACCTCCTCGAACGGAAACACCGAGTCGATCACCGGTACGAGGTCGCCGGCCTCGAGTCGGGGCAGTATCTCCCGCTCGAAGCGACGCGTGACCTCGATCTTCTCCTCGAGAGGACGACCGCGCATCGCCATGCCGAGGATCCTGAGCCTGCGCAACAGAATCTTCCCGAGATTCATGTCGATCTTCGCGCCGCCGAGAAGACCGACCACGAGCAAGCGCCCCCCGATCGTCAAGAGCGAGAGATTCCTCTCCCAGTACTGCGCGCCTACCAGGTCGAGAATCACATCGACGGACTCACGACCGAGATGTGCCTCGACCGCCTCGACGAAGTCCGAGTCACGATAGCCGATCGCCAGCTCGGCTCCGAGTTCGCGACACCTGACCAGCTTCTCCTCCGCGCCAGCGGTCGCGATCACACGCGCCCCTCTCATCCGAGCGAGCTGAATTGCCGCGCTGCCGACGCCGCTCGCCCCGGCGTGTACGAGGACCGATTCACCACTCGAGAGCTCACCGAGCCCGAAGAGCGTCTCCTGCGCGGTGTAAAACGCTTCGGGAATCGCCGCCGCGGCGTCGAAGGAGAGCACGTCCGGAATCGGCACCGCAAGACGATGGTCGATGGCGATCAGCTCCGCGTAGCCACCGCCCGCGCAGAGTCCGAACACGCGATCGCCAACCTCGAATCCCTGCACCCCCTCACCGACAGACGCGATTTCCCCGGCCCACTCGAGACCGAGAATCTCCGACGCTCCCTCGGGAGGCGGATACAGCCCCTGACGCTGCAAGAGGTCAGCGCGATTCAGCGCCGTCGCGAAGACACGCACGAGAAGCTGTCCCGGCGTCGGCTCCGGATCGGGAACCTCCGCGAGCTCGAGCTCCTCGACACCACCTGGTTTCCGGACCTTCACGACACGCATGGCACAGGACTCTAACAGGACGACCCTGTCAGCGAAAGAGCTCGAAGAGCGCCCCGAAGAAAGCCTCAAGCGGATCGCTACCGCTGTCGATCCACTCAATACGGTCTGATGGGAATTCGCAGACAGCCCGCTCCGCGTAGACCGCGGGAGGAGACACGATGCAGCAGAAGAGTTCACGAGCCACGATCATATTCTCGTTGTTCTGTGCCGGGGGCATACTTGCGCTGCTCTCCCAGACGGGGATCACCGAGAACTCCACACGGGATTCGCGGCAGGGCAACCTGAACCCCGGCACGACACCGGCGTCCACTCTCGAAAGCGACCTCTCCGGCCGCATGATCGACGGCCCGCAAGTGCTCGATGCCGAGCCCGCTCCCGCGCAGGAGAAGCGCTGCTGCCGAAAGGGCCCGCTCTTCGACTGAGCCCCCGCCCTCGCGGTGTCTCCACGACGCTCGAAGCTTTACAAGCCTCCCTCGACGGGCTAAAGAGAATCCTTTCTCGCTCCTGAGGAGGCTCCATGAAAGACCACATCTGGCTGCTCTTCGCGTTCGGGACGATTCTCTGCTGGGGCTCCTACGGACCGACGATCCACACCGCTCAGATGGCGCTCGAGAAGAGTCCGTGGAAGGCGCTCATTCTCGTCGGCGCGGCCTACTTCGTCATCGCCGTGCTGGTCCCGGTGATCATGATCTCCGCCTCCGGACAAGGCTGGAGCTTCGGCCCCCGGGGCACCGGATTCGGGCTCCTCGCAGGGGCGCTGGGGGCGGGCGGAGCACTCTGCGTCATCTGCGCGATGATCTTCGTGACGAAGGCCGGAGTCAGTCGCGACGTCGTCATGCCGATCATCTTCGGCTGCGCGCCGGTGGTCACCGTCGTCGTATCGTGGATCCAGCATCCCCCCGAGAAATGGCCGACCTATCCGTTCTTCTTCGGAATCCTCTGCCTCGCGGCGGGCGCCGGAATGGTACTCCAGTTCAAGCCGCCGGCTTCGCACTAGCGACTCCGTTGTCGGCTCTTGCCGATCTCCGGAAAGGCCGGAATCGCGGGCAGCCGACGAGGCACCGAAGCCACGACGGCGCGATACCGCAGGCGAATCGACCGGGAAGACAAGCCGGGAGCCAGGTAACCCTCCCGGCCCCCGGAGAATCGGGCGCGGTTTCCACGACACCGCCGCCAGCCTCCCTGGAAAACGTCAAGGCTCGATCCGGAAGCAGACCCGATCAAGCCTTGAGCGTCTCGTCGTGTCGCGAGGTGCTCGGCGGCAAGTCAGCGCGCCGCACGTTCGCGAGCGCGGCACGCGCGCCGGCGAGCTTGTCCGCGTCGTTGTCCTCCCACTCGATCGACAGCGCCCCGTCAAAGCCGGCACGATTCAGCTCGACGATGACCTCCTCGTTGCTCACCGAGTCGCGAGCGCTGCCCGGCGTCACGAAGTTCCATCCATTGTGCCGATGCCCCATCGGCCGATGACCTCCGAGACGTCCTCCTCGACAGTAGCCGTCCAGCACCTGAACACCCTTGACGTGCACGCAGTGGATGTGATCCCCGAACTCACGGATGAACTCGACGCCGGACACGTTCTGCCACTCCATGTGAGAGCAGTCGAGGTTGAATCCCGCGACGCCCTCGTAGCCCGCGCTGATCATCGTCGCGAGATAGTCCGACGCCGACTCGAGGTCACCCATGGCGCGCTCCGAAGGATGACACTCGAGATCGAGCGTCGTGCCGAGGTCCTTGCAGAGATCCAGCACCGGAGCGAAACGCTCGACGATCAGCTCGAGCGCGACGTCCCGAGGATCGAGAATCGCGAAGCCGCCGATCCGGTCCGGCGGCGGCGGAAACTCGAACCAGTGCGACCACGCGTGCGCCGGTGACCCGGTGAAAGTGGAAAGCGGCACCTTGCGCCCCTGGATCTCGCCGAGCGACACCGCGAGCCGCACGCTCGCGAGCAACGCATCGAGCGCCTGCCTTCGAATCAACGAGCCCACCTCGTCGGGAACAAAGAAAGGATCCGTACGAGGGGGTTCGTTCGTCCGCCGCCACTCCTTGTACGCGTCGACGGCCTCGCCCCCGACGAACTGCAGAGTCTTCGCGGACGGCTCGTCCCCGAGCGACTGTCCTTGAAGATGAGTCGCTATGGAGAAGATCTCGAGTCCCTGGGCTCTCGCCGTGTCGACACGCTCCCGAGCGTACGCGGCGGCGCCGGCTTCGTCGCTGCAGCGCGAGAGCTCCAGCTCCCAGCTGGCCTCCTCCCAGCCGTCGAACCCCGCCTCCGCCACGATCTCGATCCACTCGTCGTAGCCGATCTTACCGAACTGTCCCCGCACGAGTCCGATCTGGTGGTAAGAGCCCTTACCGTCACGATGCTCAGTAGTCTGCCGGTATCCCATCCCGATCACGCTCTCGTCTGGCGGCGGTCGTATCGAAACCCCTGCGCTGCCAGCGTAGCAGGACACGAACCGAGCGACCATTCTTTCCCGATCTTGCCACGCTCGGATGCTCGACGAGCCGCCCGGACCGAGCCGCGGAAACCGCGATCGACAGGATGTTTTACACCGGCTCGATTGCCTGACAAATCAAACCGGTGGTAGACTGGATGCCGGTGCAGGGACAACCCATGCTCGATCTCGTCCTCCTCGTCATCGCGCTCCTCCTGTTCTCGGGGCTGACCTCGGCGTCCGAGGCTGCGCTCTTCAGCGTGTCGCTGTCACGCGTCTATCTGGCGCGTGACGAGAAGAAGCTCGGTGCACGACGCCTCCTCGCGATCAAGAAGAACATGCAGCGGCCGGTCTCGGCGCTGGTGATTCTCAACAACATCGTCAACATCTTCGGATCCATCTTCGCCGGCGGCATCGCCCGCGACGAGTTCGACAGCTCGGGCGCCGGAGTCTTCGCTGCGGTCCTGACCTTCCTCGTGATTATCTTCGCGGAGATCGTTCCGAAGACGATCGGCGAGCGCTACGGTCTGTCGATCGCGCTTACCGCCGCACCGACGCTCACCGCGTTCACACGCCTTCTCTGGCCCGTGATCTGGTTGACGGAGCGGATCACCCGCCCCTTCTCCAGCAAGAGTCGTGCAAACATCACCAGCGAGGAGGAGATCCGCCTGCTAGCCAACCTAGGACATGACGAAGGGCTCATCACGACGCGAGAGAGCGATCTGATCAGCGGCGCGTTCCGTCTCGACGACGTCACCGCGCACGAGATCATGACACACCGCATGAAGGTCTCGACGCTCGAGGCGAGCACACGGCTTGGCGATCTGGACGTCGACGCGCTGGGTCAGAATCACAGCCGTCTGCTCGTCACGGAGAAAGGCGACGCAGATCGCACGAACGGTATTGTCTACCAACGGGACATTCTTCTCGCTTTGGCACGAGGCGAGACCGATCGCACCGTCGGAGACCTGAAGAAACCGGCGACCTACGTTCACGAGGCTACTCTGGCACATCAGTTGCTACGGGAGTTCCAGGCAACACGACAGCATCTCTTCGTCGTACTCGATGAGTACGGCGGGACGAGTGGCGTCGTGAGTCTCGAGGACGTTCTCGAGGAGCTCGTCGGCGAGATCCTCGACCAGACCGACCGAGAGGACGAGGATCGGAGCTCCCCCCCGGATTCGACATCCCGGATCCGCGGCTCCGACTCCTCCGCGCCCTCCTGACTCGAACGACCCGGCCGACGTCGCCGGATGACCCGTGGACAGGAATCGAGCGAGCACCCGACGCCTGCCGATCGACCGCTGAACGGGCTCCCCGCCGATCCGTCACCTCTGACGACCGGACGGTCTCACGACGATACCCACCGATCAAGACACGTGAACGAAATCAGCCGAGCGGGCCCCATGACGGCTCCGGATCGTCGGAGAGCTCCAGTATCGCCACCCCGAAGCCACGCTCGCAGCAAGGCTTGTGTCGGTGGTTCGGTACCTGTAGAATTGGTGCTTGTGTGGGTCTGGGATCCGTGGGGCGTTCTCCCACGAATCTGGAGCTACGCTTCGGCCTAGCCAGCTCTGCGAGGAAAAAGAGCCAGATGACATCCACCCCCTCACACCGCGGGGCACCCCGCCGGTGTCGGCAGTTGTCGTCGCGAGTCTCGTCAAGAATCGCTGTACTGCTGTTGTCTCTCCTCGTCACGGCCAGGGTCAGCGCCCACGATACCGACGGTGATGGCGTCGACGATGTACTCGACAACTGCCCGCTGGCCGCGAACACCGAGCAGGAGGACAGCGACGATGACGACGTCGGTGACGCCTGCGACAACTGTCCGACGACGTCGAACGCCAACCAGAACGATGCCGACAGTGACGACGTCGGCGACAGCTGCGATAACTGCGCCTTTACCTAAAACACCGATCAGCTGGAAACCGACAGCGAAGGAGTCGGCGACGACTGGGACAACTGCCCCATCCTCCTCAACGCGAACCAGAACGACGCTGACGCGGACGGATTCGGTGACGCCTGCGACAGCTGCCCGATAACGTCAAACCCGGCGCAGGAGGATCTCGACGGAGATGGTGTCGGCGACAGCTGCGATAACTGCGCCTCGACGTCGAACGCCAATCAGATGGACACCGACAGCGACGGCGTCGGCAACGTCTGCGACAACTGCTTCCTGACGGCAAACACCTCACAGGTCGACAGCGACGGCGACGGTATTGGCGACGCCTGCGACAACTGTCCAGCCACCGCCAATCCCCTTCAAGGGGACGACGACGCCGATGGGTTCGGCAACGCTTGCGACAACTGCGTGTCCACGAGCGACTCCGACCAGGCAGACGGTGACAGCGACGGCGTCGGCGACGTCTGCGACAACTGTGTCTCCACCGCCAACCCGGTACAGACAAACAGCGATGGCGATGACCTGGGCGACGCCTGCGACAACTGCGACGGAGTCGCGAATCACGATCAAGCCGACGGCGACAGCGACGACATCGGCGACGCCTGCGACAACTGCTCCGCCGTCGCCAACCCCGATCAACACGAAACGGAAGGCGACCGCCTCGGGGACGTCTGCGACGACTGCCCGACGAGCGC
>CAYMLL010000285.1:4331-9982 GCA_964390645.1 uncultured Planctomycetia bacterium | reverse complement strand
CCGACGTTCACCTCGTCGAGCGCGACGCGAGTCGCGGTGGCTGCGGTGGTGCTCGAGAAGGCGGGACCCTGAGGCAACGGCGTCTTCGAGGGAAGCGAAAGCTGCGACTCCTTCCCGGACGACTGCGGCCCCTGCGAGCTTCCGCTCGAGTCGGTGGACTTCGTCGCCTGGGTGGAGCAAAACGTGGCTGCTTTCCGGTGATTTCCAAGTACTCGAACGGCTCGTGGACACCGGGAGCCGATCCGTTCGCGATCACCGACTCCGGTCGATCGGCATCGGCCACCGTGAGCACGCTCCACCCATGGCAGTTCCTGCCGGTCACCCTCGCCTGCCGGATCCACCGTAACCAGCAGGACGTCAGCGACTATCTGGTCGAGGAGAGCCGAGTCCTCAGGAGACAGCTTCGCGGCCGACGACTTCGATCGACCCATGCTGAACGCCGTCGGCTCGCGGTAAAGGGCAAGGCCCCTGGTCGACAGGTCATCCAGAAGATCGCCACTATCGTCACGCCCGAAACGATTCTCTCCTGGTACCACGAGCTCGTTGCTCGCAGGTGGAACTGATCTGAACGGAGAAAGCCCGACCCGCCGAAATTCGTTGTTATCTTCCGGGTCCCTGGTCCATTCTTACGGTAGAGGGACGGACCGGTCCGCCTCGGCGTGCGCGAGCCACGGGTAGGTTCCTGGCGGACTCTTGCCAGGCGCCCGAATCCGAGGGACTGGGTTATGGCCGATACACTTTTCCGCGAAGAAGAGCCCGGGATCCTCGTCGCCTTCACTGCGGAGTATCTTCGCGACAGGCGCAAGGGTCGCGTGCGTTCGGCCGCCGAGTACCAGGCCCTCTTTCCGGGATTCGAGGCGCTGATCGCGCGTGAGCTCGCAGTGCTCGAACGCGACGAGCCAGAGCATGATGGCGATGCGCCTGAGCGCCACGAGGCCGTCTTCCCCGCTTCTCTCGTCCACGCGTCGCCGACGGACGAGCGCGCTCCCTCGAAGAAGCCGCCGGTCGAGCGCATCGGTCCGTACAAGATGCTCTCCGTGCTCGGCGAGGGCGGCATGGGTGTCGTCTGCCTGGCCGAGCAGGCCGAGCCGGTGAAGCGACGCGTGGCGGTGAAGCTGATCCGCCCGGGACTGCAGACGGAATCCGTTCTGGCGCGCTTCGAAAGCGAGCGTCAGGCGCTCGCTCTCCTCAATCACGACGTCATCGCGAAAGTCTTCGACGCTGGCGAAACGGAGGACGGACGCCCCTACTTCGTGATGGAGCCCTGTCACGGGTTCCCGATCACGGAGTACTGCGACCGACATCGACTGACGCTCGACGCCCGGCTCGAGCTCTTTCGCCGGGTCTGCGCCGGCATTCACCACGCGCACCTCAAGGGCATTGTCCATCGCGACTTGAAGCCTTCGAACATCCTCGTCGCGAGCTCCGACAACGAGCCTGCGGTCAAGGTCATCGACTTCGGCGTCGCGAAGTCCACGCAGCAGCGCCTCACCGAGCGCACTCTCTACACCGAGTTCGGCCAGGTCGTCGGCACGCCGACGTTCATGAGCCCGGAGCAGGCGGAGTCCGGCGGCGAGGAGGTCGATCATCTTACCGACATCTACTCGCTCGGCGTACTCCTCTACGTGCTTCTCGTCGGCGAGACACCTCACGACCCGGACGTGCTTCGCAAGGCGGCCGTCGACGAGATGCTGAGGATCATCCGGGACGAGGAGCCGCCGACGCCATCGCGCCGCTGGAGCTCGCTCAACCGCAAGCGTACCGAGAGTGTCGCCGATCGCCGCGACACGCGTCCGGAAGCGCTCGGGGAAATCCTGCGCTCCGACCTCGGGTGGATCGTCATGAAGGCGCTCGATCGCGATCGCGCGCGGCGTTACGGATCTGCCGCGGAGCTGTCGGCGGACATCAACCGCTACCGCGAACACCGGCCGGTGCTCGCAGGCCCGCCGACGACCGGCTACCGCGTCGCGAAGTTCGTCAAGCGCCACCGCACCGCGGTGCTCTGGGCCAGCACGGTGCTCACGTTCCTCCTTATCGCCTTCGCCACGACGTGCGTGGTCGCTATCAAGAGCAGCACACGACTCGACAGGCTCCTACGTCTCAGCGACTTTCGCCGCATCGAGGAGCTTCGAGAGCGCGCCGAGAAGCTTGGACCCGCGGAGCACGACCGCATCGAGACGTTCGAGAGCTGGATCGTCGAGGCGCGAGACCTCCTCGATCGCCTGGATCTGCACGCAGCCGATCTCGCGGAGCTCGCCGCCGCGGGACGACCGCTCGACCACGCGAGCTTGCACCCACGATTTCACGAGATAGCCGATCTCGAAGCCGAGCGTCGCGAGACCCGCGACAAGCTCGAAGAGGCACGCGAGCGCGACGCGGGGCTGATCCGGACGCGCATACCGTTCGGTGGACCGTCCGCGGACGAGAAGTCCCCCACCGCCTACTTCCGCGGGCGTTTCGCGGCGACGGCCGGAACCGGCTCGTCGCTCGAGATCCGACTCCTCGTCAACGACGGCGCCGTGGTCCGTCTCAACGGCCAGGAGATTCTCCGCCGCCGCATGCCCGAGGGACCGATCTCGCACTTCACTCTCGCCGACGAGCTCGTACGACCGCCATCGCCGGACGCGCCGATGAAGCTCCGCAAGGTCGATCTTCCCGAGCCCGAGGCCGCCGCGGCTCTGCTCTCCGGAGACAGCGTCCTCGACGTCGAGGTGCATCAGGTCAGCCGAGCGAGCGACGATCTCGTCTTCGATCTCGAGCTCGTGCTGCTGAAGGCGGATGGATCCAGCGACCTGCTGATCCCTTCACGATCGACGTGGTGGTACAATCCCGGTGGCGGCGTCCCGCTGTCGGTGCCGCGCGTCCCGTCGGCGGAGCAGTGGCCGACGGGACGAGCGCCGCTAGGATACACGGCGACCGACGAGCTCGAGGGCGAGCTGCTACGCATCGCCGAGGAGATCGAGCAGATCGACCGCGAGATCGACGCCGCGAGAGTCTTCGACGAGCCGACGGACCAGTGGTGGCACGACCAGCTCGCTCGGCTCGTTCGCGAGATGAAGACCTTCGACACACTCGATGTCGAGCGCGTGAGACCGCGACTCGCGCTCGCGCGGCAAGTGCGCGCGAAGACGATCGACTCACGGCGAGGCGACTGGAGTCGTGTGATCGAAGAGATCGTACACTCCCCGGTCTACGACGGTCTGCAAATCGTCCCTCAAGAGGGCCTGGCGCCGCTGGGAGCAGATCCAGACTCCGACCTCCAGGAGTTCGGCCATCTGGAGACCGGCGAGATCCCGTCGCGCGACGCAAACGGCAAGTTGACGCTGACCACAGAGCACGGCCTGATCTTCGTGCTCGTTCCTGGCGGGATCTTCTCGATGGGATGCGAGCCGCCATCCGCCACGCGTGGCGAGCACGACGCCAACACCGACAAGGACGCGCGAGCCGACGAGGGGCCGGTACGCGACGTGACGCTCGCGCCCTTCTTCCTCTCGAAGTTCGAGATGACGCAAGCTCAGTGGGAGCGCGTGACCGGCAGCAACCCGAACGCCTACGGCCCCGGTCGAACGCTCGTCGGCAAGCAGACGTCGCGGCTGCATCCGGTCGAGAACGTCAACTGGACGGTGGCTACTCGGATTCTGGCGCAGCTCGGCCTCGAGCTGCCGACCGAGGCGATGTGGGAGTACGCCGCGCGCGCCGGCACGACAACCGTGTGGTTCACCGGCAACGACATGGCGTCGCTCGAGGGCTTCGCCAACCTCGCCGACGAGAGCTGGAAACGCGCGAAGGGCACCCTTCGACCGACGAACCTGACCTGGGACGACGGCCACGCGATTCACGCGCCGGTCGGCTCGTACCGGCCGAACCTCTTCGGCTTTCACGATATCGCTGGCAACGTGTTCGAATGGTGCCGCGACACGTACGGGAGCCTCGAGATCCCGGTCGCGGGAGGCAGCGGGGAACGACTGGTCTCGCCGACAGGGTCTCACGATGTCGTGCGACGCGGCGGGAGCTTCTACTGGGGATGCGAACGAGGGCGCTCCGGGCATCGTTCTGCCGTCGGAAAGGGTTTCGCATCGGGATCCGAGGGTCTGCGACCGGCTCGCCTGCTTCGCGGCGGGCCATGAAGTCGAAACGACACGGTAGGGATGGTGCATCATGAGACAGAGCTACAAACACGCTGACAGCGCACTCGTTGGCTTGATGATCATCGCGGCGCTGGCTTCTGCGCGCGTCGCACGCGCAGACGTGATCTTCTGCGAGGACTTCGACCCGCCGCCGGCGAATCTCCTCGAACGCTACATGCCGCTCGGCGCATCGCAAGAGCCGACCGTCGTCGACGGGCGCCTCGAAGTACGAACCGAGGGGGAAGCCAGCGGCGGCATTCGCATCAACTTCGATCTCCCGTGCCAGGAGCAGGGGGGCGATGGGTGCTGCCTCCAGGGCGACACCTTCGATGCAGCGAAGTGCCACCTCATCACGATCTCGACCTCAGGCGCTTCCAGAGGCTCGTTCTTGCGCTGGAAGTGGCAGGTCTGCGATCGAGACAGGCCCGCGCAGGAGTTCACGCTCCTCGAGTCGGATTGGACGGAAACGGAAGGGACCTTCCCCTGCACGGCCGAGGGCGGCGGCGCGGGCTTCGGCGGGTCCTACATCACTTTCCAGACGACGAAGATCTCGCAGACGAACCCGACGCCGGTCAGCGAGATCCTCAACAACCCGATCCTCCAGCTCTACCTGGTCTCGTCGACCTTCGACCGGCGTCCGCTCGCTGGCGGTTCCGGCAACGACGAGGAGGTGCAGCTCGAGCTCGTCACGTCGACACCAGGAGTCCTCAAGCTCTTCCCCTGGCGGGACCCGCCGCCGACCAAGACCATCGCCATCGAGATAGAGACCGACCTGGACGTGTTCTGGATCGACGAGGTCAAGCTCATCGACGAGCACGTCGACCGCTGCGAAAGCTCACCGCCGCCGCTCGATCTCAGCGACGTGATCGCGGGCGGCAACGGCAACGGCACTGCGCCGACCGCGAACACCGGCATCAGCGCGGACTCCGGTCAGTTTCAGACACAGCTGCGCACCATCAATGTCTCCCCGACCGCTCCGAATCCACTGAGCGTCACGAACAGCAACTACATCGACTCCGTCTTCGTCATCGATCGAGGAGCGGGAATGCCGATCAACTCGTCCGGCGTCGGATTCGACTTTCCGGGGGCGGACGCGATCGGCCGTACCTTTGGCGACATTATCCGTAATCGCACCCACGACTTCGCGAACGGCGTCGATCCGACGATCTGGATCGGCGGTCACAACACGTGGCAGAAAGCGATCGCCGTCCATGCCGCGGCCGGCGTGACCTTCAACCTCGAGGAGCTCTGGTCAGCGCCTCATCCGGAGCGCGTGCTGTTCTTTCAGAGCTTTGTCGGCATGGATCAATGTCGAGGAAGCGTCAACGCATGGATCATCGCGAGCGATGACCAGGGTGTCATCGCGTCGTGGCCGCCCTGCGGCGCCGAGCCGCTCGGGCAGAACGGCGGCGAGCTCGTGCAGTTCCGTATCCCGGGTCCGGCGAAGTACCTGACCCTCGGGGGGGGGGGGGGGGGGGGGGCGCCCCCGCCGGCGGGGGGCCCCCCCCCGCCCGCCCCCCCCCC
>CAYMLL010000285.1:0-4321 GCA_964390645.1 uncultured Planctomycetia bacterium | reverse complement strand
GGGGGGGCGGGGGGGGCGGGGGCTAACCGGGGGGCCGGGGGCTACCCCGGGGGTTGGGCCCCGGCGCGCGGTCTTGGGGGGGGCAAAAGGGCGTCTTCGGAGATCCGATCATCGGCTGTACGCTGAGCTTTCCTCCGGAGCGTCGCGTAGCCGTCAGTTGCCCTCCGACGGACGGTGACCCTGTCGAGATGTCCGTGCGCGCGGTGCTCGCGGAGGACATCGACCTCGATACTCGCGTGATCGTGACCGACATCGTCATCGGGGACGTACGTTGCGTCGGCGAGAATCTCGACCCGGCCGCCGACGAAATCTGCTCGATCGATGCCGGTCCGCGCGTCGCGGACCACCGGGCGAGCGGATTCAGCCACGCGGAATTCGTCAACGCCTGGTGGATCCTCGGTCCCTACTGTCCTGCGGATACCAGCTTGCCGTTCAGCGCGGCGACCATTCAGCGCGACTATCTGACGGACGGCCGGTCGGTCGGCGAGGCGACGGTCGATCCGGTCGACGGCGTCGTGAACACGGACTTCGGCGGAGCCGCCGCCAGCAGCGGAATCTACGTGGATGGTCTCTGCGACAGCGCCTCGTTGCCGATGTGGAGGCAATGGGTCGACCGCGACGACACCATCGACCTCGACGAGATCAACGGTACCGCGATCGACAGCGCGATGCTCTACGCTCTGACCTTCGTCGAGGTGCTTCATCCGAGGGATCTCTACCTCGGGCTCGCATGGGATGACATGATCCAGGTGAAGATCGACTCCGTGCTTCCCGGCAATCCCTTCTCGCGCCAGTTCCTCTTGGACGAACTCAGCACGGCCGGCCCCCACGACAGCGTCGCCCGGACCGTCCCTCTCGGAGACGTCGGTCCGGGTCTCTACCGCGTCCTCGTGAAGCTATTCGATGTCGACGGGCCGAGCGCGTTCCGGTTGCGCTTCCAGGATGCCGACGGCAGCCCCGTCGGAGCCGGGGACCTTCGCGTGCGCTGCTCCGCTAACGACGACTCCTGCTCTCTGCCCGTTATCGGCAAACGAGTCACCTGGGACACGACGCTGCTCGCTCTCGCGAACGGGCTCGAGTATCAGATCCTCAGCGCTCCCGGCCAGCAGCTCGATTTCGTGGGCGGCGTTCGGATGGGGGCGAGCAGCACGCCGACCGTCGGACGCGCCCGCTACGATGTCCCCGCCGCGCCGGCGAACATCGGGCCGCTGCGCGATCCGCCCTTCGACCACGTCCATACAATCGGCGTGCCGTGCCCGGAGATCGGTGCGCGATCGGATGGGGGTCGGCTCGTGATGACCGGTGGAGGATCGAGGTTCGGCGAAGGCGACGATCATCTCCTCTTCGCGTACTCCGAGCGGCTCGGCAACTTCGATGCGACCGTGGAGCTCGGACCGGGTGACACCGACGGCGTCGCACGCGGTCAGGCCGGCATCCTCGTACGCAAGGATTGCGGCCCCCGCAGCCGCTCGGTCTTCGTCTACTACGACACGGACCGGGAGCGGGTCACGGCGGCGAATCGCTCGGACCACGACGTCGGCGACGTGGAGTTTCGCGAAGGCAGTCCGGGACTCCTGCCCGACAGGGTGAGGCTGACTCGCGTGGGCAATCTCTTCATCGCGTACGGTCGTATCCCGGCTGGCGACTGGACGGAGTTCGCGCGCTTCAGCTGGGGAGCCAGCGCGTCCGAAGGTCTGCTGCTCGGTGTCGCCTTGACGTCCGGAGAGGGCTGCGCCTCGACACAGGCCTCGTTCGCCGGCTGGAGATCCGACGACTCCCACGACTCCGACGACTCCGACGACTCCGACGACTCCGAGGATCTGTCGAGCGTGGCGTTCGTTCGGGGCGACGTCAACCTCGACGACCAGGTCGATCTCACGGACGCGATCAGCGGTCTGAACTTCACGTTTCGGGGCTCTCCTGCCCCTAGATGCTCCGACGGCGCCGACGCGAATGATGACGGGGATGTCGACCTCAGCGACTGGGTCTCGATCCTGAACTACGTCTTCCTGGGAGGCAGCACGCCCCCGCCGCCAAGCCCGTCCGGGATCAACTACAGCGCAGACGACTGCGGGCCCGATCCGACACTGGACGATCTCGGCTGCGCCACGTCCGCGCCTCTCTGCTCCTGACGGAACGAACCGGCAACTCGACCGGCCACTCCACGCGTCACTCGGAGATGAACTCCTCGTAGATCGAACCCGGGATCTCCTTGCGCAGCTTGGCGACCGCACGCTGGTACTGCACCGCGAGAGTCTTCACGTCGCGCTTCACTTGCGCCGTGATCGCAGCGTAGGACTGCCCCTCGATGCCGCGCAAGACGACGAGCTCCTGGTCGCGCTCGTCGAGCCGCTCGAGGGCGGAGACCGCGGTGTCCCACATCTCGTGGCGCACCGCCCGCGTGACGATACCCGTCGTCTCCGCCGGGAGACGATCGAAGGGATCCTTGAAATCTTCGTCCTCCGTACCTGCGCGCTCGCGTCGCGGCTTGCCGCGCACGTGCTTCTTCATCAGGTCGCTGATGCGAAAGAGCATCGTCCGCGAGAGAAACTTCAGCACCACCGGCGTGAACCGCCCGTCGCGCGGCGTCAGGTCCGACAGACGCGGCAGCACACGCAGCCAGACGTCGTTGACGATATCGTCGGGGTCGTAGAGATCGTCGAGCCCTCTGCGCAGGTGGTAACGCGCCGCCTTGTGGAGAAACGGCGAGAATCGCCGCACCAGCCACTCCAGGCTGCGGGCGTCCCCATCGCGTGCACGCTGGACATGGAAAGACGTGTCGTCGGGATCGATGTTTCGAAGGGGCTCTTCCATGGCGCTCACTGACTCGCTCCGAGAAAACAAAGATACCGCCCAGTTCCGGCGTTATCCACAGCGCCCTCGATCCACTGTCAGGGAAGAGTCTTGAACGGTAACCCGGTCCTGATTATGGAGGTCGAACGATGCAAAGGATCTTGATTCTGTGTCTCTGCGCGCTCTCGAGCGCCTCGAGAGTCGACGCGCAAACGACGCCGGTGCCGCTCGGGGTCGCCAGCTATCCCGGAGCCGTCGCGGCGGACCTCGCGTACGACGGCGTCGGCCGTGTCTACGCCGCCGACGCCTGGGCGGGTGGAGCCGTCGTCTACACCGTCGGCGCCGGCGGAGTCGGACTGACGATGAGCGGAGTCGTCCCGTTCGCGCAAACCGCGACGCAACGTGTGTCGGGCATCGCCATCCGTCCAGCCGCCGGACAGGTTTTCTGGCTCGTCAGCGACACGGCCGGGCCGACGGACACGCTCGTGCGGACGAACCTCGCCGGCGGCGCCCGGGTAATCATCGGCGCACTCGCGTTTCCGATCGCTCCGATCCCGAACGGCATGGACTTCGATCCGGCGACCGGGAACCTGGTCATCAACGACGTCGGGAACGCGACGCTCAACTCATTCACGACGGCGGGCGTCTTCGTGTCGAGCTGCACGATTCCGAGTGGCCGGAGCACCGGCTACGCGTCAAACCCGACGCGCGGCTTCGGCCTCGTGTCGGCGAGTCTCACGGGATCCGGCGTGACGTCCAACCTGCTGCGTGTGTCGCTCGCGGGCGGCGTCTGCACGCTCGTTGGTCCGCGCGGCACGACGGTTCCGGGGCCCGTTCTGAACGTCATCTCGTTCGACTACGGCCCGGTCGCTTCGTACGGATTCGGAGCGAACCCGGGGCTGACCTTGTTCGGATATGACTTCGCGACGCAGAACGTGTTTCAGGTCGGCGTCTACTCGTCCTTCATCCGCGGTGACTGCAACACGTCCGGCAACGTCGATGTGTCCGACGTGCTGAGCATGTGGACCGCGATCGTGACCGGGGTTCGTCCGCAGTGCATGCTCGCCTGCGACGCCGACGGCAACGGCTCGTTCCGCGTGAACGACGCGGTGGCCCTCACGAGCTTCCTCTTCAGCGGAGGCCCACCTCCTCCGGCGCCTTTCCCGGCCTGCGGCGAGAGCGGGACGTCGTCGTCGGGCATCGACTGCATACTCAACGTATCGTGCCCCTGAGTGATAGTCTCTTCGGTGTGACCCGTCCCCCCATCCGAATCCGGATCCCATGTCAGGATCTCGCCTCGAAAGGAGGCCGGAGAATGCCGAAGAGACGTCACACTCCCGAGCAGATCATCAACAAGCTCCGCGAAGCCGAAGTCCTGCTGTCCAAGGGCATGAAGATCGCCGAGGTCTGCCGCAAGATCGAGGTCACCGAGCAGACGTACTACCGCTGGCGCAAGGAGTACGGCGGCGTCCGCGAATCGTCGCGTTGGCCACACAGTTCGGCCGCCACGGCTATCGACGGATCACAG
>CAYMLL010000284.1:0-10043 GCA_964390645.1 uncultured Planctomycetia bacterium | reverse complement strand
CTCGAAGACTCTGGACAAGTTGCAGATCCAGCCGGACCTGGTCGCCAGATGAGTTCGTTGGACAGCACGGGGTGGACTCGCGCGAAATCAGTGGAGATAGGATTCGCGATTGAACTGGCTGACCAGCCCGTTCTTGCGCTTGGCGAATGAGTGGACCTCCGATCACTCCCTCGGCATTTGATCCACCATGTCTTTCCAGGTGGTTCTCATGCGTGATAGCCGATCAGCTTCTGTTTGGGCCAAATTGTTTGCTTCACCTTCATCGTTTGCCAGATTGTATAGCTCAAATGTGTTCTTCTTTCTGTGTGCCTTGACCAGCTTCCAGTCATCGACACGAAGCGCGCCGCGGCCGCGAAAGTACCAGAGAAGCTGATCGTGCGGACGGCCGGGATTACGACCGGTGAGATAGGGCATTAGATTCGTGCCGTCACATCGATCCTTGCTCGCCGGTTCGCCGGCCAGGGCGGCGGCGGTGGCGTAGATGTCCAGGGAAATGACGGGGTGATTGTACGTTGTGCCGGCCGGGAGCATCCCTTTCCACTGCGCCATGAAGGGAACGCGAATGCCGCCCTCATAGTACGTTCCTTTGCCGCCCGCGAGCGGCGCGTTGCTGCTGGTCAATTCTTTTGTGGGGCCGCCGTTGTCGCTCAAGAAGAAGACGAGCGTGTTGTCTTCGAGGCCTTCATCGCGCAGTTTCTTCATGACGGCCCCTACGGAATCGTCCAAGTTTGCGAGCATCGCCGCGAAGATGCGCCGGTGCACGTCCTTGATATGTGACATCTTCTCCATGTAGGCGTCGGCCCCTTGCAGAGGACTGTGCACGGCGTTGTAGGACAAGTAGAGGAAAAACGGTCTGCTCTTATTGCGGTCAATGAAGCGAACTGCCTCATCGGTGAACGCATCCGTAAGGTATCGCTTTTCCTCCACGACCGTCGTATTGCGCAGCATGGGATTGTTCAGGTCGTAGAGAGGTTCGTTGTTGTGGAAGATATCGTGATAGATCAGCTTGCCGTCGGGACGCGTCCAGCGGCCGGTCTTCCCATCCGGGAGCGTCTTCCTTCGCAGCAGGGTCGTTGCGCCCGTCCATGGCGGCCTGACGAAATACCGCCCCTCGTGCGCGAAACCGAAGAAGTAGTCAAAGCCGTGGCGGGTTGGGTTGAAGTCGGCGCGGGAACCCAAGTGCCACTTGCCGATCAGGCCAGTTCGATAGCCGGCCCTCTTGAGACGCTCACCGAGCAACGTCTCGGCGGCGGGGATGCCGAACGCGGAGCCCTCCAGCGTGTGAGGCATGACATTGATATGGTAGTTGAACCGCGCTTGGTACCGGCCGCTGAGAAGTCCGGCGCGCGAAGGCGAACAGACCGATGCCGTGACATAGCCGCTGGTGAAGCGCACGCCGTTCTTGGCGATGGCGTCAATGTGAGGCGTGGGAATCTGCGTGTTGCCCTGACAGCCAAGTTCTCCGTAGCCCAGATCATCGGCGAACAAGATGACGATGTTCGGGCGTTTGCGGTCCGCGGCGAACGAGACGCTACAACATACGCCAGTGGTCAGGACGATGGCCGTGGTCAATCGGATCTTCATAGGGTTCCAGCCAAGCGCGGGTGTGCAGTCGGGGCTGCGCGACAGGATATACCGCCTTGCGGCACAGCGACAAGGTCCCGTCTGGCGGTGTTACGGGCATCCCATGGTTGAAGCTCAACAACACCAAGCAGACGGAACAAGAGCAACCGTAGTCGAACAGGGCGATCACGGGTTGCCGACGCACAAAAAAACCGGCCCCGGAATACCGGAGCCGGCCTTCGTGAACGGGTTGTGGACGTGAAGCGTCCTGTATACGGCACTGTTGCATGAATCGAACTCGCGGTGTTCGCCCCCGTGGTCGCTCGCGTTCATGCTCGTATCGGTTCGAATCTTGGCGCTCCGAGCTGGATCATGCGGTTCAGAATCTTGCAGCCGAGTCGCGCTTCAATCTCCTGATTGCCTCGGTCGCGTGATCGGAGCCGGCCTCCGAAGAGTCGTTTGAATCGAAAGAAGGTGTTCTCAACACGAGATCGGCGATGGTACCGCGTTTCCTTCTTCCATCGCCTTCGACCGATTTTCCGGACTCGATTCACGGTCCGATTCCGCGCTCTCGCCGCTCGTGTTCTTCGTCTCGATGGAGCGGCCGTTCTAAACGGAGGCACGACGACAGTCGCCTCCAGTTCGACAAACGTCTCGTAGACCGAACCCTGGTCGTAAGCGCCGTCAGCAGTGAAACGGGTGATCTTCTTGTCGCCGGAGATCTGGTCTACGAGATCCGGCACCACGCTCGCGTCGTCGACGTTGCTATCGGTGATCTTCTCGGCCACGATCACGCGGTCTTGGTCGACGCCAACATGAAGCTTCCGCCACGCTCGTGTTCCTGCGCCACCGTGTTCGGCGGCAGCCCACGGGCCGTGCCCGACGGTCTGCAATCCTGTGCTGTCCACGACGAGGTGGATCGAGCTTCCTTTTCCGGCAACGGGAAGTTCGATCTCGAGTTGCTTCGCGCGTCGCGAAAGCGTCGTGTGATCGGGCGATCCGAGGTCGAGGTCCAGCATTCGAAGCAGCGAGGCGACGAAGCCTTCGGTTCGACGGAGTGGCAAACGAAACAAGAGCCGGAGCGTCAGAGCGGTTTCGATCGCGAAATCCGAGTAACGTCGCTGGGCGCTGCGCCTCCGTGTCCCACGCGAAATCCAGCAGGCGACAGCGTCTTCACTGAACCAGATCGTCACGTCGCCTCGATCTCGAAGCCCTCGATCGTACTCCGGCCAGTTCCTCACTGAGTACTTTGTCTTGTATTTCGGGTGGACCAGACTGGATGTCTGTACGGCCATCGAAGGACCTCCTCGAAAAATGTCGATTGCTCGACAGTCTCGATTCGCCCATCTCGGCAGGCAAGAGCTATTCATGCACCAACGCCACGCGTCGGACTCGACACAACACGTGCGACCGGATCGCAGAACGGGCGACGGGCTCGATCGAACGAGCGCTCGCATCGAGGTGCGCGAGAACTCGTCGTGTCTTGTCCCGGATGCCCCGGGGAAGCAGCTACGCGATCCTTCTATCTCTGTTTCGCCGGCGTCAGCGTGAATTCCTTGATGCTCAGACCCTTGTTGGGAGTCTTCATGGTGAACTGTAGGGAGTTTCTCCCTCTCTTCAGGTCGACGGTGACGGGCTGGGTGCGTTCCCACTTCCCTCGCGTGAAGGGAACCTCGAGGTCGACCATGGTTCTTCGGTTCAGACGGAGGAGAAAGCCTCCGTTAATCGCCACCGTCACGACCTTCACGGTCAGTTCGTATTTCCCGGCTGCCGGAGCCTGGACCGTGTATCGGAGAAGCTCGGGGCGTTTGCCGGCGAGGTTGTAGTGCACCTGGATCCCGCCATCGATACTTTTCATGAAGCGGATCTTCTCCGTGCTCTTGGGGGAAGAACAAGCGGCGGCCGGAATCGTGATGACGCCGTCTTCGCCGATCACGATCGTCTTGTCCGCGTCCTTCATCTCGATCTGGACGACCGTTTCGGCCGTCGCTTCGGAATTGGACTCCGCGAGCTCCGCACCGGTCATCTCGACTTCCGCGATCTCGGCGTCTTCGACGGTCGCCATCTTCTGATAGAAAGCCAAGGCATTCCAGAGTCCGCCGCCGACGCCGTAGTTCATCCCATGCACGACTTCCTCGCCGAACGCATCGCCGAGCCACTGTGCTCGCAGCACCTTGATGTAGTCAGCCGGAACTCTGCGCGCCTTCGTTTCGAGAAGAAAGTCGAGCCCGCAACGACCGCGCCATCGATTCATGCTCCACCATGCACCCAGACAGACCGTCCACCCGTCCGGGGTCCAGTGGCTCATCGCGGCGTGGCCGGTCTGGCGGGCACCGCGAGTCGGGATCCCGAAGGCGGCGGTCGAGAGCTTGCCCGCGAATGCACGAGGGCCGCAGATCCCACCCTCGAGGAAATAGTCCTGCATCCTGGTCAGACCCAAATCGGGTCTCACCGGCCTCTTGACGTTGCTCGTGTAAGGAATGTCGGTTCTCACGATGCGCACGTACCGCCACTTGTAGTCGTCCATCACGATGTGGTCCGGGCGGTAGTTGCGAATCGTCTCCCGCAGCCAGGCCACATCCTCCACCGAACGATGCGGGAAGATGAAGCGGTACTCGAAATCCGCGTAGGTAGCGAAAGCCGGGTCCAGCTTCTTGTCGAAGTAGGCCTGCTCGTAGTTGAGGTACATCGCCACCATGATCTCGGCCGCGGTCTTGCCGTCTTCCTTGATGTTGCCATCGGGATGCTCGAGCGCGCTGCCGAGGGCCAGACGTTGAAGGAACCCGTCGCGGGCGTGTTCGCTGGCCTTCTGGATGGCCGCGTAGATTTGCATGGCCTGGCCGTACTTGCCCTCGAAGGCGCCGCCCATCTCCATGATCTGCTTCACCAAGGCTTCATCGGCGAGCAGCTCAGCGATTCTCTCTTCCGACTCCACCCCTTGTTGTGCGAACACCGCGAGCCCGCGGGGCGTGGCATGGCGGAGGAGGGCGCACTGGAGCAGCTTGCCATGCAGTCGGTTGCTTCCCAGAAAGGCAGCGACATCTGGCAGGATCGCGCGCGCCGCCAGCAATGCGTTCGCCTGCGCTTTCTTGTAGGGCGGGTTCGAATCGGCGTAACGCGGCGGCGGAACCTTCAGCTTACCCGAATTGGGCGGAGCAGGAACCTTCGCGACCGCCGCGTGGGCGGCGAGGAATGCCGCCTTCTTCTGCTCGTCGATGGTCGGCGCGGCAGCGGTGATCTCCACCTGCAGCGAGTCGAGCATCTCGGTGTAAGTCGCGAGCAGCTTCTCGCCCTGCGGGTTGAGCGTGACTTCGCCCCCTTTTCCCGCCGCTACCGACACGTCACCGAGGAACGGAAGCAAAACCGAAACGAACGGGAAGAGGCCGCTGATTGAGAGTCTTTTCATGAGGTGAAGCCGCATCGTCATCCGGATGGTCCGCTCTGATACTGGAACTCGGGAGCTTTGTTTCTCATCCCCCTTCGCCAGCGCTGTCTCTCTGAAGTGCCAGTTTATCCAGTTTGCCGTGAAACAACTCGTAAGGCGAGCTGGGATACGCTGAAGGAGAGACCGCGGCGGCCTCCCGAGCCGCTTTGGCTTCCTCCTCCCGGCCGAGTTTTTCCAGGATCGTCGCCCTCGTGCGACGCAGGCCCGCCCTGCTTTCACAGGGGCGATCCTCGCCCTGGTCGAATTCTGTTCCGTGCGAGGCGATGGCCGTGTCGATGTCCGCGAGCGCTGCCTCCCAATTCTCGAGCCCCACGTTCGCCAGAGCCCGCCCGTGAAACCGGGGCGCACGCCACCGGTAGCGCTCGTCCTTCTCGGGAAGGAAGGGCCCTGAGAAAACGCTCTTCGCCGTCTCGAAATCGCCGTCGGCGAGGGCCTTGTAGGCGAGCTCTGTGTCGCACACCTCGATGTGGACTTTCATGGCGAGTCGAATCGCGAACGGGTAACCGAAATCGGATTTGTAGGAGAAGCCCGAGACGTGCCAGGCGATCGAGCCGTCACGGCGGAGCAGGAAGACGTTGGGGATACGGTCCGCGGAGAGGATGCCCAGCTGCCGCACCAGCGGGTTGTTCAGGCCGCCCGGAACGAAAACGGCCCGACACGGCCATTCGTTCTTCTCCATCAGCGCCCGGACCCGGTCGGCATCGTCGCACAGAAAAGCCGCGATCACCTCGACCTCCTTGTGGATATGCCGGTCGGCCATCTCAAGGGAAAATCCCATGACGTTTCGTATGGGATCATTCTTTGTGGGCCGGCCTTGTCGATCCAGGACTGCGGGAAAGTCGGCCTCCGGGTCGGCCGGCGGCTCGACGAACAGAAGCAGGGTCAATTTGCCCTCGGCGTCCCTTGGCAGGCTCAAGGTCTCGCCGTCGAATGTCTCGAGCGCGATATCCGGCAGCCGATTGGTCATCGCATCCAAGCCATGGTTGATGGCATGGGCACGCGGCGAAACGATATCGCCATAGCGACTCCGGACGCGGCGCTCCGGACGGCTGAGCTTGACCTTCAAGAGGTCCAGGGTATGGAAGCGATCACGAAGAAAGCCCACCACGGGCCACATCGAGGGATCGTCGGCGTGCTTCTCGAGAAGAATGTCGCGGTAATGATCGTGGAGCTCTCGCGAGCTGGCATCCAGGGCCAGGATGGTGGCCGCCGCCACGGCTGACCCGGACGCCTGGCTTCCTCCGGCGTCTTCGACCAAGTCAGACAAGATCGACTTCGCATCGGCCCCACCCGCTCGAAGCGATCTCTTCGCCAGGCAGAAGCGCGGCACGACGTCGGCTCCTTCGGGTAAGGGAGCAGCCAACGAAGCGTGTGACTCTTCGACGGCATCTTCGAGATACTTCGGCTCGCCACTCATCTTCCACATCCCCAGGAGGGCGATGATCCTGCGATGGCGCACGCGCCAGAGATCCGGGTCCCGCGGATACCGCGTGACGGTTTCCGCGCAGAGTTGCGCGGCCTTCTCGTAATTCGCCTGTGCTTCCTTGCGCGCCAGCCGGTATCGGAAGGGTGCTGCGACAAAGAGGTCCTCGATCGCTCGAAGCGATGCGGTCAACCCGTCCGATTCAAGATCTCCAGAAGCGGCCACGAGAAAATCGCCGATGAGCAGCGACTGGATCTGCGCCAGGTAGCGTTCACTGGTAATCCTGACCTTGTCGATCTTGTAAGGGCTCACGGAGCCGCCGTGACCGCGCCCGTAGTTGTTGGTCGGTGTCAGGAGGGTGTAGCCGTACGCGTTGACCAGGATGCTGACCGGCTCTCTTCGGCCATAGGTGCGGAAGGTCTGATTTTTCCTGCCGCCCGGCAACCTCATCACCGTCCAGTCGAGCTCCAGGGCGCGGAGGGTCGCTTCGCCCGCGTCGGGCAGCTCGTCCAGATTGAGGCTGTAGAAGTCGAAGCGATCCGGATACTGCTCCTGATGCTCGTTGATCTTCTTCAGGGCGACCTCGAATCCCCGCGTCTTTTTCGACCAGAACACCATGAGGCACGGATGGCCCATCCGATCGACCGGGAAGCTCAGCGAGGTTCCATCCACGAGCGTAAAGGTGCCCCGGAAGAGCGCTTCGATGCGTCCGGCCGAGAGGCTCTTCCGACGGAACTCGATGACACCGTGATGATCCGCGAATCGCTCCTGCATGGCGCGGAGGATTCGGGTCTCCAGGTCGAAGGCCTCGAGCTTCGGTGCGATCTGTGAGGCCATCATGAGGCTCTTCGCCTCCCCCGGCGTATCGCGGTAGCGTGCGATCAGCTCCTCGAGCGCATGGGCTCGCTCGTTGACATCCGCGTTCCTGAGCGACAGCTCTCTCTCCGAAAGAAGCAGATCTGCCTCCAGGCGCAGAACCGCGAACTCGTCGGGCGCCTCGGCCAGCTTGCCGCAGGTTTCAAGAAGGGCTTCGCGATGGCTTCGAGAGTTCTCGAGAACGAGCAATCGCTTCTGACTCTGGAGCACGATATCCAGAACGCGCCAACGTTCAGGTGCCGCCGGAGATTTCCTGAGCAGAGTTTTCCCGGCACGGACGACGCTCTTGTAAGCACGCCGTTTTCTCGTCGCCGACTTCGCCTCGCCCGCCTCGGCCAGTTCGCTCCGCAGCGCGGCAATCTCCTTTTCGGGGATACCCGACGGGGAAGCGGTCAACGCGTCGGCGACACAGAAGATAGCGAGCGCCAGCAGAACCGCCGAGCACAGCGCCGGAAAACCGTGGGCTTTCGCTCGGCTCTTCACGGCCCTACTTCGCTCCCCTTGCTGTGCAGCGATTCCAATTTGTCGTGGATCCGGCCGGCACGCGACGCACCATGCGATGTCCTCGCGTCGGCCGCTTGCTGCCGCGCCTCTTCCGCTTCTTGCGTTCGCCCCAGCTGCTCGAGGACGGTCGCCCTGGTCAGCCGCAGTTGCGCCACGCGCTGGCACACGCACGGCTTCTTGGCGTTGTATACCCACTGGTGCGCCTCGATGGCCGCATCGATGTCGGCCAGCGCCGCCTCCCAGTTCTTCAATTTCATGTGAGTCAGGGCGCGGCCGTGTAAGCGAGGAGCGGTCCACTCATCGGGTTTCGGCCTTTTCGGGGGCGGGAACGGTCCCGAAAAAAGCCGCACGGCTTCCTCGAGTTCGCCCTTCTCGAAGGCCCCGAGGGATTTCTCCATCTCGAAGACATCGATGTGGGCCTTCATCGCACGCACGATCACATGAAGCAACTCGTTGACGCCCTCGCTTCTCAATTGCGGATGCACGATCCCCGATAGCCTCCACGCGATGGTCCCGTCGGGTCGGAGGAGAACGATGTTTGGCACGCGATCCGCGGAGAGGATTCCCAGGCGACGCACCATCGGGTTCCTGAGCCCCCCCGGGACCAGGACCGTCTGGCACGGCCACTGGTGCTTTTCCACGAGCGCTTGAAGGCGGACCGGGTCTTCGCTCAGAAAGGCCGCGATTACCTGGAGCCCCTTGTTGACGTGCTGATCGGCAAACTCGAAGGCGTGTTGCATCGCCCCTTTCGTCTCGATCTTCCGGCCCCGGGAATCTTCACGGATCGCCCCGATGATGGCCGTCGGAAATTCTGCGCTCGGGTCGGTGGGCGGCTCGACGAACATCAGCAGCGTCAGCTTACCGTCGGTCGCCTGCGGCAGGCTCAGCTTTCCTCCGCTGAGGGTGTTGAACTCCGCCTTCAACGGACCACGGATACCCGGCGTCCTGTCGAGGGCGGCCGCATTGCTGCGCAACTTCGCCCGCACGATCCTGCGCGCCAGGCTCGGGGGCATGTAGTAGTTGGCCTTGAACAGCCGGAAGCTATGGTTCTGGTCGAGGAGGAACGATACGACGGGCCACAACGCCGGATCGCCATCGTACGTTTCCAGCAGCCGTTCGCGATAGGTCGCGAACAGGTCGACAGCGTTGACGTCCATCGCCAGGGTAGCAGCCGTCGCGTAGGCTGAGGCCTGGGCCTCGCTGGCTCCGGCCGCTTCGATCAATTCGGACAGCACGATGTGTGGAGCAGACTTGCCCTGCCGGAGCGCGTTCTTCGCGAGACAGAACCGCGCTGCGATATCGGCTCCCCGAGGCGGGGACGCGGCCAGCGCGATCCGCGCCTCCGCGACGGCGGCCGCCAGATGCTTCGGCTCGAACGCGTGCTTCCACATGCCCAGCAACGCGATGATCCGGCGGTTGCGCACGAGCCAGAGATCGGACGCGTTCGGGTATCGCGCGATGGCATCACGGCAGATCTTTTCTGCCTTCACGTAATTCGCCAGCGCCTCCACGCGCGTCAGCCGGTAGCGCAATGGCGGAGCGATGAAACAGTCCTGCATCGCTTCGAGCGTCTCCGCGGGAATCGACTCCGCGGTGCGCGCCGGTTTCTTGCCCGAGCCCGTGGCGTTCACCAGGAAGTCGCCCACGAGCAGGGACTGCAACTGCGCGAGATATCGCAGATCATCGAGGTTCTGCTCCATCGACACATCTTCGATGAGCGTGTCGATGAGGGTCGACGGCAGGAAAGCGTGTCCGTGTGCGTTCACCCGCACTGCGACCGGATCCTGTCTCGCGACGACCCGGCAGATCTGGCTCTTTCTCCCCCCGGGCAGCAAAAGGGCCGTCCAGTCGAGGCCCATCGCTCTCAAAGTTTTCTCCCCGCCGTCGGCCAGCTCGTCGAGGTTGAAGCTGAAGACCTCGAGCTGCCCAGGAAAGCGAAATTGCAGATCCTTGATCATGGCGAGGAACGTGGCGATGTCCGGCGACTTTTCAGACCAGAAGACCATCAGGCAAGTGTGGCCCATCCCATCGATCGGGAACGTGAGGGAAGTGCCGTCGGCACGCGTATACGTGCCGGTGAACAGTACGCGCTCGTGGCCGTAACCGTGGTGTTTGCGACGCCACTCGATGACATCGAGGTCTCCCGCGAACCGCTGGTCGAGGGTGCGGAGGATCTGTTTCTCGAGGTCGAAGGCCTCCAGCTTCGGCGCGATCAGCGAGGCCATCATGAGG
>CAYMLL010000283.1:0-10099 GCA_964390645.1 uncultured Planctomycetia bacterium | reverse complement strand
CGCAGTCCCCTAGCTGGGTAGTGAAAACGATGTTTCTCGCGATGATGTCCGGATCATCCGGATTGGTGTTGAACAGCGCTTTCTGATCGACAATCCACTGAGTCTGAGCGTTGAAGATATCCGGGAAGCTCTCTGCGTACCTCTGGGTGTCGGGCAACGCAACGATGGAGAACAACTCTCGCGCGAGCGCCTGGGCGGAAGTCGTGGCGTTCTCGATGTTGGAATCAGAGGACGTGATTTCGCCGTTCACGGCATGGACTCTGTACCAGTATTGTGTTTCGGAGAGCAGTCCATTGTTCTTGTAGATCCGGGTGTCGGGTGGGACCTCGATCAATCTCGTGAACGGACCTGCGCTCCCGGTCAACGACCTCTCGATCACGAACCCGGTCTCGTCACTGGAGTTGTCAATCCATGACAACTGAATCTCTGATGACGATATGGGAACCGCCGCAAGACCGGAGGGAGGGTCAAACACAGCCCCCCCGATGGCTTGATTGAGCACCACCGTAGGCACCACCATGAGGTCGATACCGGTCAGTACTGTAAGAACCTCACTCGACGCAGCGCTCTCGTGGCCGTCGAGATCGACAGCCGTCACCACATAGTAGTGAGTCTGGCTCGGAGGCACCGAGCTGTCCGCATAGGAGCTCGATACCAGCAGCGACTCGTTCAACGGTGTCGTTCGCGGCACGCCCGGCGACGTCGAGACGTAGACGTTGTAACCGGCAAGATCACACTCGGCCGCGTCCGCCCAGTCGAGATTGTTCTGACCCTCCACGCCCGTCGCCGAAACTGCTGTCGGGGCCCCCCTTGTGTATTTTCTGCGCCCCCCCCGCGCCGGCGCCCAAAGGGGGGGGCGGCGCGCGCGGCCGCCCCCCCGACACGCAAGCCGACGTGGAATACGGGCTCTCATGGCTCAGCTGGCCGACCGCCGTGACGATGTAGTCGTAAGAGACACCCGGCGGCGCCGTGGTGTCCTCGTACTGGTTCGTCGCAACGTTCGGGGGCGACACCCCCGCCACACCGAGGAGCTCGAGGTTGAAGACGAGATCGGGATCGTCCGTCGTGACCACGGTCTGGTGGATCTCCACCGCGAGCACGTTGGTGCCCGCAAGCAGGCTTTCCACCGGCAAGCCGTATGTGTGGAAGGTCGATTCTTCGGTGCCGCCGATCCCGGCCGTTGCCAGCGTCTCGAAGGTGATCCCTCCCGCCGGCATCTTCGAGCGCGCCACCTCGGAGCCGTTGAGGTAGACGACCGCGCCGGCGTCGTGCTGCAGGTGGAGCTCGAGATCGATGAAGTCCCCGGGATCTGACACGGTGAACGAGTGGCGGAAGTAGCACGTCGGATGCTCGTTGTCGGCATCCGCGCCGTAGGAGACCGTTGTCGCCTCATCTCGATCGCCGTCGCCGAGCTGGGCCGGCCCCGAGCTCCACGAGAAGTCGTCATATCCAGACTCCTTCCACGCCGATCCCAGGTCCGTGCCCGTGTCGTCGTAGAGCCATGAGGCGTCCGCCGGTATCAGCAGCGTGTCCGTCGGCGGCGCGTTGTCGATTCGCACGAAGGCACCGCCCGTGCTCGGAGCACGATAGACCCGGTAGCCCGTGCTGCCGGCGCTGTCGTTCCAGCCGAGCAGCGCCGATGTTCCCGTGTCGTACGCCACGAACCCCGTGGGCGCCTCCGGGGGAGGCTCTGCACTCTTCACCAGCGTGAACTCATCGAGTACGGCACCCGACGTACCGACGAACCGAACATCGAGTCTGTTGGCGTCGAAGTCGAGCACCAACGACCCCAGAGAGTTCAGCGAGACGGACATCACGGGGTGTTTCAACGGTCCGCCCGAGGTTTTCCCCGAGCTGCCGGCCACGATGTAGACCGCGCCCTCATGAGGCGCCGTGCCGGGGGTCGGCTTGCGGTACGCGCCGTCTCCGGCGAGGCTGCCGTCGCCGCGGTCGAGGATCATCGTCGCCGGATTCAAGGTCCAGGAGAACCCGTAGTGACCGTCGAGGAGGAACGAGCGCTCGTAGCAGTGACTGTGTCCGCCCAGCGCCAGATCCACGCCCCCGGCTTCGAGGATCGGCAATGCGTCCTGGCGTATGTTCGTTAGCTGAGGTTCGCCCGTGTCGTCCGAGTCGTGGTCACCCTTGCTGTACGGCGGATGGTGCCAGAAGGCGATGACCCAGTCCTGATTCGTCGCGGCGAGGTCCTGCTCCAGCCACGTCAGCATGGTCGTACGGAACGTGGGGTCCAGGCTCATGGACTCGAGGCAAACGAAGTGGGCATTCGCGTGGTCGAACGAGTAGTAGGACTCGGTTCCCGACGCCACGCCGCCGGCCTCCCCTGCGGTGGGAAACGTGAAAATGTCGTAGTAGGTCCCGGTGTTCGTCGTGGCATCCACGGAGGCCATGTCGTGATCGCCCAGCGTCGACCACAGAACGCTCTTGCGCAGCAAGTGCGGATACACATCGAACAACGCGCTCTGGTACTCCTCGTCGGTGCCGCTGGTGGAGGCGTTGTCACCCAGCATGAGCCAGAGGTCGGTGTGGCGCGATCCCGTGAAGGCCAGGTAGCCGTCCCGGACCGCCGCGGCATCCGCGTTGGCCGTGCCGCTGTCGCCGAGCACCCAGACACGCGTCGGCTTCGACGTCCCGACGAGTGGAGTGGTCAGAAAGAAGTGTTGACTGTCCCCACCGGCGAGCACCTGTGCGGACGAGCCCACCGAGTAGTAGTAAGTCGTGTCCGCTGTAAGGCCAGAGAGCGTGATGGCGTGATCGGTCGTCCGAGACGTCAGGTCCTCCGCGGAGTAGGTCAAGCTCGTCGACGCGGCGCGATACAGCACCCGGCTGTCCGTGGGAACGTCGGTGCTCCACTTCACGACGACACTCGTGGGCGTGCCGTTCTGCAGATACGGGCCTCGAACCACCGTGTCCGCTTCGAGAGCGGTGGTCAGCAGCACCAGCCCGCCGAGAACGGCAGTGATGACGAGCGACCTCTCCGCTCGGCCCTCGATACGGGGCGCTCTGCATTCCGTACGACAGAAGATATCATGACGATTGGATAGATCTAGCCGCACAGATAACAGTCCGCGTACGGGGAGGGTCAGGTAGTGGTTTCAGTCCTACAGCTGTAACTCGACGGTCGACAGAGGCTTCCCACGCAAGCCGCGTACCCCGCTGCGCACAAGGGAGGAAACCCCCTTAACGGGCACCGACGAGGCGTTTTCGGGCCCGCTGATGGATCAGGTTCCCGGCGAGCGGAGGCAGGTGGGGACGATATGACGTCGGTGCGACGAGAGATCGTCGCCGCGACGGCGTCTTGAAAGGCTGCCGACCCGGCTTGAACGGTTTGCGGAGAATCGTCGCTGTTTTCAACCGATACTCGGCACTCGCGTTGACCTGTATCCAGTGCTGGTCGCTCCGGGACCGGCGCGCCGAGTCCGAAACGCGGTGCAGTGCCAACCTACCCGGTCGAACGCCCGTGTATCGCCGTGGATCAAGAGCGCAGAGGAGGCGCGCTCGTGTATCAGCGGCACTCGAAGGTGACGAACAACAGCGAGACGTACACGTACTGGCGGCTCGTTCGATCCGTTCTCCATGGACCCAGGGTAGGTCGGGAAACCCTGGCGTATCTCGGAGCTCCCGACACGAAGGAGCATGCGCAGGACTCGACGCTCGCGCGGCAGCTTCTCGGGCAGCGCGCCGATCAACTCGCCTTCTTCGATGATCGCTCCTGCGTCGAGCTCATGAACGTCCGCGTCGAGGAGGCACGGCTCGAGAGAAGGCGACGTTTCGCAGACGCCGGGCTCGGGTGGCTCTTGTGGCGGGCGTTGGAGCTCGACCGGTTCCGCCAGACGGTGTTTCCGCGCGGTCGCGAAATCGCGGCTGTCCTTCGCACCTCGATCTCGACGCTCGATGGTGAAACTCGAGCCTATCGGATCGTCCTGTCCGTGGATTTCGCCCGGCGGGGAGCAGGATAGAGGACGGTTCCGGTCTCGCGACGCGCGTGCCCCCGTCTCGAGTCGACTGCTCGATCCTGGACTCGGGACGCTATAGGCTCCAGCCTTCCCTGTACGGCGGATTGAGGAGCTTCTCCGCCTCGGGATGGTGGGGGAACTTCATGTTGATCGGGTCCCAGTCGAGCTTGGCATTCATGCGGATGGCGATGTTCCCGAGCAGCACGACCTCGGCCAGGTGCGCCGCGTGATGGGTGAAGTCGGACCCGGCCGCGGGACCGTCCTTGCACGCGATGAGCCACTCCTTGTGATGTCCCGGAGAACGGGGAAGCGTCTTCGCGGGCATCGTGTACTCCTTCGCGCGGCTCTCCGGAATGAGGCGATCCTTGTAGATCTTGCCGGCGTCGCCGACATACATGATGCCGTCGCCGACAGCGAAGGGCACGTCAGTGGGGAGCTCCTCGGGCCGCGGCGGGCGCATGCCGCCGTCGTACCAGTAGATGCTCAGCGGGCCGTGATTGTCGGACGCGGCGAACCGGTAGTGGGTGATGGAGGCCAGCGGAGCGGTCTCGTCGCTGATCTCCCTGGGGCGTTGCCAGTTTGTGGAGCAAGCCTCGATGCTGGCGGGGTGTCCGAGCTTCAATGTCTTGAAGATGGTGGAAAGCTGGTGGCAGCCGATATCGCCGAGAACACCCGTGCCGAAGTCCCACCAGCCGCGCCATGAGAACGGAGCGTAACCCGGATGGTAGGGGCGCATCGGGGCGGGCCCCACCCAGAGGTCCCAGTCGAGCGTGCTGGGAACGGGAGGGCGTTCCGTCGGACGGGGAATGCCGCGCGGGGAGATGTCGGGATTGCGGTTGGACCACGCATGCACCTCGCGGACCGTGCCGATTGCGCCGTCCGTGATCATCTCGGCGATCCGCCGGGCGGACTCGGAGGCCTGACCCTGATTGCCCATCTGGGTCGCCACTTTCGCGGCTCTTGCAGCCTCGCCGATCGCGCGGGCTTCGTGCACCGAGTGCGTCAACGGCTTCTCGCAGTAGACGTGCTTGCCGAGCTTCATCGCCATCATCGTGATCGGGGCGTGAAGGTGGTCCGGCGTGGCCACGATGACGGCGTCGATGTCCTTCTGCGTCTCGAGCATCTTCCGGAAATCGACATGTCGTCGCGCGTCGGGCCAGGTCTTGTACGCCCGCGCTGCGTAAGCCTGATCGACGTCGCATAGAGCGACGATGTTCTCGCTCGCGACCGCGCGAAGATCGGCGAACCCTCGACCGCCGATGCCCACACCCGCGATGTTCAGCTTCTCGCTCGGCGGCTTGCTGATAGCGCCGATCAAAGGACAAGGAACAACGGTGGAGGCGGCGAAGGTGGACGATGCTGCGACGAACCTCCGGCGCGAGAGCGTGTGTTCTTTCATGTTCGACGTCGTCTGTTGTCGACCGGGGTGAACCTCCGAGGTCCGTGATCGTAACACACGATCAGACGGATGAGACCGCGGCGCTGTGACCGAGATCACGTCTGGAGCAATACCACTGACGCGCCTCCTCCACGGAAGTCTCGTGCTCGCTGGCCGATCTCGGCGATTCCCGGGGACCGAGCGAGGAGCGCTACCCGGCCCGGTTCAACGTCAAGCTCCACGGGCTCGAGTTCGGGCTGCCAGGGGTGTTGCTGCATGAATCTCCCGTCCGGAGCGATTACTGCAGCCACGCCGGCCGAAACGGACGACCGTCGATTCAGCTCCCCGGGTTCGAGCCGCCGAACACCCTGTGATCCCGGCAACCCGGACGCTCGTGAAGGCCGCTGGTGTGTGGAGGCGGTCGCAGTGGGATCATACCTGCTCCCGTGTAGACTGGTGTGGTGGGTCGGTCCCCTGGCCCCTCCGGCCGTGCGAGAGAACCCGAGGCCATGAACGATACTGTGCTGAAAAGCAACGTCTCCGCGCACACGGAGCATTTCGACGTGCTGATCGTGGGCGCCGGCATCTCCGGTATCGGGGCGGCCTGGCATCTGAAGAACCAGTGCCCCGATATGCGTTTCGCCATCCTGGAGAGCAAAGGCACGTTCGGCGGCACCTGGACCACTCACCGTTTTCCCGGCATTCGATCCGACAGCGACCTCTTCACGTTCGGATACCGGTTCAAGCCCTGGACGGGTCCGCCCATCGCCACTGGCGACGAGATCCTCACCTACATGGCCGGCGTTATCGAGGAGAACAATCTTGCGCCGCACATCCGCTACCGGCACCGTATCGACCGTGCGGGCTGGTCAGGCGACGACAACCGGTGGGCGATCGAGGCTACCCGCACCGATACCGCGGAGGCGAAGCGCTTCACGTGCAATTTCCTCTGGATGTGTCAAGGGTACTATCGTCATGCGGAAGGCTATACCCCCCGATGGGAGGGTATGGACGCCTTCTCCGGTCCCGTCGTTCACCCGCAAACCTGGCCCGATGATCTCGACTATCGCGACAGGCGAGTCGTCGTCATCGGCTCCGGCGCCACGGCGGCGACGATCATTCCCGCCATGGCTCCGGACTGCGCCCACCTCACGATGTTGCAGCGGTCGCCGACGTATTTTCAGATCGGGCGCAACGCGATCGACATCGCCGAGGAGCTGCGTGAGCTGCAGGTGGACGAGGGGTGGATCCACGAGATCGTGCGTCGCAAGATCCTCCACGAGCAGGCGGCCTTCACGAAGCGCTGCGTCGAAGATCCCGATGCGGTCAAACAGGATCTGCTGGCAGGAATTCGTGCTTACCTCGGCCCGGAATACGATATCGAGACCCACTTCGTGCCGGATTACCGTCCATGGCAGCAGCGTCTGGCCTTTGTCCCTGACGGTGACATGTTCGAGGAAATCGCCTCGGGCAAGGCTTCGGTGGTGACCGATGAGATCGAGCGCTTCACCGAGAAGGGAATCCTGCTCGGATCGGGCCGCGAGCTCGAAGCCGACATCATCGTTACCGCCACCGGCTTCAATCTCTGCGTACTCGGTGATATCGAGTTCACCATCGACGGACAGCCGCTGCTATTCTCCGATACGGTTACCTACCGGGGCATGATGTTCACCGGGGTGCCGAATCTGGCGTGGGTGTTCGGATATTTTCGTGCGAGCTGGACGTTGCGGGTGGACCTGGTCGGCGATTTCGTCTGCCGCCTGCTCAAGCACATGCAAGCCAGGGGTGTGGATCGGGTGACGCCAGCCTTGCGCCCGCAGGACGCTGACATGTCGCTCCTCCCCTGGATTGACCCCGAAGATTTCAACCCCGGCTACATGATGCGGGGAATGAACCTGTTACCCAGGCGCGGCGACAAGCCCGAGTGGTCGCATACCCAGGACTACTGGCGCGAGAAAGACGAGTTCCCCGCGATCGACCTGGAGGACGGCGCTCTGCTCTACGCCTGAGCCGCCGGTGACCGACGAGCCGTGCCCGGGTGCACGAATCTCCCGGGACGAAGCCACCCTCATGAATCATCAAGGCGAGGGTTCTGCTGCATTTCTTGCGCGGCTGACTTCAGCCGCGGGCAGGTGCCAGTCGGTAGCATCCGGTGAGCTCCGCAGCAGCGTCAGGTCCGTCAACGCCGCGCTGGTGACAGTCGACGTTACGTGCGTGATCTTGATCTCCACCGGTCCAGTCAGCCTTGCCCTCAGAGGGTCGGCTTCACGGGCCGGTACGGATGTCGATGCGGCCTCCGTGGAAAACGGCTTGCGACCGGCAGCGTCCCAGATCTCGCTCGTGGTGCTGCTGTCGGGAACGTCAAAAACCGTCGTCAGGACAAGGCCCCCTTCATGGTAGACCTTCATGGTCAACAGCTTCTGGCCAGGTGGGGTACAGGAGGACAGAAGCCCGGCAGCTGCGATCAAGATAAAGGACCATCTCCAGAGGGGGTCGTGTGGCGGTCTCCTGACTTGTTGCGACGGGTTCATGGAGAAGACGAAGTACGGGCCATTGGTTTCAGTCCGGCCGGGAGCTTGTTCTACCCGTCCGCAGTGGCGTCTTCGTTTGATGGCTCAGGACCTGGCGATTCTACCCGCTGCTCGGTCTTCGGGGGGCCGCTCACCAGGCCAAGCCGGGCCCGCATGGTTGACCACCGGCGAAATGGAGTGTCGAACGGACCGCGTTCACTCGAGCAGTGCCGAGTAAGTCAGCGTCTGAAAGTCGCGGCGGATGTTGAGGTGTGAGTATGGACTTATCTGAGTCATCATCACACCCAGCATGTCCTGCTCGGGATCGACAAAGAAAACCGTGCCCCATGCCCCACCCCAGCTGAACGTTCCGATGGAGTTCGGCAGCCCGCTCTGTCCGACTGCGGTAACCACCGAATAACCGAGTCCGAAGCCGTGACCGTGGCCGGGGATCGAGATGGCCTCGTCTCCGATGTGGTTGGACGTCATCAAGCGCACTGTCATCGGTCCCAGGATTCGGACGCCATCGATTTCCCCACCACCGAGCATCATCTGGTGAAACCGGAAGTAGTCGTGTGTCGTCGAAACAAGCCCGCCTTGACCGCTGAAGAAAGTCCGAGGTCCTCGAAAAAATCGGCTGTTTTCATCCGGCGCGGCCAGCAGGGCGATCTTCCCGTCAGCGCCTCGCCGATAGGCCGCGGCCAACCGGGGAAGCTTCTCCTCTGGAAGGTAGAAGTACGTATCCGGCATGCCCAGCGGTTCGTAGACGTGCTTTCGAAGGTACTCATCGAGTGATTCTCCCGAGAGAACTTCGACGAGGCGGCCGACGACATCCGTGGCGGCACCGTACTCCCAGTAAGCACCCGGCTCATAATTCAGCGGCTGCTTTGCCAGCTCCGATACGAACTCGCCGAGCGTCCAATCAGGCCTGCGCTTTGCACTTGCCTTGGCGTATGCAGCCTTGCCGATGCCGCGGTACCAGGACGCAAGCCCCGACGTATGGGTCAACACGTGTTTGACGCGTATCGGTTTCTTTGCCGGGGTGGGTTGTATCTGTCCGTCTTCTCCAGGAGATGCGACTCGCATCTCGGCGAACTCCGGCAGGTATTTCGAGACCGGGTCATCCAGCTGGAACTTCCCGTGCTCCCACAACTGCATCAGCGCCACCGACACGATCGGTTTGGTCATCGACATGATGCCAAAAATCACGTCGTTCGACATGCGTGCCCTGGCTTCAACGTCGCGGTAGCCAAAGCTCTTGTGATAGACGACCTTTCCGTGCCGCGCCACGATGCAAACACAACCACTCACTTCTCTTCGGTCCACGTAGCCCTGCATCGCCTTGTCGAGGCGACTCAACCGCTCCGATGAGAACCCCTGCGACTCCGGCGACACAACGGTAAGTGGCGACTCGGCCAGGCATGGAGAAGCAAGAACGTGGAGTGCCAGCAGCACAGAGAGGCTTTTCATCGTTGATGTCTCCGAGCGGTGATTACGGCCGGCATTTGTCCGTCAGGTCCGGGGAGGGCGAGGCGCACCTTAGCAAGCCGGCGAGACTGCTGACAGCAGTTTCTGACATCCCGATTGTCGCGCTCGACGATCAACCCGTGAGCGCAGGCGACTGACCCGAGCCGAGCGCTCTCGAGCCTTCCGCCGTTCATGTGTCTCGCGCGTGTGCCCCAGTGGCCCGCTTCTTGACACGTGAGCGTTTTTCTTCGGCGCAGCGACCACCGGTGATCCTCTCCCGGCGGGGAGGTCATGGACGGTCGTATTGTCGTACGCCGAGTCCACTGTCTGTCGCTCGACCTCGTCACTCGCCTGGCCCGGTGGGTGGGGGAAGAAGCTCGTCTCATCGACCGGGATATCGGTCGAGCAGCGCGCGGCGATGGAACCTCGTTCAGCGACGCGTGGGTGCAGTTTTCGCCAATCCCGCCCGCCTTGCCGGGAGGTATTTCGCCGGGGCAGCGTCGTCGCGCCAGACGGACGGGACGCCCCGGCGGAGGAGGCTCCGTCGCTACCCGACCATGGCCGGGAGCTTCCGCCCCGGATAAGATTGGAGGCTGACAAGCGTAGCACCGTCGGGATGGGAGCTGATTCTTGCCAACGACCTCGCAAATGGTGTCGTGGAGCTTCTGAAGTGAACAGGATGCCCCGGATCACGGTCGCTGCCTTGTTCGTGATTAACCGCGGGGAAACGGGTGCTACCCCAAACGCGCGGGTGGGGACCTTCGCCGGCCCCG
>CAYMLL010000282.1:0-10187 GCA_964390645.1 uncultured Planctomycetia bacterium | reverse complement strand
CCGGCGCCGGGCCCTCCCGAAAGAGGAACTCGAGCACGAAGACGACGTCGCCAATATCGACGCTCGCGCTGGCGTTCGCGTCGAGGACGACGAGATTGCCACCGTCATCGAGCGACTCTGCATCACAGGGAAACGGCAGCCCGCCGTCGAGGAAGAGCCGACGCACGAGGTGAACCGCATCCGAGACGTCGACGAGCCCGTCCTGGTTGCTGTCGCCGGGAAGCTGCCTCCCACCGACCGGACCGCCGCCGTCTCCTGTCCCTGGCGATCCGTCCTCCTGCGAGCTCGCCTTCCAGCTCGCAGCGTCCCCCCATACGGAAGGAGCCGCGAGATCGTCGATGATGTGGAGAGAGTGGCCGCCGCCGTCGGTCAGTGGATACCACTCGTCGAGGAAGTCGAAGTCGAGGATGGCCGTGTTCGTGCCGTAGGTCAGAGTCACATGCTCTCCCGCGTTGCTCAGACGTCCCCCGTATTCCCCGCCGATCGACAGCTCCGACCCGTGGAAGGACTCGAAGGCGACCCGGTTGTTGACGAGGAGAATATACTCGCCCGGACCGAGATCCGTGGTGTCGCTGTCCACGAAGTCGAAGTCGATCCCGTCAGTAAACGACACGGGAGTGAGATCGAGCATCCGCCCGCTGACGTTCCGGAGCTCGATGAACTCGAGGTCGGAGCCCTGCGCGGGGTGATAGTGAATCTCCGTGATGCGCAGAGCCCCCTGCTGCGGAAAGGGCGCTGTCGGCGAGCTCGCCGTGAACTCGAGAGGGTCGGACCAGTGGCTCCAGCGCGACGTCGAGTCCTTCATGCGCACGCGCACGCGGTACTTCCCGCCGACCTTGACGACGCCGGCAGGTACCGTGATGTCCGGCTCGAACGGCGTGATCTCGCGACTCTCCCAGACCGCGTCGATCTCGAAGGGCGGCGGGCTCGTCGGGTCGAAGGCCGGACGATCGTCCGCGGCGACTTCACCGACGCGCCATTGCATCCCGCGAAACGAGCCGCTGCCTTGCGGGTCGCTGAACGCAGTCGAGCTGAACCTCAGATCGTCGATGGGAAAGCCGGGGGCGCCGATCGACGCCACCGTCGGCTTGCGCGGGATCGCCGGGTCACGCTCGTGCGCCTCTAGCCGGCTCGCGCCGTACCCCTGTAGAACGAAGTCGTAAATCCACTGAGCCATGCCGATGTGATCGGCGGACACGAGAAGTCGCCGGACTGTCCCGCCGCGAGCGTTGTGCGTCGAAGGGTTGCGATAGAACGCGCCCCGGTGGCTGCCCGTCGTACGCGGGTGGTAGTTCCACATCGCCTCGTCGACGTGGGCCCAGGTCAGCGCCTGATTCGCCGGACTGACGAAAGAAAGGTAGTTGAAGACGAGCTGGCCGAACTGGTCGTCCGTGAAGAGCAGGTCCTGCAGCTCCCGACAACGATTGCGGTACTCGACGAGCAGCGCCGGATGCTGTGACAGACAGTTCTGGAAGTTCATGATGCCGGACCAGTGAGTCACGGGCATGTAGAGCATGTCGAGATCCCAGGCAAGGGGAGTCCACCGGTCCGTTTCGGGGTCATGGTACTGAGCCATGTTCCAGCCCTCGCGCAGGTCCATGTTGTTGACGGCTCGATTGACCGCACGAAAGTTGTAGTAGCCGAGGAGGTCAACGTTGTCACGCCACCATGAGATCGGCTGCGAGCGGTTGTATCCGCTCTTCAGCGCGTTGTAGTCCGACGCGTTGCGAGACTGCGTCGGACCCTGATTGCGCTTGTCGCCACCGCCTCCCTCGATCTTGTAGACGTTGCCGTCCGGCAGGCCCCGTTCGTCGAGGAAGGGCCCGTCGGTGTGCTCGATCGTGAAGTAAAGCCCCCACAGGTCGCCACGGTACTGGTCCGTCGAGTGCGCCTCGAGCGCCTCGTCGATGACGCGAAGCTGGAAGTAATTGGTCTTCGAGCTGGGGTTGCCGGCGAGCTCGTAAGTCTTGAACGCGAGAGCCTCGCCCATCCCCGCCATGCCGCGGTTCGTCGGCACCCACGGCGTGGCGCAGGAACCGAGGTTCATGCGCTCCCACTTCGTACCGTACTTCCGGCCGTAGTCGTCGCGCGCCTGAAACTCGTGGCCACGCTGAAAATGAAGCCGCCACTTGTTCTTTCCGGAGACGTAGGTCGAGAACTCGCCACGATTCTCGAACTCCATGTGATCGTAGACGACACCTTCGTAGACGAGAGTCCCCAGGAAGTGGACGCCGTTACCGCCGCTGTTGTACTGGCTGTTGGTGACGTCCTGGGCGCGTGCGATCAGTTGATACGCCGGCAGGTGCCGCATCACCTCCTCGCTGAACTGCCATACCGACGTCGATCCCGGCCGACTTGCGCCACGCCACGCAGGAATGCCGTCGTAGGCGAAGTAGGCGAAGTTCGGCTGCGGGTCGTCACCATAGGGAGCGAGGACCGACCGCCCCGTCGTGTCGGTCGCCGTGATGCGGTAGCGAACGAGCCGCCGGTGCGTCTGGAGGTCCCGGGGCATCAGCACGCTGTAGATGTCGTCCGCTGCCTCGAAGTCGAGCCCCTCGCCATCGTCATGCATCGCGAGGGCTGTCCAGTCGCTCCGATACGTCGGGTCGCCGAGGCGCACGTAGCTGCCCGGGTTGACGAGCTGGTATTCCAGGACGACGCTGTCGACACCGTCGGGATCTGTTGCCTTCACCGTGACGACAACCTCCTCACCCCCGACGGGCGACACGGGAAAATGTCTCACCTGACGAAGCTGCGGCGGAGCGTTGATCGACCACGTCGAATTGCGCGATCCCGGCGTCGGACCCGGGCCGCCGCCCGACGCACCGATCAGGCGCACGTCGATGAACGCATCCGAGCTGCCGCCGAGCGACGCGTTGGCAAGCTGGATCGCCAACACGTTCGTGCCCTCGACGAGGTATGCGGTCGGATCGACGAGGCGAAACTCGTTGAAGCCGTGATCCTCGCGCGTGCCGTCGGCCGTGCCGTCGTGCGGCAGGGATTCGTCGTCGAGGTTGCCGTCAGCGACGTGTGTGCCGTTGATCCACGCGTTGAACCCGTCGTCGTATTGCACCTCGAGTGTAAGGCTCGATGCGTCGGCAAGATCGCCGAGCTCGAACCGACGGCGCAGGTAGACGGTCGAATACCCGTTACGCATATCGGCGAGCGTCGTCTCGATGAAGTCTTCGCCGTAGCCGATCGGCGCGTCACCCTCGGACCATCCGCCGTCCGCGAAACCGATGTTCCTCCAGCCGCCCGGCGGCGTGCTCGTCCCCTCGCGATAGCGCCACGCAGAGCCCGCCGTGATCAGCTGTCCGGACGTGCTCGCGTCGGGGTCCGACGAACGCCATGAGCCGCCGAGGTCGTTGTCGAGATCCGGGTGAATCAGCTCGATCGAGTAGGACTCACGCCCGCCGACAGTCGGCCAGGGAAAGCCACGCCGGAAGTCGACCGAATCCTCCCGGCTTCCGTCTCGACGGCGCAGGCGGATCTCCTCACCCCGATTGGATATGCGTCCCTCGAAGGGACCGACGACCCGGACCCCTCCCCAGACATCGATGACCGTGTCGGGATCCTGCGCGACGACCAGATAGCCGAAGGGTTCGATCGTCGTACCCGCGGGCAATGTGTACGAGATGCCATCGGAGAAATACCAGCCGGAGACGTCGACCGGAGCGCCGCTGTTGTTGTAGAGCTCCACGAACTCCTCCGGCACGGTCTTGTCCGAAGGCGCGTAGTGGATCTCGTTGATGACGACCGCCTCGCCCCGTATCGACGTGAAGGACAAGACAAGAGCGGCCGCCAGAATGGCGGTTCTTCTTCCCATGCACCCATGTTACTCTGCCGTTGCGCGGTCTCAAGACGCGGATCCGGAGATGAACGAGAGACTGTATTCGGGAGTGGCACGATGCCGGGTGATCGACGGTTCGACAGGGCTCTGGTCAAGGTCGCCATGCTGCTGGTCTCTGTGCCGCTGGTCGCTGTGCCGCTGGTCGCTGTGCCGCTGGTCCCTGTGCTGCTGGTCTCGGGGTGCGGTCTCTTGACGGGCCGCTCCGAGAGAATCACCGTCCACAAACAGGAGCGTGTGGCGACGAGTGCTGGAGCCCACGAGCGCACCGGCTCGTCCTCGAGCTGGGCAACGGGGAAGACCGCGTTCATCATCTGCGACATGTGGGACACGCACTGGTGCCAGGGCGCCGCCAGTCGCGTCGTCGAGATGGCGCCGCGCATGAACGAGGTCGTCAAGGCGGGCCGCGACCGCGGCGTCTTCATCGTTCACGCGCCGAGCTCTGTGGTCGACTTTTACGCGGACACGCCTGGCCGCAGCCTGGCCCGGAACGCGAGCTTCTCCAGGACCCCGGTGCCGCTGTCGACCGACGATCGATGGGGCACGAAGTGGTGCTATCCGCAGAAGGACCGCGAGCCGGGCTTGCCGATCGACGACTCGGACATGGGCTGCGACTGCGAGAAGAAGTGCAATCTGCCGACCGGCGACGGCCCGTGGACGCGGCAGATCGACACCATCGAAATCGTCCCGGGCGATGCAATAACCGACAACGGCCAGGAGACCTGGAACCTCCTCGACGAGCGCGGCATAGAGAACGTCGTCCTGATGGGCGTACACCTCAACATGTGTGTCCTCGGCCGACCCTTCGGCATACGTCAGATGGTCACCCTCGGAAAGAACGTCGTCCTCATGCGCGACATGACGGACACGATGTACAACTCCCGCAAGAGCCCCTTCGTCGACCACTTCTCGGGCACGGACCTCGTCATCGAGCACGTGGAGAAATACTGGTGCCCGACGATCCTGTCGACCGACGTCGTCGATGGTGAGCCCTTCCGCTTCGGCGCGGACACCCGTGGCGACCCGACAGGGGAACCCCGAACACGCTCCGAGTAAACCCGGAGCGGCTCACCTGTCCAACGCGCCACGCGACGGATGGGGTTGACGAGCCGGGCCGTAGATCCGAGGAGATCGAGATGCTCCGCCCCCACATCGAGTCGACCCGCTGCCTCGTCGCCGTGATCGTCGCCTTGCTCGCAGGCCGGCAGCTGTCCGCCACCCCGGAACCCGAGGCCATCTTCGACGGCAAGTCGTTCACCGGCTGGCGGCACGACGACTCTCACTGGCGCATCGAGAACCGTGCTCTCGTCGGCGAGATCGCCGCGGGCGAGAAGCTGCGACGCAATCTCTTCCTCTTCCGGGAAGACGAGGTGCACGACTTCGAGCTGCGGCTCGAGTTCCGGATCTCCGGACATCCGAGCGCCAACTCGGGTGTCCAGTTCCGCTGCCGGATGCTCCCCGACGGCGGGGCGGCGGGCTACCAGGCGGACATCGACGACGGAGCCGTCTGGCTCGGTCGCATCTACGACGAGCACGGCCGAGGGCTCATCGCGGAGCGAGGCACGCAGACGAGCATCGCCGCGAACGGACGACGAAGGACCGAGAAGTTCAGAGAGGCCGCGAGCTACCGCACGCTCGTGCGCAAGGGGGAGTGGAACGACTACCTCGTCCGTGCCGTGGGCCCGCGCATCGAGACCTTCGTCAACGGCGAGCGCGCCGCGGTGCTCATCGACGAACAGATCGGCCAGCTCGACTTCTCCGGCAAGCTGGCTCTGCAGCTGCACTCGGGGTCCGGCCCGGCGAAGATCGAGTTTCGAGAGTTGCGGCTGGAGAAGCTCGGCAAGACCGAGCCCCCTGCCCCGCCGACCGTTCCGAGCGCGCGACGGCGAGCCGGGTCCGAGCCCAGGAGCGCCGACGGCGAGTCGCTCAACCTCGGGTTCGAGAAGGGCACCCTCGAAGGCTGGAAGGCGACCGGCAAGGCGTGGCAGCGCCAGCCCGTCCAGGGCGATACGGTGACGCCCCGGCGCCCCGGCCAGGCGAGCGATCATGTCGGCGACTACTGGCTCGGCGGCTACGAGCTCCTCGGCGACGGGGTGCAGGGAACGCTCGAGTCGTCTCCGTTCGCCGTGACGCACCCCTGGGCCAGCTACCTCGTCGGCGGTGGACCTCACCACGAGACGCGCGTCGACATCATCGACGCACGGACCACAGAGGTGCTGCACACCGCGTCCGGCCCGCAGAACGAGAACCTCGAGGTCACCGTCGTCGATCTTTCGAGACACCTGGGAAAGAAGATCGCGATCCGTGTCGTCGATGAACACTCCGGCCCCTGGGGACATGTGAACTACGACGACTTCCGGTTCCACGCCGAGCTCTCCGACGGCCTCGAGCGGGCGGCCCTGCCCCGACGCGTACGATCGAACCCCCTCCTGGGGCACCTGCGCAGGAACCCGCTGGACGCGGCGCGAGCCGCCGATGCGCAACGGGAGATGGCCCGCCGCACCCTGTCGAACATGTACTTGCCCGAAGGCTTTCGCGCGGAGCTCATCGCCGCGGAGCCGGACGTCCTCCAGCCCATCGCGTTCACCATCGACGAGCGCGGGCGGCTCTGGGTCGCCGAGGCCTTCAGCTATCCACAGCGGCAGCCGCCAGGAAACGGTAAGGACCGCATATCGATCTTCGAGGACTCCGACGGTGACGGTCGCTTCGAGACCCGCAGGGTCTTCATCGAAGGACTCAACCTCGTCAGCGGGCTCGAGGTCGGACACGGGGGAGCCTGGGTCGGCGCCGCTCCCGAGCTGCTCTTCATACCCGACGCGAATCGCGACGACCTTCCCGATGGCGATCCGGTCGTCCTGCTGGACGGCTGGGGCTATCAGGACACGCACGAGACCCCGAACAGCTTCACCTGGGGACCGGACGGCTGGCTCTACGGCAATCAGGGGGTCTTCAACACGTCTCTCGTCGGCAGGCCCGGGACTCCCCCGTCCGAGCGCGTTCGGCTACACGCCGGAGTGTGGCGCTACCATCCCGTGCGCCGGACCTTCGAGGTCTTCGCCCACGGCGGCAGCAACCAGTGGGGGCTCGACTTCGACGAGCACGGTGAGCTCTTCATGACCCACTGCCGCAGCTACTGGGGTGGCGGCCCGACGACCCACGTGGTGCTGCGCGGTCACTACTGGAACCAGGCCAACTCGCGCCACGCGGCGTTCGTCTCCGGGAGCCACCCGCCGGGAGCCCCACACCTGAGGAACTTCCTGCGCGCGTCGGCGAGCTACGGACACGGCGAGGGAGGCGCCGGAAAGCGAGGCAGCCGGGCCCTCTACGGCGGACACTCTCACGTCGGCACGATGATCTACCTCGGAGACAACTGGCCGGAGAAGTACCGCGGCGATCTCTTCACCCACAACCTTCACGGCCACCGTATCAACCGGCAGGTCAACGAGCGACGTGGCTCCGGCTATGAGACGCTGCACGCGGGATCCGACCTCCTCTACGTCGACGATCCTCTCTACGTCGCCGTCGATCTCGACTACGGCCCCGACGGAGCCGTGTACATCATCGACTGGTACGATCGCCAGCACTGCCACAGCCCCCACATGGAGCGCTGGGACAGGACCAACGGCCGTATCTACCGCATGAGCTTCACCCCGACCTTCGAGCCCCGCTCGACGGATCTCGCCACGGCGAGCGACCTCGAACTCGCCCGGCTGCAGACTCACGAGAACGCCTGGTTCGAGCGCACGGCTCGACGCCTGCTTCACGAACGCAGCACGACCCGATCGATCGACGAGCGGGCGATCGCCGCGCTACGGAAGCTGCTCGACGACGACAGGGCGACTCTCGTGCTGCGCGCGATGTGGACGCTTCACGTGCTGGGGACTCTGACGGACGAGAGCCACCAGAGACTGCTGGAGCATCCGGACGAGCTGGTCCGGTCCTGGACCGTCCGCCTCGCTGCCGACGGCCGGACAGCGAGCCCCGGTGTGCGACGGCGTCTCGTCGAGCTCGCCTCCGACGACGGGTCGGCACGCGTGCGCCTGGCGATCGCCTCGTACCTGCCGTCGGCTCCCGCTGCCGAGGCCTGGACGCTGGCGCAGAGGCTCGCATCGCACGCCGAGGACCGCGACGACGCCAACCTGCCGCGGATGATCTGGTACGGCATCGCGCCGCTCGTCGCGTCGAACGCCGAACGGGCCTTCGAGTTCGCCGCAAGGTCTCGTCTGCCGTCCCTCCGGGACTTCGTCTGGTGGTACGCGGCAAGGACTCCGGCGGGGCTCGATCGAGCCCTCGGGCTGCTCGCCGCGGACTCCGGGAGCGAGCGGACCCGGCACGTGCTCGAGCTGATCCACTTCGCGCGTCAGGGGACCTACCTGTCACCGACGCCCCCGAAGTGGAAGACGCTCGCGACCGGACTCTACGCCCACCCTGACCTCGCGACCCGCGCAGTCGCCGAGCGTATCGGCGTTCTTCTCTCGGACGAGACCGCCCTGCAGAAGATGAGAGGCGCTCTGATCTCCACCGAGACCGTCGACGCCGAGCGGCGACGGGCGTTCGAGATCCTCGCCGCCGCGACGGACGAGCGCTCCGTGCCCCAGTTTCTCTCGCTGCTGGACGACGAGAGCTACCGAAGCGACGTCATCCCGCTGCTCGCCAGGTTGCGTCACGATGATATCGCGCCGTCGCTGATCGAGCGCTTCAGCGCCTTCTCCGACCCGGAGAGACGGCTCGCGATCGGCACGCTCTCCACGAGGACACAGTACGCTCGTCCCCTCCTCGAGGCGATCGTCGAGAAGAAGATCAACCGGGGAATCCTCAGCTCCTTTCACGTTCGACAGCTCGGGAGCCTCGGCGACGAGCGCGTGAACGCCCTGGTCACCGAGGTCTGGGGCAGGACCCGGGACACGAGCGCGGACGCGCAGACGCTGACCGACCGGTACTCGAAGACCTACCGAGACGCTCCGCTGTGGGCCTACGACGCCGCGGCCGGCCGCAAGACCTTCGAGAAGATCTGCGCCCCGTGCCACTCACGGAACGTGGAGAAGGGCCAGCTCGGTCCGGACCTCACGGGCTCCGGACGCAACGGCGTCGAGTACTTCCTCGAGAGCATCCTCGACCCGAACGCGGTCGTCGGCGAGGACTTCGAGCTCACCGTGCTCGTCACTCGCGGCGGCTCGGTTCTCAGCGGCCTCGTGCGTGGCGAGACCGCGCGCGACATCACCCTGCGCACCCTGACGGAGACGGTCGTCGTCGAGAGGTCCGAGGTCGCCTCGCGAACAAGAACGAGGGACTCCTTCATGCCCGAAGGGCTGCTGAAGAACTCGAGCGAGCGCCAGGTGATCGAGCTGTTGAAGTTCCTCTGCGGCCGGTAGCGCCCCCTCCGACGTCACCGATGGTCCCGGATCAACACGCTGTCCGGCTCCCCGGGGCCCGGACGAGGACCGCGCAGGCCGGAACCGGACTCCACACGCCTTGACCACCCGACGCGTTTGGGCTATGTTCTGCGCGTCGTATCAGGTGCCCGCGTTCTTCGTGTCGAAGGGCGGGGGCGGCAAGAGGGAAGTCCGGTGTGAATCCGGCGCGGACCCCGCCACTGTAACTGGGGACTTCCTCTTCACTGCGAGCTCCCACAACGCTTCGAGAGCCCGCGGACGCCGACCGGCAACGGACGGTGTGGCCACTGAACGGAACAGCTCACTCGCCGTGGTGGCCCACGGGACGGAGCTGGTGGTCGTTCGGGAAGGTCTGAAGAGGACGGGTCGATCCAGGAGCCAGGAGACCTGCCTGATCGTTCCGTTCTCGCCTCCGGGGAAGGAGGCATACAGAGGCCGCCCGTTGTCTCGCGGGTCTTCGTCTCACTCCCCCCGAAGGCTGGCTCCCTTTCACGGAGAAGGAGGGACCCGGTGTTTCGACGCGTCACTCACCTCGTGGCGGCGGTCACCGCCTGCGCCCCGGCTCTGGCACAGCCTCTGCTCGAGATCCCCTCGGGCTTCGAGTCGCGGCGTGTCTTCACACTGGACGCCTCGTTGCCGTTCGAGCGGCAGGTCGGGGGCCTCGAGTACGGTCCGAACGGCGAACGCCTGATCTACGAGAACGACGAGATCCGCTCGACCCTCGACGACGTCAACACCGTGATCGCCCGCTTCGAGCCCTCCGTCTTCGGCTCCTTCCTCAGGCTGGCGCCGGACGCCGACAGTGTCTACTTCGGCGAGAGCTCGGGCCATCGGATCTTCCGCGTGCCGCTTGCGGGCGGCGACCCCGTGCTCGTCGACCGTCTCTTCCTCAACTTTGACCTCGCGTTCGCTCCTCACACCGCCGACGCGGCCCTCGCAGGGCGAGG
>CAYMLL010000281.1:0-10285 GCA_964390645.1 uncultured Planctomycetia bacterium | reverse complement strand
TCTTCGCCCGACGGTCTCATCGACAACCCGAATCCGGAGGCTGATCCCTTGGAGCCCGTCGAGAACGTCGTCGCCCGCTTGCTCAAGTCCCTCAAAGGTACCGTCGTCACCTACGAGGAGATCCTCGAGATCGCCCCGGATGTCGGATCGAGCCCCGAAAACTTCGAACGCATCCTCGTCGCCCTCACGGACGAGGGAATCGAGGTGGTCGAGAGTGCTGGGCAGGCCCAGAACGAATCGAAGACCAGGGGGAAGCCCAGCTCCGCGATGGCCAAGTCCGCCGCGCGTGAGAACGAGGAAGCTGCCGCGATCCGCAAGCTCGACGACCCCATTCGCATGTACTTCAGCCAGATGGCGGAAATCCCGCTGCTGAAGAGCGAGGAAGAGGTCCGGTACGCGAAGGACATCGAATCGTCCCGCAACGAGATGCGCTCGCTGATCTACTCGACGCGCTACGGTCAGGAGCAGGTCATCGAGCTCTTCGAGCTGCTGCTGACGAAGCAGCTCCTGATCGAGAAGGCTCTCGACGTCAACCTCTCCCGCAAGGGCGAGCGTCGCGAGTTTTTCATCGAGCTCGAGAAGTCGGTCGCCACGCTGAAGAGGAGCCTGAAAGCGAGCGTCGCCGACTTCGAGTCGGTGCGCGAGCTGCCCGGTGGCCTGTCGTTCTGCGACATGCCCACACCCGCCGGCGAGCCTCAGAACGCGGGGGTCACAGCCGAGACGCCGCGCCCCGGGAAGGCCCCAGCTGTCCGCAAGTCAGCCACACACTCGTCGCAGGCTCCCAGTAGCGCGACTCTTCAGGTGCAGAAACGCCTGAGCGCCCGCATCCGTCGCAGTGTTCGACTGATCGAGAAGTACCATATCAAGATCAGCTACCTGGCACGCTGGAAGCTCGTCCTGGAGCGATTTGGCGTTCGGGTTCGTAGCGAGGTCCTGAATCCCCGTGAGCAGCGCCGGTTCCACGATTTGCCCGCTCTCGTCAAAGCCAACGCGGCGCTCTTCGAGCACTACGAGTCCTTTCTGCGCCGCGTCGCTGCGGTAAAGACCCAGTTCTCGCTCTACGAGCGCGCCAAGAGCAGCCTGGCTTCCGGCAACCTGCGGCTGGTCGTCAGCGTCGCGAAGCGCTACCGCAAGCGCGGACTGTCCTTCCTCGACTTGATCCAGGAAGGCAACACGGGGCTGATGCGCGCGACCGAGAAGTTCGAATACCGCAAGGGATACAAGTTCTCGACCTACGCAACGTGGTGGATCCGCCAGGCCATCTCCCGTGCGATCGCCGAGAAGTCACGCATGATTCGTCTGCCGGTCTACATGTCCGAGACGATGACCAAGCTGATGAACATCAGTCGCGAGCTCACCTACAAGAACGGTCAGGCACCAAACCTCCTGGAGATCGCGGAAGACCTCGACCTGCCTCGCGACGAGGTTCGCAAGGCGCTGAAGCTCTCGCGCCCGCCGGTGTCGCTGAACAACCCGCTCGGCGACGAAGACGACAGCACGTTCGGCGACCTCATCGAGGACCGCAACAGCGACTCGCCGACGGTGGCCCTGACACAAGACATGCTCAGCATGCGAATCGAGGACGTGCTCGACACACTGAGCCTGCGCGAGCGGGAAGTCGTCAAGTTCCGTTTCGGCATCGGACGGGACACGACCTACACGCTTGAAGAGCTCGGCAAGACGTTCAAGGTCACGCGCGAGCGGATCCGTCAGATCGAAATCCGCGCGCTGAAGAAGCTGCAGCATCCGACACGCTGCAGGACTCTCGAGGGGTTCCTCGAGTAGGGAGCCTCGTCAACACACCGAAAGCACTTCTGGACGATACGAGGACGAAGCGCTTCCAGAGTTCGGGACACGAGCCCGTGACCCGGACGCACGAACGGCTTTCTGTTGATGCGTAGCCGGAAGGTCCACGAACACTCTGCAGGGATCCCCGCTGAGATCCGATCTCACTCTTCCCCCTCCCCTTCCTGCAGAGCGTCACGTTCCGGCTACGCCCTCTCTCCCAGCCGTCCGGAAGCCCCGTCCTGACGACGGTGGACGTCCCCGTCCTGGTTGGTTCCGGAAACACTGCCGGCCACGGCCTCACCTCTCGTGCCCGACTCGGACGTCCGGCTCCCGCCGTCCAGCAGCCCGTCGAAACCGTCAAATCGGCGCGAACGCGGCCGTTTCGCCCGGGCCCCGCACCACCAGGATCCGTGTTCCCGGAACTCGACGATGCACCCCGTCGCCCACGCTCCAGCGTCTCGATCTCCGACGAGATGACTCGCGTTTGCATCCGAAGCGCTTCTTCAGCCGGCCGCTAGCCTTGCAGCCGACGTGCGAGCTGCTGACGCGATGTCTCGTACTGCACGTCGAACGTCGCTGCCAGCCCCCTCCACCGTTGCTCCAGCTGCTCCCCTCGCGCCTCCTTCCTCAGCCCGGGCAAGTTGACCCGAACGTTGGCCTCGGCGCCCCGAAACGCCGCGTGCGCGAATTCCAGCGCGCCTCCCAGATCCGCCTCAGCCCGCAATCGGATGCTCGCGGTCAGGTCGAGAAGCTCACGCACCATGGCGAGCAGCTCGAGGCTCGCCTCGAGCGTCCTCAGGGGCGTCTCGGTGGCCCGCACGGTCGCGTTGGCGATGGCGACACGCCGCCGCTCTCTCTCCTCGTCGCCGGACCTCGGCAGCCTCAGCGCCGCGAGCAAGCCCTCGAACGCCGCCATATCCTCCGTCTCCAGGTCCGCGAAGCGCTCGCCGAGCGCGCAAGCCTCGCCGGCGATGCGCTCCACGACCGCCCATCGGCTCCCGTCGTCGCCACGCTCGTGCGGTCCCGGCGCCTTCTCGAGCGAAATGCCCGTGACCATGCGTACGAGCGAGGTCCCGAGCTTGCCGACACGCGCGGCGGCGGCTCCGCCCCCGGGAGTGGGCGTCGGCGCAGCAAGACGCTCGGCGAAGTCGGCGGAGCCCGGCCGCTCCTCGAAAGTGCTCATGCTCCTCGCTCCCGTCAAGCCACTCCGGGATCCCGTCGATAGTCCACGGGCACGGTCTCGTTCTTCATGATCTCGCGGAGCAACGTCGTCGCGTAGGCGCCTTTCGGCAGAAAGAAGCGCAGGAGCAGCCCCTCCTCATCCTGCTGCCACTCGAGATCCTCGACGGGCACGCGAAAAGGCCGCCGGCCGCCGTGCAGCCCACACCGCTGCTGAAGATGGTGAAAGCTCGTGCTACGACAGCCGTTCTCCTCGAGAACCCGTGTCTCGTGTTCGAGTTCCTCGCCGATCGGATGGACGGTCTTCTTGCCGAAGATCGGTCCGCTCGGGCTGATCTCGAAGCGATCGGCGCGCGACTGATCACTCTCGGCGTCACCCACCGTGAAGACCGCGCCGTTACGGTGAAGGAACGCGACGTCGCCGTCTCGGAGCCGGCCGAGGTGGCCGTCCTCATGCTCGAGACGCCTCTCGAGCATGACGTTGAAGAGAAACGACTGGAACGCCGAGAAGTACAGCCGCAGGATCGCCGATCCCAGCAGCTTCACCGCACCGTCGTACCTCTCACCAGCGCGCACGAGGTACCGGAGCAGCCGCCGCTCTTCACGATAGCTCGCCGGGAACCGCTCCAGCGCCTCTCGCCAGCGGTACTGCAGAAAGAGGTGACGAGCCGCGACGACATGGGGATTGTTCTCGGTTGCCGCCGGACAGCCGAGGATCCTCCGGACCGCGGAGCGAGAGTCGTGACGCAACATGGCGCTACCGACCCACTGAGCGTCGCCCCGGTTGCCGAAGCGCTGCGGTCCGAAATAGTTCGGCAGACCCCGCTCGCAGATACACTCGAGGACCCGCGCGACACGATCCCGCACATCGACCTCGATCTCCCGTACCCGGATGACGAACCGGTTACCTCGCAAGTGCCCTACACGCAGCTTGTTGGTGTGTCGCGAGCACGCCAGGACACGGAGCTTGGGAACGTCGAGCAGCTCGATCTCCTCGGGCGTCGTGGCGGCAAGCGACAAGGTCTGCCGGGTAATGCCCTTGCGGTCCTTGAGCCCGGCGTAGCCGAAGTCGCGCACCTCACGGCCGAGCCGCCTGGACAGCCACTCGAGCGCCTCGAGTGTCGACAGATCCCGCTTCTCGATCTCGAAGTAGACGTGCTCGCCCTCGCCACAGGCGCTGTAGAGCGGCACCTCCTCCACGACGAAGTCCTCCAGGCGCGCCCGGATGACGCCTCCGATTCCCGGAAACTCCTGTGTCAGATAGCGATGGGGTATCCCGATCATCTGCGTCGTATGGTGCCAGGCAAGCCGAGCAGGATCAAGGTCGACGACTTCGAGAAGGACCTTACGAAGACCTTGCCTTCCGGGGTACCCCCTCTCCGAGCAGCCCGCGTCGGGTGCGCTCCTAGAGTGTAGATTCCCTCCCGGACTCGATGCTAAAATAGATAGAACTCCCCCCTTTTCTCGCTATCCGCCCCGATTCGTCAGTCGTTGGGGCCGGATCACCCCGTAAAAACCGCGTCCTGCGAGAATCCAATCGCCTCACCCCATCGGAAACGAATTCGCCAAGGATCGTCATGAGACACCCAAACAGCACGGAAACCTGTCTGACGTACGCCCCGGTCCGCAGTCTGACACTCAGCCTGCTCTTTCTCGGCAGCGTCGCGTTCGCCGAGGACCAGGGGAAGCCCGCGCCGAAGGGCTTCTCGCCGAAGGTTTCCGCGCCGAAACCCGTCGTCACGACAAAGCCGGCGCCAAAGTCGACCGGTCGCTACGGCCTGACTCCCCCACCGCTCACGTTCCAGCCTCCGACGATCGAGATCCCGGAGGCGGTCTACGACTGGGGGGCCGTGCTGCAGGGCGAGGTCGTCACGCACCCCTTCAGGATCAAGAACACCGGCGGATCGGTTCTGCGTGTCGAAAAGGTCAAGCCGGCCTGCGGCTGTACGACGGTCGACTACGACAAGGAGATCCCGCCCGGTGGCAGCGGCACGATCACCCTCAAGGTCGAGACCCAGAAGTTTGCCGGCAGCGTCAAGAAGACGGCCGAGGTGAGCACGAACGCCGGCCGCTCGTCCCAGCGCCTGACCATCCAGGGCAAGATCGACCTGGCCGTCGAGGTCATCCCCAAGCTGCCGCGCATCAACGTCGTCCGTGGCGTCGATGCCGAGCCGCTCACCATCCAGCTCAAGCGCGCTGCGAACCACAAGATCGCCGTGAAGACCGTGACGACGAAGAGTACCGCCGTCAAGACCGAGCTGAAGGCGGTGGAGGCGGGCGAGCTCTACCATATCAAGGTGACACCGCAGCTTCCCGACGACAAGAAAAAGTACCACTATGCGCAGCTCGATGTCGCGGTCGAGGTCAACGGCCGCGCCTTCGACATTCCCGTGCGCGTCTCGATGACCGTCAAAGACCGCATCACCGCGTCGCCCCCGTCGGTGTACTTCAGCCGGCGCGACACCGACAAGCTCAAGACGGCCGGTGCCGAGCCGGCGACGAAGGTCGTGAAGATCGAGAGCCTCCACCCGGGTCACGATTTCAAGATCGTCGATGTTCAGATCCTCGGCGAGCACTTCGAGCACAAGCTCGAGACCGTCACCGAAGGCAAGCTCTACAACGTGACGGTGACCCTTCCGCAAATCCCCTCCGACACCCTCAAGCGCCGCATCGTCGAGAAACTCGTCGTGCGCACCGACGATCCGCAGCTCGAGAAGATCTCCCTCAACATCACGGCGTCGATCGGTCGCCCACGCACACCGGCAGCCGCGAGCCAGGGCCGGCCGGTGCCCGCGGGAACCAGTATCCAGAAGATCAGTCCGAAGGAGATCGGGCCCCGCACGAACCCGGCGAAGGTGCCGACAACCCCGGCGAAGGTGCAGACGACCCCGGCGGAGGAGCGGGCGAGCCCGGCGAAGGCGCAGGCGCGCCTCCAGCAGCGTCTCCGAGACCGAGAGCTTCGAAAGAAGAGAGAGGCAACGCAACGCCGAAGGTGAGTGGCGACGCAAACCGGCCAAGGGTCGCCCCCGCAAGCTCGCGCGGAAGTCCACGGACGAACGAGTCACGGGAACCGAGTCGGGTTCGGTTCCCTCTCTCCTGACGCCGGATCGAGATGCCGATGAACGATTCTTCCCATCGATCGGCGCTTCGATGCGCCCTCGTTACCGTAGCCCTCGGCTCGACCCTTCTGGGGCTCTGCGCCTGCGGCGCGAAGACGTCTCCGAAAACACCCTCGGCGACGACACCCTCGGACGCCCCCGCCAGCACCGCCGCGACGGCGAAGGGGAACGCAGAGACGGTCGCGACGACGACGACCGACTCGAGCCCGTACACGTCAACGGCGACCCCGCCCGCCGCTTCGACGCCCTCGAGCGACCCCACCGGGACAACCGACGCCGGGCGAGGCAAAGACGCGGCACCGGGCACGACGCCACCGATCCAGCCGCAGCGGCCTCCTCCGGCAACCCCGGCCGTGAAGCCGGCCGTGTCCGTCGAGGGGTTGAACGCGGCAGGTGGCGTGATCAGCGTCGACGGGCCGGTCTACAGCTGGGGAGAGGCCTACCAGGGTCAGGTGTTCGAGCACACGTTCGAGATCACCAACCCGGGCAAGGTCCCGGTCCGCATCACGGAAGTGAAGCCGAAGTGCGGATGCACCGTCGCTCGGAACCAGGTCGAGGACCACACACTTCAGCCTGGCCAGAAGGTCAGCGTGACTCTCCAGGTCGATACCACCGGCTTCTCGTCGTTTACGCGCAAGGAGGCCGACATCGTCTGCGTCGGCGACGTCGACGGAGACACGAAGCTGTGGATGGAAGGGGACGTGAAGAAGCTCTTCACGAGAACGCCCCACAACGTCGTCATCGACGTCGTCCGTGACGCGACGGCCGCCAGCCGGTCCTTTCAGAAGACGAGGCTGGTATCGGGAATCGAGTCCACCGTCGCGATTCGCAAGGTCGTATCGATCGACGGCATCGTCACAGCCGGCATTGTCGAGACGAAACCAGGCAACACTTTCGAGCTCACACTACGACCGACGATCGATCTGACGCAAAAGGTGGTGCTACAGAAGGACAAGCTCGTGCTCACCGTCGTAATAAACGACGAGGAGATCGAAGTCCGCTTTCCCGTCAGCATCAAGGTCAAGGAGCGCGTACAAGTGCTGCCGTCGAAGTCAGTGTACTTCTCCAGCTCGCTGACGAAGAGACTGGGCGAGCCCGGATCCGCGCTGCCGCGCAAGACGCTCGAGGTCAAGAGCTTCGGAGGCGGCTCCCACAGGTTTTCTATCACCGAGGTCACCATGGCGAGCGGTGAGACGAGCCGGTTCAAGGTCACGCTCCTGCCCGAGACGATCACCGGTCGCTCCTCGAAGCTCGCGATAGAGTTACGGCCGCCGACCAGAGCGAGCGAGACGATACCTCTCGTCAAGGACCGGCTGATCCTCAGGACCGACGACCCCGAGGTTCCGGAGCTCATCATTCCATGTACGGCTCGCTTCGGCCGCCGCAGATAGCCCGCTCCGGAACTCCCCGGCTGCGGACCTCGGAGTTCGCCGTCTTCCGGAAATGCCACGATCGCGACGATCGCCGGGGACGAGAAGCGACGAAGACCCGACACCGATGGCCTGTGGGGAGGAGGATCCACGAGGAACTCGGCAGTCCCCGAGAAGTCGGGCAGGACTGCCGCGGAACCCGGCGAGGTCCTCCGAGACACGTCGAGGTCTGCGAGACCTGCACAACGGCCCGTCGCCGCCTGGCCAGGCCTCTACAGAATGGCGAGCCCCCGGGCTGGAGCGCGTCCTTTCCGGACATCGCTCGAACCATCCGGCATCACACCTCGAGACGGTGACCCTACTGGCGCTCGAGCCGGAACTCGCGTCGCTTCGAGTCGACGCTGAACTTGAAGAAGTTCAGGAAGTTGAGCCCGAGCAAGTTGACCCGCGCGCCGGCCTCGGCCGGCAGCACGAAGACGTCGAGGTTGCGCACGTTGTACCCCGCCAGAGAGAGGCTGGTGAGGCGCACAACGCGCACACGCTTCGGACCGGCTGCCGTGTTGACCACCGTCGACGGACCACGCTCCGTATCGTAGCCGAGCCGCTTGGCGAGATCGTTAGAGATCGAAGTGTAGGTTGCACCGGTGTCAACGAGAAACGGCAACTCGAACTGCTGATTGACGACGACGTTCGTGCGGATCGACGCGGAGCCTTCAGGGATCGGAAGCACGACGGCATCGCGGTCGGCAAGGATGTCATCGATCTTCTCGAGGAGGACGTCCACCTGATCGCGCAGGCTCGAGTCGAGACGCCGAGCCTCCTCCAGGAGCCGTACGGAATCCTCGTACGCCTCCCAGAGCAAGTAGAGTCGCCCGAGCTCGAGCCGCAAGACGCCCGAACGCTCGACCTGCTCGATACCGTCGATGTACACCAGCTCCGCGGCGCGACCGTCGCCGCCGTCGAGCCGCTCCTGCGCGAAAGCTCGGTACTCCCGCTCGAGCAGCGAATCCACACGCTTGCCGCCCTCGAGCGCCCGAACCTCCAGAAACGCCGTGATGGCATCCTGAGAGCGACCTTGCTCGACACGGATCTCCGCGAGTCGGAGCCAGAGCACGGAATCACGCTCAAAGTCGCGCAACGCCAGCACCGTGACCTCGCCCGCCTCCTCCAGACGCTGCGAGTCCCGCAGTCGCCCTATCTCGGCCAGATAGCTCTCCCGCAAGAGACGGTCGATCTCGGCGAGTCGCGTCTCGTCGATCCGCTCCGCGGTACCCTGCCGGAAGGCCTGTCCGAAGAGCTCGATCGCTTCGGCCCAGCGCTTGCCTCGATACGCGTTCCGAGCCTGGATGACCAGGTCGACGAAGGTGCCCTCGAAGAACCGCTGCGTGTTCGCATCCAGCGTCGTGGAGACCGGCTGCTCCAGCTCGTTGACAAGAGAGTGCACGCCGTCGACGAAGACCTGGTAGGCCTGTACGCCGACCGCAGCGCCACCGCCAGCGACGGTGCGACCGTCGACGAGCGGCCGACACAGGCCGACGACGGCCGACTCGATGGGCTCGACAGCCAGGAAGGCCTCCGGAACGACTCGCGGTGTGCTCGCCAGCAGCGTGCCGACCCGCCCGTCGGCGGTCGAGAAGCCGGCTTCTTCGATCACCGCACGACGTGGACGGTGCCCGGAAAAAACAAAGAGCCGGTCGCCCCGCTGGAAGACCGTCAGGGCGGGATCCTCGACGATCGTCAGGGCCGGCAAGGAGAGCGAGCCGCTGTCGAGGCGCAGAAGCGCAAGATCCGCCGCAACGTCGTGTTGGATGATGCCCCGAACCGGCACTCGATCGCGTCGGTCCTGATGCAGACGACACGTCGCTCGATAGGCGCCGAGAAGCGTCGCGTAGCGGCAGAGGACAACTCCGCCAGAGTGGACCACGACTCCTCGGATCTCGCGAATCGTACGCCCCCCGGCGTTCGCGAGCTCGATCACGACGAGCGTCTTCTCCAGACGTGCGGCGATCTCCGACTCGTCGAGCGTCTCGACCGGCCGATCGACGCTCACCTGATCCTCGACGGTCTTCGACTCCGCGGCGCTCGACGAAGACCCGGTGAGAGGACCGGCCGTCCCCCCTCCGAAGCGACGATCACCCCGACCCTCGCTCCCAGGCTTCGACGGCACGGCCTCCGGATCCCCCCCCGGCCGGAGCAAGATCCAGACGACGCCGGCCACGAGGAGAGCCTGCAGGAGCACGATCCGCCCCAGCGGCCACACGGGTCGCGAGCGGCCGCGGCGGCCCTTGGTCATCAGACCCTGTCCGCACTGGCCGCAGAACGCGACACCGTCCTCGTTGAAGCTGGCGCAAGCAGGACACTGGGACATGAATCGGCGACCGTCGGAGAGCCCGGGTCTCGTCCCCCCCGCAGCCGGAGAACTCTCCATCATGAATCGGGCACCTTCAGCCTCGAAATCCAGCAGATCGAGAACCGGGCCCCGTGCGGTCCAGTATGAGCGAACGTCGTCAGCTGCTCAACCGCCCGTTGGGGGAAATCTGCCGCGCGCAGGATCGCTCAACTACCGATAGGCCGGCAGCCCGTCGAGGCGTTGACTCCGACGCGACACTCACCGTTTCGCCCGAGCTCCTTCTCACCGGGACCCGTGTTGCCAGAACTCGACACGGCACCACATCGCCTGTGTTCTGACGTCTCGATACGCTAAACGGCGAGAGGCAAGCTACTCGAAGGCGTCGAGCAGCGTGCAGCCATCGCTCTGCACCTCCACGACACGTACAGACGTACGCTGGCGACCCTGCTGGGCGGTCTCCGGCGGGGCGTCGGGTAGCA
>CAYMLL010000280.1:9759-10291 GCA_964390645.1 uncultured Planctomycetia bacterium | reverse complement strand
TTCCAGGATCCCGACGGCAACCACATCGAGATCGGCACCTACCCGCCCGTGCTCGACCCGCACGCCGAAGCGACTGCGTGACCGGGACACGCCCCCGGAATACGGGCGCGAGCGGGCGGCGGAGCCGGGTCGAGCCCAATGCGGCTGGAATCTGGCCGCCAAAGCGACCGAACTCTGGCCGTTTTGCGCGACAGTCAGCCCGGAGCACCGTACAATGGGCGAGTGGCCGGAATTCAGCCGCTCAACTCCCAGGCTGCTCTCCCATGGCACCCTCGCCGCTGCACCAACACCCTCGCTATCGGCTCGAGGAGCTGCTCGGACGCGGCGCGTCGAGCGACGTCTGGCGCGCCCTGGACCGCAGCAGCGGCGAATTCGTCGCCCTCAAGGCCCTGCGTTCAGCGTCGCAGGCCGACCGGCTCGACTTCGAGCGTGAGATACGGACGCTGAGCCGACTGCACCACCCGTCCATCGTCCGCTTCCACGACGTCGGACACTTCCGGGGCGAGCTCTACTTCACGATGGAGCTCGTGCG
>CAYMLL010000280.1:0-9749 GCA_964390645.1 uncultured Planctomycetia bacterium | reverse complement strand
GTTCTGGTTGGTGGTGGTGGGGGGGGTTTCACTGGCCGAGTCGCCGGCGAATCCGTCCACGCCCGACGTGGATGAGATCGCGGGCCTGGCCCGCATCCTCGCCGAGGCACTCGACGCACTGGACCACGTCCACCGCAACCACCTCGTGCACGCGGACCTGAAGCCGACGAATATCCTCGTCCTGGGCGGCGTCCCCGGCGGAGACACCGGCGTGGCCCTTCGCGACGGCCGGCCTCGCGTCAAGCTGGTCGACTTCGGTCTGGCGCGCGAGCCGGCGACGACCGCAGCCTCGATGGCGACGAAGGGCCGCGAGAACGTCGTCGGCACGCTGCTGTATCTCGCTCCCGAGGTGCTGAGCGGACACCCCTGTTCGGTGCAAAGCGATCTCTACGCGATCGGGGCGCTCCTCTACCAGCTGGTCACGAGCCGGCCGGTCTACGCGACCGTCAGCCAGGCGATCGCTCGCCGCGCCCCGCCGACACCCGCCGGCAGCCTGCACGCCGGGTGTCCGCAGGAGCTCGATGACCTTCTCGACGCCCTGCTGCAGAAGGAGCCCGCCGACCGGCCGAGGTCGGCCCGCGCCGTCGCCGACACGCTGCGGAATATCGGCGACACGGGCGAGACGGCGTCCGGGAAGACCGCCCCTCGACTGCGGCGCCCCGTGTTCGTCGGCAGAGAAACCGAGCTGGCGAGGCTGCGCGAGTCTCTCGCGACCCGCCTGAGCTCCGGACGCGGCGGTATTCTGCGCCTGGAAGGAGAGAGAGGAGCCGGCAAGACATGGATCCTCGACGAGAGCGGCTTTCGCGGCGGGGCATTCCTGGACCACGGCGCCCGTTCCGTCCGCGCGTCCTTCCGAGCCACCTCCGCCCCGAGGAGGGGCCTCGCGGTCGTCTTTCGCGAGCTTCTCGATGATCTCCTCACGCAAACGGATCTCGACATCCCCGCGGAGCTCGGGCCCTGGACAGGGGAGCTCGTCGATGCCTGGGGAATCGGGCCACGCGACGAGCACTCGAGCACCCCGACGAAGAGCACAGCCGCCATCGCCGTGGACGACGCGACAGCACGTGAGCGGATACTGCAGACCGGCCTGCGCGTGATTGTCGCCACCGCCCGCCGCGCGCCTTGCTTCATCGCCCTCGAAGATCTTCAGGACTGCGATGAGCTGGAGGCTGACATGCTCGCGTGGATCTCACGCTCGATCCGCGAGCTGCCGGTGCTCCTTCTGGTGACGTATCGACCACAGGACATCGAGCACAACGTGCAAGCTCGCGAGTGGCTCACGGAGCTCGACTCGATGGACGAGCCGTCACCCCTCTCGCTCGGAGGACTCGCCGATCACGAGGTCCGACTCTACGCAGAATCGATGCTCACCCCGTACCGGTCGGTCGACGACCGGATCACGCGAGACCTTCTGCATGACGGCGGCGCGCGTCCACTCGCAGTGCACGGACGATTGCGGCAGCTCGTCGACCGTGACGCGATCGCGCTACACGACGGCTGCTGGTCGCTGACCGGGGCGCTTCCGTCTCTCACCGAGAACGGCCAGAACGCCGCTCCGCCCCCGGATCTCTCGCCGGAGCAGCTCCGCGTGCTCGCGACGGCGGCCGTCGTCGAGACACCGGTGAACGAGCCGGTCCTGATGGAGCTGCTCGACGCGACGTCGACACCACCCGGGCCTCTTGGCGCCGCGCTCGAGTCTCTCATCAGGGACGGCTGGCTGATCGAGGAGCCGGACGGTCTGCAGCTCTCGCCCGAGATCGGACGCGAGATGCTCCTCGAGCGGCTCCCGGATCACGAACGTAGCGACCTCCACGCGCGCGAGGCGAAACGCCTCACACGACGCGCCTCGCTGAACGACCTGCAGCACCTCCGCGTCGCCGAGCATCTCGTCGAGGCGGGAGATCCCGGAAGAGCTTGCAGACACTACCTCGAGGCGGCCCGTATCACCGCTCGCAGCTACTCCAACCAGCGCGCGCAAGCTGCCTTCACCCGCGCCCTCGAGCTGGCCGACAGCGGTCCTCTGCGCGCGAAGATCGCCCTCGAGATCGGAACCCTCCACGTTCGCGTCGGAGAGTATCCCGAAGCCCTTGCCAGATTTCGTCTCGCCGAGTCTCTCCAGATCGCGAACACAGCGACGTCCCGACAGCGCATCAGATTGCGGGATCGAATCGGCCGCGTCCTTCACCGCCAGGGCAGGCTCGACGACGCACGGGGCTGCTTCACGACCTGCGCCGAGGAAGCCGGCGAGAGCGGCGAGGCTCTCGCTCTGGCTCACTATCGACTCGGCAGTGTCAGCTTCGACGAGAACGACCTGACAACGGCACGCGAGCACTTCCAGCGCAGCCTCACCCTGTACGGCAGCGAGGCTCCCCCCGAGTCCCTCGCTCCAGTGCATCTGGGACTGGGGCTCGTCTACAAGCTCGAGAAGCACCCGCAAGCCGCGATCGCGAGCTTCGAGAAGGCGCTGTCGACGTCGCAGGCCTGCGGGCAGCTCGTCGACGCGGCCCGCATCCAGGGAAACCTCGGGAACCTTCACCGGGCGAGCGGCGAGACCGACCTGGCCGTCGACTACCTGCGACAATCGACCGCCATCCGGGAACTCGTCGGTGACCGGCAGGGGCTCGCGATCTGCCTCAACAACATGGCTCGAGTTCAAGTCCATCGAGGGGAATACGATGCGGCGCACGACGCGACCACACGCGCGCTGAACACATTCGACAAGATCGGCGACTCCAAGGGCGTCCTGATCGCACGCTGCAATCTCGGCGAGATTCTGCTCGGCCTCGGCAAGCCCACGAAGGCCCGCACCATCCTGGAGGAAGCCCTCCCACCCGCCGACGAGCTCTCGGCAGCGCGCATGCGGGAGAGTATCCTCTGCAATCTCTCGCGAGTCGAGCTGGTCAGCGGTCGGCTCGATCTCGCCGAGAAGCACGCCCGGGACTGCTTGAGGTCAACGCCGTCCGATCGCCTCCGGGGCCTGCAAGCCCAGGCCCTGGCAACGCTCGCCGAGGCGTTCCTGGATGCCGGTCGTACAGAAGATGCCTCGGACGCGCTACGCGACGCGTGGAGCCTCATCGAGGACGACCAAGCCTTCGAGAAGCGCGCCGAAATCGCCAGCATTCTGGTGCGTCTGCGTCGAATGCGAGAAGAGCTGGATGAGGCCCTCGAGTTCGCGCTACTCGTGATCGAGAACGACACGGGCTCGGACGAACGATACGGCCGCGCACGGCTCGACCTCGCGCTTGGCTGCGTGTATCGCGATCTCGGCCCGGACTGGGCCGATCGCACGGAGAAGCACCTCAATCGAGCGGTGCGCGCCTTCGAAGCGATGGGTTGCCGTGTCGAGTCGGCAGAGTCACTCGGCGAGCTGGCCGTGTACTGGTGGCTCGTCGAAGAGGAGAAGATGGCGGACGAGTGCGCGACCAGCGGTGAGGCTCACCTCGCGTCCCCGGGACTCGAGTACCGCCGACGTCGACTGAAACTGACCCTTCGAGCAGGTGCGTCATGAGCAGATCAGCGTATCGTCGCAAGGCGGTCCTCACGCGTGTGCGCAAGGCGCTCGACGCGTTCTACATGCTGCAGACGATCGATTGGAAGTACGACATCGGGGAAACCCTCGCCCGGATCCTCGGCCTGGCCCTGGAGGAGGTCGAGCTCGAGGGCGAGAAGACCATCGAGCGGGCGCTCGTCATCGTGCAAACGTCCGACGGCGAGGACCTCGAGGTGAAAGCCGGCTGGAAAGTCGACGACCTCGACCACTCCTTCAGCCACACGATCGTCGAGAGGACCTTCGAGCACGGCGATGCGATCCTCTGCGAGAACGCCAAGGACGATCCACGCTTCATGAACGCCGAGAGCATCAAGCAGCTCGATACCCTCTCCCTCATCGCCGTCCCTCTGCCTTCCGAGAGCGGACCGATCGGCGTGTTCTACGTCGAGAGCGATGCCAGCGGCAACATCTTCAACTCGGAGGATCTCGAGTTCCTCGGCGAGTTTGCCGAGGCGATCACCCCGTACGTCAAGACCGGCCTGGCGCACCAGGACCATGTCCGCAAGATCCGTAAGCTCGAGGAGGAGGTCACCGACCGCTACAGCCTCGACAACATCATCGGCCGTAGCAAGTCGATGCGGAACGTTTTCGAGCTCGTCCAGATCGCGGCGGACGTCGACCGCACGGTGCTCATCACCGGCGAGTCCGGCTGCGGCAAGGAGCTGGTCGCGAAGGCGATCCATCACAACGGGCATCGCCGTGACGCGTCCTTTGTCGTGGTGGACTGCTCGAGCCTCTCCGAACACCTTCTCGAAAGCGAGCTCTTCGGTCACGTGAGAGGCTCATTCACCGGCGCCGCTCACGACAAGGTCGGTGCTTTCGAGGAAGCGAACGGAGGGACGCTCTTTCTGGACGAGATCAACGACGCATCCAAGTCGCTTCAGAAGAAGCTCCGACGCGTGTTGCAGGAACGAGAGATCAAGCGCGTCGGCGAGGCGACGGTGCGTCAAATCGATGTGCGAGTGATCTGTGCGACGAACAGAGACCTCTCCAAGCTCGTGAAGTCCGGGGATTTCATCCACGACCTCTACTTCCGCGTGAACAAGTTTCCGATCCACATTCCACCGCTGCGAGAGCGTCGGGAGGACATACCACTGCTCGTGCAGTTCTTTCTCGACAGACTCGCTCAGCGAGAGGAGAGACTCGAACCACGGTCGGTCACTTCGCAAACCATGGCGCTCCTCGTCACTCGTGAATGGCGTGAGAACAACATCCGCGAGCTGCGCAACACCGTCGAGCTCGCCTCGGACCTCTGCTCCACGGACTCCATCGAGGTCGAGGATCTCAACAAGGTCTACCGCATCCAATCGGGGCAGTCCCTGGATCAGCCGTCCTTGTCCACGGCCCCCCTGCCAACGGAAGCAAACCCCTCGGAAAACCGACTGGTGCAGGTCAGCAGTCAGCTCCTGCGAGCCCTCCTCGAGAAGGAGAAAGAAACGACGAACGGCGCCCCACGAGATCGCACGACCACACCGTTCTACCGCATTCAGCTCGAGTTCGAGGCGCGCGTGATCATCGAGGCCCTTCGCTGCACGAACTGGAAGCTGCGTCCGGCGGCACGCCTTCTCGGCATCAGCCCGATGAAGCTGCGTGGCTCCCTGAAGGGATTCCTCTTCCAGGCCTACGGCCGGGCGGACGACGATCTCGGCCGGGTCGCGGAGAACCTCGAGATCCCGCTCGACGTTCTCGAGCGCAAGGTAAAGGACTTCGGCCTCGACGCAACGACCGGCGACAAGAGCGCCGGGTGGAGGAACCGGACACCATGAAGATCGGGCTCTATCGGGTTTGCTTCCACATCGATACCGCGCAGTCGCTGAAGCAGAAGCGCCAGGTCATGCGATCGATCAAGGACCGCCTGCGCAACACTTACAACGTCTCGGTCGCCGAGATCGGCTCGAACGATCTCTGGCAAACCGGTGAGCTCGCGGTCGTCACCGTCGGCAACGAGCACGGATTCGTCAACTCGGTCATGGAGAAAGTGAACAACTTCTTCGAGACCGAGTTGCCGATCAGCGTTGTCGACGGACGCATCGAGCTGTTCTGACACAGAGCGACGCCCGGGCACGGACCGCACCGGCGAGCCACGATCCGCAGTCTCGAAAACAGCTCAGGACTTGGCAGTCTGCGCGGTCTTGAAGGCGTCGACGACCTTCTGCTGGACGTTACCGGGTACAGCCTCGTAGTGGGCCATCTCGAGGGTGTACGAACCCTGGCCCCCGGTGACGGACCCGAGACTCGACGCGTACTCGGACATCTCGGCGAGCGGCACGAGAGCCTTGAGAATCTGGAAGTCGCCGATGACATCCACGCCCTGCACCCTTCCACGCCGCCGCGTCAGGTCACCCTGGATGTCACCAGTGAACTGACCGGGGAAAGTGACCTCGACCTCCACGATCGGCTCGAGCAGCGCTGGCTTCGCCTTCTCCAGCGCCTGCTTGAAGGCCTCGCGACCGGCTTTCTGGAAGGCGACGTCCTTAGAATCGACCGGGTGCTCCTTGCCGTCGTAGACCTCGACCCTGACGTCGACGATCGGACAGCCGGCCATGAAGCCGTGCTCCATCATCGCGACGATGCCCTTCTTCGCGGACTCGACGTAGCTGGCGCTGATCGCACCGCCGAACACCGTATTCTTGAACTCGAAGCCCTCACCGCGCTCGAGCGGCGCGACTCGGAGCCAGACCTCGGCGAACTCTCCCGAACCGCCAGTCTGCTTCTTGTGGCGGTACTGCGCGTCGGCCTTGCCGGTGATGGTCTCGAGGTACGGCGTCTTGGGCTGCTTGGTCTCGACCTCGACTCCGTAGCGCGCCTTGAGACGCCGCCAGAGAACCTGGAGATGGAGCGCACTGCTTCCGGAAATCACCAGCTCGCCGGTGCGGCGGTCTCTCTCGGCCTTGAGCCCGACATCCTCCTCGACAAGCTTCGTGTACGCCTCGGCGAACTTCTTCTCATCCGCCTTCGTCTTCGGGCTCGTCGCCAGACCTGCCATCGGCAGAGGAACCCTCGGCGGGTCCATGACGAGCCGCTTGTCGGCCGTGAGGAAATCGAAGGTGCGCAGTCCCTCCACCTTGATCAAGGCACCGATCTCGCCAGCGCTCAGAAGGTCGACCGAAACCTGCTCGCTTCCCTGGAGCCGCACCAGCTTGCCAACCTTTTCAGGCTTGCCGGTGTTCGGGTTGTGAATCGACCCGTTCGTGACGACCGAGCCGGAAAAGACACGTATGTACGTGAGCTTCCCGACGAAGGGATCACTGACGACGCGGAAGACACGGGCGCCGAACGGCTCGTCCGCGCTCGTCGAGACGGCGTGGGTCTCCTCGTCATTGTCAGGGTTCCTCGTGACACGCCCCAGGTCGCGGCTCGCGGGGGGCGAGTACAGGGCAAAGGCCTCGAGCAGTTCCGCAATCCCGATGTCCTTCTCGGCGCTGGTGGCAAAGACCGGGAAGAGACTGCGTGACGACACCGCCTCAACACACTGAGCCGCGATCTCCTCGGACGGGATTTCTTCGCCCTCGAGATACCGCTCCATGAGGTCGTCGTTGGACTCGACGATCGACTCCATGAGGTCGTCGCTCTGCCCCAGCTGGCTGGTGACTGCGCTGAAACCTGCTCCGGACGCGTTGGGAACGGTCAGCGCGAGGCACTTGCCGCCGAACTGGTCCTGGAGCTGCGTGAGCACAGCGTCAAAGTCCGCGAGATCACGATCGACACGGTTGACGACCACGAAGACCGGTAGCCCCGCGTCGGCAGCAATCTGCCAGACCTTACGCGTGTTCGGACGCACACCGTCCTTCGCCTCCACGACGACCGCGAAACAGTCGGCGGCAGCGGAAGCACAGTAGACCTGACCGAGGAAGTCCCGGTAACCGGGCGTGTCGATGAACTGGAGCAACGTCCCGTCGGTCTCCGTGCTCGCGCACGACAGCTCGATGGAGTGTTTGCGCTCCTTCTCCTGCTCATCGGCATCGCAGACGGTGGTGCCCTCGTCCACCAGCCCCTTGCGCGAGATCGCGCCACCGCTGACGAGCAGACTCTCTACGAGGGATGTCTTTCCACAAGTGCCGTGCCCACAGAACGCTATGTTCCGGATGGAGTCCGGGGAGTTGGCGGCCATCAGGATCTCCGTGGAGGGAATTGGAAGATCAGAATCTACCGGAGATCGGCGCGCCCATCTACCTCAAATATCGAGTCCCGCCGACGTCCGCGGGCAAAGCCCGGATCCGTCCGGACCGACGCTCCGGAGGGGATCACTCACCAGCGCCAAGTCGGTCCGCGAGACGATTGTGGAGCGCCGGAATCGACCGGATCTTCCGCTGCGTGACCTCGACCGGGTACTCGACCCGGCGAAACAGGAACGCACCTTCGTCGACCGTCAGGTAACAGGATCGAGGGTCGCGGTCCCGCGGCTGCCCGACGGAGCCGACGTTGATCAGCAGCTTGCGACCCTCGCTGCGGAACGTATCGCGGATCTCACCCTGCGGAGTGAATCCCGGTCCCTCGACGAAGACTCCGGCGTAGTGGGTGTGGCCCACGAAGCAGACGCCCTCCACCAGCTCGAAGATCTCCTCGAACATCCCGGGCGGCGGCCAGCTAGCGTGAGCTGGCATGACGTACACTTCGGTCGGCTGCCGCGGCGATCCGAGGCAGGCTGCCTAGATACTCCCCCCGCCGCCTCGCCCCCGGCTTGAAGAACCGCGGCCGCAGCACACCGCGCGTCCAGTCGATCGCGTCGCTCGCCACCGGTCGAAATCCCCACGCGCCCTTGAAGATCGCCTGGTCGTGATTGCCGCAGATGACGATCTTGCAGCGCTCGCGCACGATATCCACGCAGGCGACCGGGTCTGGACCGTAGCCGACGATATCACCCAGACAGTGGATCTCCTCGATGCCCTGCCGGTCGATGTCCGCGAGCACCGACTCGAGCGCCTCGCGGTTGCCATGGATATCGGAGATGATAGCGGCTCGTACCATCAACCACACCGGCGGAGCGCAGGAGGACTCCGACGTCAACCGTCGTCAGAAGCCCAGTCGTCAGAAGCCCAGTCGTCAGAAGCCCAGTCGTCAGAAGCCCAGTCGTCAGAAGCTCAGTCGCCCGAGATAGCGCCGCTCCAGACGTCGCATTTGCTGACGCCCCGCCTTGTCCTTGTCATCGTAACCCAATATGTGCAAGACGCCATGAATGGAATACAGGGCCAGCTCGCGCTCCAACGCCAGCCCACGCGACGAAGCCTGCCTCCGGGCCGTGTCGACTGATACGAGAACCTCCCCGAGATGGCCGTCCGCCAGCAGCTCCCGCGGCACGGTGTCACCGAAGCTCGTCGGCTTGTCGTCCGTCGTCGGAAACGTCACCACGTCCGTCGGCGTGTCGTCGCCGAAGAACTCCCGGTGAACGCGCCGGATCTCCGTATCGTCGACGAAAACGACGCTGACCATGCCGACCCTGGAGTGATCGAACAGCAGCCCCTCGAGCACCTCACGGAGGCTCGACCGCCGCTCCCCCACAATCGACCGCTTGCCGGCAAACTGCACCTTCGCGCTCGTCGTCACCGGACTCGTGTCCCGCTGGCCGGCGCCCCATCCTCGACTCGCTCAGCAGACGACGGCTCGCGACTGGCCTCATCACCCTCCCCGTCCGGATACTTGATGCGACTGTGGTACATGTGGGTGAGCGTGCGCACGAGGCTCTTCTCGATCTTGTGCAGATCGGCGAGCGTCAGGTTACACTCGTCGAGCTGTCCGTCGAAACGCCGGCCATCTACCAGCTCCCGAACCATCACGCGAAATCGATTCGCGGTAGGGTCCGTGATCGTTTTCGCGGTGGCCTCGACCGCGTCGGCAAGCATGAGGATCCCCGCCTCCGCGAAGGTCGGCTTCGGGCCGGGATAGCGATACTCGATCTTCGTGGCGGCATGGTCTTCATTTCCGCCGCCCTTTCGCTGCGCCTTGCGGAAAAAGAACTCGACGACGGTCGTTCCGTGGTGCATCGGAATCATGTCGACGACCTGCTGGGGCAGCTTCTCCTCCTCTGCGAGAAGGACGCCGTCCTTGACGTGCGCCATGATGACCAGCTTCGACATCGACGGGCTCAAGCGATCATGGATCGTCTTGTCCTCGTCCTCACCCATGTTCTCGCCGAAGTACTCGGGCCGGTGAATCTTGCCGATATCGTGATAGTACGCCCCCACATCGGCGAGCAGGACGT
>CAYMLL010000279.1:10109-10319 GCA_964390645.1 uncultured Planctomycetia bacterium | reverse complement strand
ATCGGCGGGTGGAGTCTCGGGAGTGCGTCGCCGGTCTCCAGGTGTGGAGGGGGCCGCCCGTCGGGGCCTGCCCCGGAGCGGGTGCGCTGGAGCGTGCAGCGACGAGCGACCGTTCGCCGGCGTCCTCGTGGCGGTCCGAGGCCTGATCCCGCCGACGTTCCGGTGCCAGCGGGCCCGGGGGGGGGGGGGGGGCCCGCCCCGCGCGGGGGA
>CAYMLL010000279.1:0-10081 GCA_964390645.1 uncultured Planctomycetia bacterium | reverse complement strand
CGCGATCGGAGGCCGCACGGCCGGGACGAGGACTCGCTGTGGTGAGCGCTTCAGGCATCGCGACCTTCCCGGTCCTCCTCGTGTCGTCGTGGCGGGGAGCGCGATGGCCCCGGGACCCGGTTCGCTTTGCCCGGGATCAGGTAAAGAGTCAGATTCTTCGCAAAAGTGCCGGCGAACGAGATCTCGCGAGGGGGCTGTTTAAGCCTGTTTTAAAGGGGTAAAAGGTGTTTTATGCCCCACGAACGTCCGAGAAACCGAGATTCCCGCTTGCAACCCGGTGCTGGGTGCGGCTAGAGTACCGCCTTGATGAGGCGACCGGAGCCCGATGCGCAATGGCGACATCGACGCGGGCTCTTACGGTCCCGGCGGTACAGAGGGGATGCTTCCAAGAGGATCGTTTTAGAAGTTCGTGGTCCGACGAGCTGATACCGGCCCGGTGAGGGATCGATCACGGGCGGTGGCGGCCGGGGAATCCGACAGGAGGTACCAACGCGGGTCGTCGTGAACGGAACAGGCAATTCGATCTCGGGTGGCGCGCGACGGACCCCGTCACCGAAGAGGCGCCCGGCGGTGCCGGACAGGCTTTGGGGGGAGGAGAGACGAGTCCTCGCGGATCGGGGATTCGGTTCGTGACGTTGAAGGAGATTTCGAGATCCCCGAGACCGATTCGGGGACAGGACGTTCACGAGGAGAAGAGGAAGAGCACAACTTTAGATACAGCTTGCCCGGTTCGGCGAGGGGCTTCGCCCCTCCTCGAGTCCGGAAGGTGTGTTTGGTCGGCGACGTTCGCCGTCAACGGAAACATGCAGTCGTCGAATAGAAGGCTCTTTTGAGAGAAAGGAAACATCAGGCCATGCGTCGATTCGGAACAATGGGACTGGGGCTGCTGGGGGCTGTCCTGCTGACCACCACGGGGGTGGCGCAGGACGCGAGCGGCATGTTGTCGTCCGGGATGCTCGGCTGGCAAGAAGATGGTGTCTCCGACATTATCTCGGGAACCGACATCACCGGCTACGTGGACACCGCGTTCACGTACAATTTCAACAACTCGACTGGAGCAGCCGAGAACCCGGGTCGGGCTTTCGACACCGATCAGAACGAGTTTGCCCTGCACGGGTTCGCGCTCGACTTCAATCGCGGCACGAACGCGGACAGCATGGTCGGGTACCATGTCACGGCGATCTTCGGCGATGACGCCGGCGTCGTGAACAGCCGCTCGGCGGGCGTATTCGCCGGCCAGGACTACTCGCTGACGAACGCCAACGTCAGCGTGCTGCTTCCCGGCGGTGCGGGCCCGCTTGCCGGCACGACGATGACGATCGGTCGCTTCGAGTCGGGTCTGGGCGGCGAGAGCATTCACAGCAACGCCAACGACAACTTTTCGCGTTCGTTCCTCTTCGGCCTCGCTGTTCCCCTGACGCACACCGGTGTCGTCTTCGAGAGGTCGCTCATGAAGGAGGGTGACAGCGATACCCTCACCGGCCGTATCGGCTGGGTCAACGGCTGGGACAACGTCGACGACAACAACGACTCCGGCACGGCGCTGTTCGGTGCCGACTGGAAGGCGTCGGACTCCGTGGATGTCGACGCCGATATCGTCTGGGGTGCCGAGGGTGCGGGCGACACCGCGCACCAGACCACGCTTGTCGACGTCGTCGCGACGCTGTCGGCGCCCGAGGATCTGGCTCAGAGCATGGAGATTCTTCGCAAGATGAAGCTCCAGCTCAACGCCGTCTGGGGTGGTGCCGACGCGGACGCGGGCGACCACAGCCAGTGGTACGGCTTCTCGACCGTCCTGCGCTACGACTTCGACATGCCGGTTCTCGGCGGTGACGGTAACGACATCGGTCGTTTCTTCCTGGCCGTCCGCGGCGAGTGGATGGAGGATCCGGACGGAGCCCGCACGGGGGCGGCGCTGGCGGCGAACGATCACGCCCAGCTCTACGGCCTCACCGGGACGCTCGGCTTCAAACCGGCGAAGGCCCTGCTGATCCGGCTGGAGATCCGCTACGACCACGCCAGCCTCGAAGGCAGCGGCGGGGTCAAGGCCTACGACGATGGTGCCCGCGAGCACCAGACGACCGTCGGCCTCAACGTCGTCGCCAACCTCTGAGCTGCGGGGTTTGCGTCGGCAAGACCGGCAGCGTGGTCGAGAGACCGCGCTGCCGGTTTTTTTTGGGCGGTTGATGCGCTCCGACCGGAAGCGTGTCGGAAGAGCAGGCGTCGAGCGTCACCGCCGGACAGAGGGCTCGTTGCAGAGGAGTCTCCTGGGGGCTCTGCTTCAGAGGCGGCGGGGGTTGTCCCTTGGGGGGGGTGCCGCTGGGGCCGGCGCGGGTCCCGGCTATCGACCCAGCGCGCGGCGCACCTCCGCCGCTTGCTCCCCGAAGCGGCTCTTCGTCGCCTTGTAAGCCTCTCGCAGGCCGGCGACGTCCGGGCTCTCGCCTCGGACGTATCCCAGCACGATGTTCTCGGCCGCGACGAGGCGCTCGCAGCCCAGCGCAACCTCCTCCACGAGAGCTGCCGGAACGATCGCGACACCGTTGCAGTCGGCATGGAGGATGTCGCCGGGGACGATCCTCGCGCCGCCGACCTCGACCGGCACCTGGACATCGACGATGCGGCACCATGCGTGCGATGAGATCACCGACGAGGACCAGCACGGAAAGCCGAGCTCGCGTACCTGATCGAGGTCCCGCGCGCCACCCGACGTGATCAGCCCGGCGCAGCCGAAGGCCTTGTAGACCGAGCACATCACTTCCCCGAAGGTCGCTCCGACGGGCTCGGGGTCGATATCCTGGAAGACGACGATGCGAGGTCCCGGCATCGTGTCGAAGGTGTCCACCTGCTCGGCGATGCTCGAGTACGCGTCGCCGGCGGCGGCGGGTCGTGCGCTGGAGAAGGTCGCCGTCGTGGCGTATCCGACGATCGCTCCCATCTCCGGGAAGCACGCCTTGATGCTGCCGTCGAGGAAGCCCTCCTCACGGCCCCGGGCGTCGAAGAGCTCGATGACGTTCAGCACGGTCGGCGTGTCGTACTTGCGCAGCTTGTCGAAGATCTGTGGATCGATCGATGGGATCGACATGTGTTCCCCTCAGTCTCTGGTTCGTTCCGTCGGAATCATGAAGCGTGCAGATCCGAGAGCCGCTGCAGGAGCTGTCGGCAGGCATGCACCCCGTCGGGCTCGCTAAGGCGATCGCCCTCGTACTCGATGCCGAACCAGCCGTCGTAGTCGTGCGAGCGAGCGATGCGTAGCATACGCGCGAAGTCGATGCTTGTCTCGTCTCCGTCCGCGTCGAAATCGAGACACTTGGCGCTGACGGCGCGCGCGAACGGCATCATCGCGTCGACGTTCGCGTAGGCGTCGGCACCCTCGGGACAGTTGCCGAAGTCCGGCAGCGTTCCGAAATTCCGGCCTCTCAGGCGGCGGCAAATCTCGACCACCGCCGGCATGTTCGACGACAGCCCGCCGTGGTTCTCCAGCAGGACATCGATCTGCGCGTCCAGCGCGTGCTCGCAGAGGGCAGCACAGCTGGCCGCGCAGGCGTCGAGCGCCCTTGCCAGCTCCGGGTGCTCGAGGGGCATATTCCACGCGACCGTCTCCTCGGCGCCGGTGTTGACGCGCATCGCTCGAGCGCCGAGGCCGGCGGTGCGGTCGATCCAGCGGCGGTGGCGATCGACAGCGTCACGGCGCGCGGACTCCTCGGCGGCGCAGAGGTCTCCCTCGTCGTCCACCAGACGAGAAGGACCGGAGCGCCGGAGTCGTCTGCCTGCCGCCGCATCTCGGCGAGGGATGCGTCGTCGTGCCTCTCGAGCAGCGTGTTGACGAGCTCGACCCCACGGATACCGAAGGTCTCCGACGTGTAGCGGGGGAAGTCGAGCCCCCTCAGCTCACCGCGCTCGATGGCGCGGTGGAGGGACCACTGCGCGAGCGAGATCTTCAGGGACATCGTCGAGCCTCGAGCCATGAGGCTGTTTCAAGACCCCATCCCGGCTTCGGCCGGCTACCGCGGCGAGAACGCTCCGTCGGGCGTCTTCGACAATCCACTCCGCGAGGTCGATTCGTCGGCCTGCCTCGTCGGGCGCGCCACCTCGCCCGGCCTCGGGCCGCCGGAGCCGGTCCTGAAACAGCCTTCAAGAGCCCGGGATCTCCCACGACCAGTCTTTCTCGTTCTGGCGGTAGCCGAGTTCGCCGAGAGCTCCGCGCACCTTCTCGATCGACTGGGCATGCTCCTGGATCGTGCGCCGTTCACCGAGCTCGCGGCCCCGCTTTCCGGGTACTTCGAGGAAGATCCGCACCTCCGGGACCGTCAAGGTGTCTCGTACAGCCTCGAGGAAGGCTCCGGGCTCTATGATGCCGCCCTCGCCGTCGAAGTGCGTGGTCGAGAGAAACTCCTCGTCGGTGTTCTTCAGATGGATCTCGGTGGTGCGGTCCGGAAACGCGTCGAGCCATGCCTGGAACTCACGGTCACGGTCGTCGCAGCTCTCGATCGGGCTGACACCGTGGCCGGTGTCGTAGCAGAAGCGAACCGGGACGGTCGTGTCCGGGTTCTTCTCGTGGTACTCGTCGAGAAGTTCGAGAGTCGAGCGGGTGTCGTCGATCGTCGAGCAGCCCTCGCGATAGGCGGCTGACATCTCGACGACGAGATCCTGCACGCCGAGACGGCGCGCGTCGGCCATCCAGCGCTTCCAGATCTCGATGGCGTTGAAGAACAGAGACTGATAGCGCTCCGGGTCCTCGGCCTCCTCCCGGTTCATCGTGAAGAGCGAGAAGCCGGCGGAGCGCGCGCTGTAGCACGCGGCCTGCTCGATCAGGGACAGGCCGACGAGGTAGGCGCTCTCCCGGATTCCGGGGTTGCCGTTGGCGATGGCGCCGGCATCCCTGTAAACCGTGAACACGCTCGGGATCGACACCCCCTGTGCCACGGCGTGATCGTGGATCTGGTAGTGGTAGTCCCGGAATGCCTCGGGGGCGTTGACGTAGAAGACGGCGCCGAAGTCGTTGTCGGCCACCATCTCGACGTGACGCAGCCCGAGTCGTCGACGGACGACCTCGAGGACCCGCTTTCGCCCGTAGACGTACTTGGCGAAGTTCAAGTTGACGCCGAAAACGATCTTCGGTGGCACCGCAGAGCCCTCCGCGGACAAAAGGTCAGTCCTGCGTCGAAAAGAACCGCGAGCGAACCGCTTCGACCGAATGGCGGCTCTCTTCCGATAAAGAGCCCGGCCGCTCCTGGACAGCCGTGAGATTGTATCACGAAGGTTCGCGGAGGATCGAGACCACGAATTGCGACGTGTTCGAGAGCATGCTACAATTCTGGGCTCACCTCGAGCAGAACCATGAGCCGGATCACCGACGTTCGCCATCCTTCTCGTCATCAGCATCGACTCGGGGGAGGTCTGTCGTAGGTTCGCCCACTGTACCCACGCGTCCGCCAGACTCCCCGTAACTCGGTTGCGGGTTTTTTTTTTGGAGTTCGAATGTCCGACAACGTTCTCAAGATCGGTCTGCCGAAGGGCAGCCTCCAGGAGTCCACCTTCGCGCTCTTCCGCAAGGCTGGATACGTCTTCAGCGTCTCGTCGCGGTCATATTTTCCCACCACCGATGACGACGAGATCGAGGCGATGCTCGTGCGTGCGCAGGAGGTCGCGCGCTACGTCGAGGATGGCGTCTTCGACGTCGGGCTTACGGGGAAGGACTGGATTCTGGAGAATGGCGCCGACGTTCACGAGGTCATGGACCTCTGCTACTCGAAGCAGTCGATGCGACCGTGCCGCTGGGTGCTCGCCGTGCCCGAGTCCTCGCCGATTCGGAGTGTCGAAGATCTGGAGGGAAAGCTCGTCGCGACGGAGGCGGTGAAGTTGACCGAGAAGTACCTCGCCGATCACGGCGTCCGGGCGACCGTCGAGTTCTCCTGGGGTGCGACGGAGGTCAAGACGCCGGATCTCGTCGACGCGATCGTCGAGATCACGGAGACCGGCTCCTCGCTGCGTGCGAACAACCTGCGTGTTGTCGACACGCTGCTGACGACCACGCCGCGGCTCATCGTCAACCGGGAGAGCTGGAAGGAACCGTGGAAACGGCAGAAGGTGGAGAACATCGCGCTCCTTCTGGGGGGCGCGCTTGTGGCCGAGGGCAAGGTCGGGCTCAAGCTCAACTGTCCCCGAGACAACGTCGACCAGGTGTCGGCGATCCTTCCGTCGATGAAGAACCCCACGATCTCACGCCTCTCTGACGAGAACTGGGTCGCGTTGGAGACGATTCTCGAGGAGCGTCAGGTCAAGTCGATCATCCCGGCGCTGAAGCAGGCGGGGGCGTGCGATCTGATCGAGTACCCCCTCAACAAGGTCATCGACTGAGCGCGTCGAGCGAGAAGCAGCGAGATGACTGAGGACAGCGACGACACGATCCGCCGAGCGGTCTCGGAGGTCATCGACAACGTTCGTCACAGGGGCGACGACGCGTTGATCGAGTATACCGAGCGGTGGGATCGCGCGACCCTCACGCCGGAGACCCTGCGGGTGCCCGCAGCGGTTCTCGACGAGCCGCCGGAGGACAGCAGATTCGCGAGAGCTTTCGCGCGCGCAGCCGAGCGGATCGAGCGCTTTCACGCTCGGGTGCGACCGCGCACGACGACCTTCGAGGATGACGACGGCTCCATCCTCGGGCTGCGCTGGACTCCGTTGGAGTCCGTCGGGCTCTACGTGCCGGGCGGCAAGGCGACGTATCCGTCGACACTCGCGATGACGGCCCTTCCGGCGCGCATCGCCGGTGTCGAGCGAATCATCGTCGTGTCGCCGCCTGGTCACGACGGTGAGGTCAGCCCGCAAGTGCTGCTCGCCGCGCGCATCCTCGGCATCAAAGATGTGTATCGCGTCGGTGGCGCGCAGGCGATCGCGGCGCTTGCCACCGGAGCGACCAGCCTTCCACGCGTCGACAAGATCTTCGGGCCTGGAAACGCCTTCGTTGCCGAGGCGAAGCTGCAGCTCTTCGGGGAGGTCGGCATCGACATGATCGCCGGGCCGAGCGAGCTCGTTCTCTGGGCGGACGAGACGGCCGATCCACAGTGGGCCGCGGCGGATCTCCTCGCGCAGGCGGAGCACGACGAGTCGACGAGGGTGATCCTGATCGCGTCGAGTCCGGGTGTCCGTGACGCGGTGCGTCGTTGCGTCGACGAACTGGTCACCGAGGCGCCGCGCAGAAGGGTGATCGAGGCGTCCCTGGCGAAGAACGGTCACTTCGAGGTGATCGAGAACCCGCGCGACGCGGCCGTCCGCATCAACGAGATCGCCCCCGAGCACTTGTCGGTGCAGGTCGCCGATCCCTGGATCGTGTTGCCCCTGATTCGCAACGCCGGCGCGGTCTTCCTCGGCAAGGAGACTCCGGTCGCCGTGGGAGACTACTACGCCGGTCCGAATCATGTGCTGCCGACCGGAAGGACGGCGCGTTTCGCGTCTTGCCTCAGCGTCGAGGACTTCATGAAGCGTTCGAACGTGGCGCGCATGAACCTCGACTTCGTGCGCCGCGCCAGTGACGACGTCGCCGAGCTTGCCACGGGTGAGCAGCTTCCTGCTCACGCGCTATCGGTGACGCTGCGCCGTCACGACCCGTCCCGAGTGCGACCCAGAGGCGGAGTCGGTGGAGTGACGCCCTATCACCTGGTCGAGGAGGAGGGCGAGACCAAGCTCAACCAGAACGAGTCACCGTGGGATGTTCCGGAGGAGATCAAGGACGAGGTCGCGCTGCGGTTGAAGGACCTGCCGTGGAATCGTTATCACCAGAAGGTGCCGGACGACCTGCTTGCGAAGATCGCCGCCGACACGGGGTTGCCGGACGTGGGCGTGCTCGCCTCCTCCGGATCGAACCTGATGCTGCAGTGGATCTTCGAGGCCTACGGGGGGCCCGGCCGTACAGTGCTGGCGCCCGCACCGTCGTTCTCGCTCTATCCTCTCTGGGCGCAGGTCAGCGAGTCGCGTCTGGAGACGGTCTCTTTGCGCGAGGATCTCTCCTACGACGCCGGTGCGATCGTCGACGCCATCAGGCGTTCCGAGCCGTCGTCGACCTTTCTTTGCTTGCCGAACAATCCGACCGGCGCTGAGCTGGTGACGGACGAGGTGCGCTGCGTCGCGCGCGCGGCCGCCGAGGTCGGAGGCCTGCTCGTCGTCGACGAAGCCTACCGCGAGTTCAGCTCGGCGCGATACGACCGCACGCCACTGCTCGCCGAGCATGAGAATCTCGTTCTCGTCCGCACCTGCTCGAAGGCGTTCTCCTCGGCCGGCATGCGACTGGGGTATCTGCTCGCGCGGCGCTCGCTGATCAGCGATCTGTCCGGGATCGTGCCGCCATTTCATCTCAACCTGTTCGCCGCCGTCCTCGGCCAGGTGCTCTTCGAACGCAAGGACGTCTTCGAGACCCGTGTCCGGGAGCTCGTCGCAGAGCGACGACGTCTCGAGAAGGAGGTCGCGGAGCTCCCGGGCGTGCGTGTCTATCCGAGCGAGGCGAACTTCTTTCTCTTCGAGGTCGACGACGCCGCTGCGGTCCATGGCGCCCTCGCCGAGCGAGGCGTTCTCGTTCGCAAACCGGGTGGGCACCCGTGGCTCGAGGGCTGCCTGCGGGTCAATGCGGGGACGAAGGAGGAGAACGACCGCTTTCTTGCAGAGCTGAGAACAATACTGGGCGGCCGCTGAGGCCGTTCGTCGAGGAAACACGGAGCCGAGAACATGAACGCGCCACGACGCGCCACGATCACCCGCGACACCAGGGAGACTCAGATTCGTCTGCGACTCGACCTCGACGATGGCTCGAGCCGGAGCATCTCGACCGGTGTCGGGTTCTTTGATCACATGCTGGAGGCTCTCGCTCTTCACGGTGGGCTCGGTCTCGATATCGAGGCCAGGGGCGACCTCCACATCGATCAGCACCACCTCGTCGAGGATGTCGGCATCGTGCTGGGCACGGCGTTGCGAGAGGCGCTGGGAGCGGAGATGCGCATCGTCCGCTTCGCACACTCGTACACGCCGCTGGACGAGTCGCTGGCGCGTGCGGTCGTCGATATCAGCGGTCGCTCTCACCTCTGTTTCGAGGTCGACATCAGCCGCCAGAAGGTCGGTGAGTTCGATACCGATCTCGTCGAGGAGTTCTTTCGCGCCTTCACGGCCAACGCGAAGATGACGCTACACCTGGATCTCATCCGCGGTACGAACGCGCATCACCAGATCGAGGCGACCTTCAAGGCTTGCGCGATGGCGTTGAGGGAGGCGTTGCGACCTCTGGGCCGCGACGACGCGCTGCGATCGACCAAGGGTACGATCGGGGAGGCCCAGGCGCGTAGGGACGAGAGCGTCAGCGAGGAGAGTCCCGCGTGACGGAGGCTCACGGCTTTCCAGATTTCCAGTACACGAGGATCTTCCCGGCGATCGATCTGCGCGGGGGACGCTGTGTGCGGCTGATTCGAGGCAGGCGCGACGCCGAGATCCACTACAGCGACGACCCTGTCGCGGTCGCGAAGCGCTGGGAGGACGAGGGTGCGGAGTGTCTCCACGTCATCGACCTCGGTGCGGCCTTCGGCGAGGACGACAGCGCCGACGTGGTCCTCGAGATCGTACGGCAGGTGGGGGTGCCGGTGCAGACCGGAGGCGGCATCCGGGACGCGGAGCGCATCGCTCGGTTCCTCGATGGCGGGGTTGCTCGGGTGATGCTCGGGACCCGCGCGTTCCGGGACCCGGGGTTTCTCGCCGACCGCGTCGAGGAGCATGGCGCCGCCCGCATCCTGGTCTCGCTCGATTGCGAGGGTGACCGTGTCAAGGTCGCCGGATGGGAGGAAGACAGTCCCCTCGATGTCACCCACGGTCTCGACCTTGCTCGGGGGGCGGGCGTGGTCCATCTGCTCGTCACCGCGACGGATCGCGACGGCACTCTCGGCGGCGCGCGAGTCGATCTCTGCGAGCGTGTGCTCACCGAGGGGAGTTTTCGTGTCGTCGCTGCCGGCGGGGTCGGGAAGATCGAGCACATCCGTGAGCTGCTCGGGCTTCGCAGTGAGGCGCTCGAGGGTGTCGTCGTCGGTCGTGCTCTCTACGAGGGCTC
>CAYMLL010000278.1:6016-10329 GCA_964390645.1 uncultured Planctomycetia bacterium | reverse complement strand
GCTGCCGGGTCCGTCGTCCATCTCGACGACGACAACCGCGGTCGAGAAAGCGAAGCCTGCGTCCCCGTCCCGGACGACGAGGGTGATCGTGTACGTGCCCTCGTCTTCGTAGACGTGTGTCAGCGTGCGGCCGAGGCCCGAGCCGCCGTCGCCCCAGTCCCACTCGTAGCTCACGATGAATCCGTCGGGATCGTTGGAGGCCGACGCGTCGACCGTGACGCGGAGCGGCGGCGCGCCACGATCGGGGGTGACGGTGAACGATGAGACCGGCGGCTGGTTCGGCCCGCCGTCGCCGACGACCAGGATTCTGCTCGTCGACGCTTCTGCGCCGTCGTCGTCGCGAACGGTGAGCGTGATCGTGTACTCGCCGATGTCGGGAAACGTGTGGCCGAGGATTCTGCCGAGGCCAACCCCTCCGTCGCCGAAGTCCCACGAGTAGCGCGTGATCGAGCCGTCCGGGTCGTTCGACCCCGATGCGTCGACGATCACCTGAAGCGGGGGCTCGCCGCGGCTCGGAGTCATCGTGAACGACGGCACCGGAGACCGATTCGGGCCGGGCTCGGTGACGGTGAGGTCGTTTGTCGTCGTCGCGCTCGCGCCGTCGTCGTCGGTGACCGTCAAAGACACGGAGTAGGACCCGGACCGGAGGAAAGTGTAGCTGACGATGCGTCCCGAGGCGGTGGCGCCTTCATCGAAGGTCCAGTCGTAGCGGGCGATCGTGCCGTCGGCGTCGGTGGAGTCCGACGCGTCGAAGGTGGCGGTAAACGGCGCCTCTCCGGTTGACGGACGGATCGTGAACGCGGCGGTCGGGCTCTCGTTCGGCAGCGGTACCGTGACGGTGACGCGCAGGGACGCGCTCGCTGATTCGCCGTCGTCGTCGGTGACGGTCAGACGTACGTCGTAAACACCGGGTTCGGCGAAGCGGTGATCGACGATGCGTCCGAAGTCGCTCGCGCCGTCGTCGAAGCTCCAGTCGAAGCTGACGATCCTGCCGTCGGGATCGTCGGAGCCGGTCGCGTCGAAGCGCACATCGAGGGCCGCCTGACCGTCCTGAGGACTCGCGGTGAATACCGCTGACGGGGGCTGGTTCGGTGGTGGCGGACCGATGCTGTTGCCAGTACCTGGTGTACCACCCCGCGGCTCCGACGGGCCCCAGTTCTCCGGATCGTTGCCATGATCCGCCGCTATGCGTCGCTCCAGGGACGGGCCGTCGCCGTCCGTCTCGATCGGCCAGGGTTCGCTGTCGTCGTAGACGACCTTGTCGACGACGATGAACGGCTGCACGAGCGCCTCGGCACGCGCCGGCCTCATCAGACGCAGCCGCTCTCCGCCGTTGTCGAGGCTGCCTCTGAAGGGGCCGTGAACCGGAACTGCTCGGGGGACGGCATGGCGTGAGCGGAAGAGTTCGGGGTCGCTCGCTACCAGCAGCGCGAACCCGTTGGCGCCGATCGATGCTCCCGCGGAAAACTCGTAGCTGTCGGTTTCGGAGATGTTGCTGACGCCGCGCACTTGCCAGCCGCGTTCGGTGTCGTCGTCGAAGAGGTCAACCGGATCCGGCGTCAGGTTGAAGAGCTCGATGTACTCCTCGCCGCCGGGCGCGGGATGGTAGTGGATCTCGTGGATGACGACGGGGCCGACGAGCGGATAGGAGTTCGCCAGGCCGAGGCCCGACCGGAACTCCTCGACGCTCGCCGGGTTGTCGGCGCCGAAGGTGCGTGTCGACAGAGGCGCGTAGTCCGGACCGGTGCTCGTCTCGTGGCGTCCGTAGGACACTGCACTCTCCAGGGCGTTCCACGACGCGCCGGTGATGTAGCCGGTGAGATCCGTCGTCGACGCGTCGGCCGACGAAAGAAAGACCCGGTCTCCGGCGCCATCGAGCGCGAAGTCGCTCGGGCTCCCCGGCACGTCGTTGAACTGGTGCTCGTAGAAGACGACGTGACCACCGCCCGGGATAACGGTTGCGGTCGGGATGCGGAACTTCCGCAGCGTCAGGAGATCCTGGCGGTCGTCGCTGAGGTACCAGCCTCCGATGTCGACGGAGCGTCCCGTGGTGTTGTGGAGCTCGATCGCGTCCTCGAACGGAGCTGCCGTGCGAGCGAGCACCTCGTTGACGACGACACCGAAGTGGACCGGCGGCGGATCCTCCTCGCCCGGCGACCCGAAGACCTCGGTGCTGGCCCGCCACGAGCTCGGGTTGTCGGGATCGCCGCCCCTGTCGGCGAGAACGAGGGAGTAGCCGAAGCCGTCCGGCGAGATCGGCCAGGAGGTCCTGTCGTCGAAGCGGAACGAGAGGACCTCGTGACCGAGCGGGTCGACGAGAGTCAGCACCTCGCCGCTGTTGTCGAGGTTACCCCCGTAGACGTCGTCATGGCCGACTCCCGGATATCCGCTGTCGAAGGCGTCGCCGTCCGCCGCGAGCACCAGGAACCCATCGGCAGGCAGAATGGACCCCCGGGGGAAGCGGTACTCGATGCCCCTCGTGAACTCGAGCCCCGAGAGATTGAGCGGCGTCGTGCCACTGTTCTCGAGCTCGAGGAAGTCGAGGCGGCTGTCCGCTGCCGCGTGGTACATGATCTCGGTGACCAGAAGGTCGTCGTACCGCGTGGGTACGGTGAAGATCGTCTGGTTGAGCGCGCTCCATGTGGTGCCGCGGCGGATGCGCGAGTTCACGTCTGTCGTGGTGTCGATCTCTATCGAGTTCGAGTACGTGGTCGCGGAGTCGCTCGGATCGCCGCTGCCGAACTCGCGAGGGTCCGTGCCATCGAGCGTGTACCAGATCGTCCCGCTCTGTCCGGCCGGTCGAGTGATCGTCAGCGAGAAGCCCGGAGCGACCTCGCCGCCGTGACGGTTGAAGACCGGCGCGTCGACGCTCGGATAGAGCCCGGCGTTCTCGAACTGGCTCAGCACGTTGCGCGAGCGGTTCGGGAAGTACCTCGTGATCAGCCAGTCGAGCTCGGTGAGGAAGGTGTCCTCTCGCGTGTACGGAGGCTCGCGGCGCACGTCGCCCCAGCGCGCCGCCTCGAGGACCATCGCGTGGTCGATTTCCTCGATGCGCTTCATGTAGAGCTGCGCGGGGACGTTGTTCCCGGGGCTCTCCGGGTCCCACTGGCGATTCGCGGGATTGACGTGGAGCGGGCCACCGTTGAAGAAGGCATGATGGACACGGTCGGCGAAGAGGAGCCGGAACTCATCGCTCTCCCGCAGCTCGCGGAATACCTCGCCGGGTGTGTTCGAGTTGCTGACGCCGAGGCGGTTGACGTTGACGTCCTTGAGCACATGCTCGGCGTCCCAGCTGAAGAAGCGGTAGACGCCGCCCGGGACGCGTTGCCGGCCCGCGTACCAGTTGTGGTGTGGCCAGTCGTCGTTGCCCGCCCAGAGGTTGACGATCATGTAGTCGGCGAAGTCGAGGACGTCGAGATGCTCCGCCGCGGCGAGGTAGTTGCTGTTGTTCGAGAGGTTCGCTCGCACGCGTGACATCATCGTGTTCCACGCCGCACCGTTGCCGTCGACGACCGTGCCGCCGCTGTGGCGGTGGATGTCCCACTCCTGCGCTTCGCCACCGAGGTATTCGGTGCAGTAGTGGTTGTCGGGCCGCTCGTGGGCGTCGTAGACGCCCCAGAACAGACCGTTGATGAAGAGGTTGCAGAGCCGACTGTGAGGTGCGAGCGAGCCCAGTGCGAGCTGAAGATCGCTGACGAACATGTCGCGGACGTACTGGCTGCGGACGCGCTGGCCGTGGCTCGGATGAGTGAAGGTCAAGTTGAGGTGTGCATCCAGGACGATGCTGTTGAAGCGGTCGACCTGTGAGTCCTCGAAGAAACGGTAGCGCAGCTTCGTGTGTCCGTACTCACCGCGAAACACGAGACGGAACGAGGTCTTCTTGGACTTCCAGCCATTCGTCGAGCTGCCGCCCTGCACGCGAAAGCCGCTGTCGACTTGAAAGCCGTCGCCTCCCTGCGGGTGGATCATCTCGACCGAGACCTCGCGCTCCCACGCATCTCCGGAGCTCGACGGGTGTGTGACGTTGCCGCGAGAGCTGCCGAAGAGCTCGTCGATTTCGCTGACGATGGAGATCGTCGGTAGCGTCTCCAGAGCGTCGATCGCCATGGTGCGGTTGCCGGCCCTGTTGATCACCTGGGGATCCATCTGATAATCCGCGGCGGTGCCTGGCCAGGACGACGGGAAGCCGGTCGGGTTGCTCGGCTGTGTCAGCACACGCTCGGCGAACAGGTAGGAGCTCGTGACCACGTGGGACGGCACGCAGCCCGCCCAGGAAGCCCCCCCGCCCATAGAGCGGCCCCCCGGGGTGCCAC
>CAYMLL010000278.1:0-6006 GCA_964390645.1 uncultured Planctomycetia bacterium | reverse complement strand
GGGGGGGGTGGCGGGGGGGTGTCCGCACACGCTGGGCGATGCGGTAGGCGCCCTCGTCCTGGTGGGACGGCAGGAAGCCGTCCCTGTAAGCGACCGCGCGGATCGTGCGGACCGCGCGTGTCGAACTGCCGGCGATCCGGACGGGGTTGTTGTAGCGCGTCCCGGTCGAGTCGGTCGGCCGGCTGCCGTCGGTCGTGTAGTAGATGACGACATCGGGCGTCGCCGAGCTCAGAGCCAGGTCGAAGGACCGGTCGTAGTAGCCTCTTTCGTGGCTGAAGACCGGCTCGGTGACGAACCCGGCGACGGTCTGTGATCCGGAGTTCGGCGACCCCGGTGTCGGCGTCACGAGATACGCGTACTGACCCGCTCCGGCGCGACCGTAGGCCACGTTCGTGCGTTGAGGAGGGTAGGTCGGCTCCAGCCCGGAGACCGCCTGCCGCGGCGACTCGTTGGAGTAGAGGCCGAGGTGCTCGGAGGCGGTGTTGAGCTGGAAGCTGGCGTGTATCTCACCGGATCCCGGTCGCCGGTCCTTGCCTGAAGCGAAGATGACGAGGTGTTCGTTCGGAGCCAGACTTCTCGCCGGCAGCACGAACTTCCCGGGCTCGTCGCGGTCGTCCGTCACCGACCAGCCGCCGATGTTGACGGTCTCGGCGCCGATGTTGAGGAGCTCGAACCAGTCGCTCGAATCGCCGTCCTCGTCGGTGAGCCCGCCCTGGTTGGACGCGAGGAGCTCGTTGATGACGATCATCCCGAGCGGAGCATTCGGGTCGAGGTCGTAGGTCCACGGCGCTCCCGGCTCGAAAGCGTTCGGGGTCGGCGCAAGATCTTCGATGCCGGGGTCGGTGGCCCACGCGACAGCGACATCTCCATCGGGGGGCTCCGGGAACGAGAAGACCCACGGACCGTCGGCGCTGCCGGTGAGCCCGGCCGACGGATTGCCGTTGATGCGGAGGTCGGATGCGTCGACACCGACCACCGCCTCGTCGAAGGTCACCTCGATCGACGTCAGGGAGCGGACGCGCGACCCGATCCCGGGTACCAGCGACTCGATGGTCGGTGGGGACGCGTCGACACCGATCGGGGCGACGAGCTCGATGTCGAAGTGCAGGTCGCTCGAGGTGATCGAAGTGTTGAAGACCTGCACGGCGATGACGTTGCTCCCGGCGCGCAGGTAACCGTCGGGATCCGGAAGATCAAAGATATCATAGGTGCCGGACTCGTGATTGCCGGGCGCCGCGGCGTCGTGGGCGAAGCCGTCCGGAGCGTTCTCCCGGAGCACGAGCACATCGTTGATCCATATCGCGAAGCCGTCGTCGTAGTTGATCGCGGCCTCGAAGGCGACCACGGCTGACGGGTTCGACAGTTCGAAGCTCTGACGCAGGAAGAGCGTCAGGTAGTTGTTCCGCATCGGCGGATCGAGCGTCGAGAGATCCGTGCGGAAAGGGCCGTCGCCGTATCCGAAAGGCGCCTCACCGACGGCCCAGGAGTTGTCGTCGAAATCCGGCTCGCGCCAGCCGCCGGCGTCGGGGGACGATGCTGCCTGGAGGCCGCGGAAGTAGCGCCACGGCGAGCCGCGATCGACGTAGGTGATCGGGTCGGCCTCGAGCCCCCCGGCTCCGAAGCCGAGAACGATCAAGCCGACGAACAGAGATTGTGGCGCAAGCTTGATCATCATCGCGCTGACGACTCTCTCCGGATTTTTCGACGCTGGCTGCGGAGCCTCCAGAGTACAGGCGAGAAGGCCTCAGCTCCACATCGGAGCCGGGGCCCCCTCACCCGGAACGCCGGTCGGCTGCCGGCCGTGTCGACAGGCCGCCGCCGAGCATCAGTTCGGACAGCTGTTGTTCGTCTCGCAGCCGAGAGCCGCGATCGAGTCCGCGGGATCCTCGCCGCAGCTCTCGTGACCCGGGGCCGGGGGCGGCGGTCCGCCCAGGAACAGGAAGTTGAGGCCGAAGACGCCGTCGGTCAGCTCGACACGTCCGTTGTCGTCGGTGTCGGCCGACTCCGAGCACGTCGGCGCAGGTCCGCCCAGGAACAGGAAGTTCAGAACGAAGACGGAGTCGGTCAGCTCGAGGCGGCCGTTCGTGTCGCTGTCGCCGCGGCGGAAGAGCGGACCCGGTTCTTTGCCGCCCGGGCAGTCATCGAGACGCCAGACCTCGAAGAGGACGATATCGCCGCCGTTTGCGTCGACTGCGGTGCCGTTGTTCTTGCTTCCGGGGCCGACGTTGGCATTGCCCTGCAGGAGGTGTACGCGCACGTAGCCCTCGGAGACCTCGAGGATGGGACTGCTCGGGCAGGCGCCCGTCGGCAGGCCGTCCTCGTCCATGTTGACGAACTGCGGGTCCGGCTCGATACCGTCGCCGGCGGGCGGCAACTTGTCGTCGAAGCCGACGCGCGCGAAGACGCCGCAGCCGAGACAGTCGGGCTTCACCTGGCCGGACTCTTCCTGGTTCTGATCGAAGTTGTTGACGAGCGTCACGAAGTTCGGGCCGATGTCGACCGGGGCGCCTTCGCCGCCGTCCTCGACGAGCACGCGGTGCGCGTGCGGGTTGTCGGAGTCGCCGATGATCGCGACGAAGCGGTAGCAGCCTTCCTCCTCGAGATCGATACGGAAGACGCCGCCCTCCGGATCGATGCCGCCTTCCTCGCAAGGATCGTCGAAGTTAGGCTCGCCGGGACCACCGACGGTGTTGGCATTGCACGGCACCGAGAAGTTCTTGAAGCCGATGAAGGAGTCGTAGATCTCCTCGGGACAATCCGAGACGAAGCGGTTGCGGTTGTTGGGCGAGTCGTCGAAGGGACCGAACTGCGCCCAGCCGCCACGGCCGCCGTTGCCCGGGTCGAGGACCTCGAAGCCCCAGCCACGGTCGAGGTCGTACTCGACGTCGAAGGGGCTGGTCTGCTCGACCATGATATAAGCCTCGCCGGACTCGCTCTCGCAGGACAGTCCGGTGCTCGGCAGCAGGCCGAACTGGAAGCCGACGACGTACTCCGCCTCGACGGCGTCGTCGGCGGGCTCGCAGGCCACGAGGCTGCCGTCGCACCGCAGGCTTTCGCTGCCGCCGACTGCCGACTCACAGCCGCCTACCGGAGCGATGACCCCGGTGATCGAGCCGCCCGGCAAGCAGTCGGCGGCAGCGGATCCTGCCAGCAGCTCGTAGACGATCTCGCCGTCGGCGTTGGCCGTGAAGGTGATCGTGTTGCCCTCGGCCGCCCCGCCGGCCGCCTCCTCGCCTGAGACACCGGAGCTCAGCGTCTCGGTGATCGTCGTCTCGCTGACGATGCCGGTGATCGCCAGCGTCACGGTGATGATGTCACCGGGGCCGTGAATCTCGGGGTCGATCGTGCGCTCGACGTTGACGCCGTTCGTGGCGTTGGTGACGGCGCTGTCACCCTCGATGGCCACCGGACAGCCGTTCGTCAGCACCGCCTCGCCGCTGAAGGCCGCCGCGGCGCAGTCGCCCGGGTCATCGTTCGCGAGTACCGTGTAGCTGACGTCCCCATCGGCCTCGAGCGTGAAGTCGATCGTCCGTCCGTTGACGGCGCCGCCGTTGGCGTTGTCGATCGCGAAGCCTTCGGGGAAGGTGTCGCTGATGCGCGTGGATGCGGCGACACCGGTGACCGCGATCGTCACGGTCAGCCGGTCTCCGGGGAAGTGGTTCGGTCGGTCGATCGTGCGCGTCGCGGCGGCGCGTGGCCCTTCGCATGCATTGTCAGGCTCGAGAACCTCCGGCGCCCAGCGGAAAAAGTCGACGTCGAGCGCGCCGGAGAACGGCGTCGCGCCGAGCCCGATCGCGAGGTAGCTGATTCCGCCGAAGTCGCTGCCGTTCCCCGTGGCGACCGGAAACGAGTCGAGGGGGTCGGTTTCGCCGTTCATGTAGACGGTGACGAGGTGGGTGCCGAACCCGATGGCGTCGATGTCGGCCTCGATCGTCACCCAGAACTCGTTCCACTCGAGCGGATCGAGCGGGATCGCGTTCGGATCCCCGTCGACGTTCGTCTCGCCGTTGAAGATCAGCGCCTCGCCGGTGACGTCGTCGACCGTGGTCAGCGCGAACGATACGAGCCCGCCGCCCGCCTGCTTGATGCCGATGCTTCCCTTGCCGCCGTTGTGGAGTCCGTAGCCGTCACCGGTCTCGGGGTACGGAAGGCCACCCGTCAGATCGTCGATCGGATCCTCATCGCCATCGCCGGTCGGAACACGGACCCGGAAGTTCAGCGTCACCCCGTCGTCGAGGATCGTCCCGCTCGCGCCCTCGGCCGTGATGTCGTGGCCGAAATACAGCTTGCGATTGCTGCCGGGGTCAGGGAAGGCTTCGCTGCGTGGGTCGCCCGGGTCTTGCAGGCGCAGGAAAGACTCGCTCTCCTCCCCCTCGAGGATCTCGACTCCTCCAGGAGCCCCGCCGGCGAAGTCGCTGCCGTCCCACTGGTCCGACCCGTTGTCATGGCTCCAGGTGCCGTCGAGTGACGTGAAACCGGTGCCGTCGCCGCCGTCGTCGCCTTCCCCCTGGCTTGCCTCGTAGGCGTAGGCCCATCCGTCTTCCGGCTCGCGCCAGGAGTCCTGCGCCGGGCCGAGAATTGCGGCACCCAGGGTGAGCACGGAGACCGTCGTCAATCGGACACACGTCGATCTTGCCGACATGGCACTGACTCCCTTCTTGACTCGTTCCTGACACCGACAGGCCAGCGTTCGAAGCGCCGGCGGCGATCGGCGATTCCTCTACCCAGAGAACTCTCGTTGTCGACCGCCGCCATTGTAGGTGGATATCCGAGGCTTCTTCAAGCACCATCGAGCTCACCGGCCGGCGGACCACGCAGTACGACACGGCTCTCACGGGACCGCGGCGTGGCATCCAGGAACTACCGGGAACGACAACCGGGAACGACACCATGCGTACCGTGGCCTTTCCGAAGATTCTCTGCTGTCTCGTGATCCCTGCATCGGTGGTGGCGCAGGGCAGCTTCGATGTCGTCAAGCGCTCGCGCACTCGCGGCAAGGGGGCGGCTTCCGGCACCGCTGTTCGCGAAGTGCGTGAGAAGTGGGACGCGAGAAAGTCTGCGGTCGTCGTCTGTGACATGTGGAACGAGCACTGGTGCAAGGGGGCTACCCGGCGGGGCGCCGAGGTCGCCCCGCGCATCGACGCGTTCGTTCGCGAGGCGCGCCGGCTCGGCTCGACGATCGTCCACGCACCATCCGGGTGCATGAAGACGTACACGGGACACCCCTCACGCAAGCGTGCGCAGGAGACACCGAAGGCGAAGAGCCTGCCTCCTCTGATCGCCAGGTGGTGCCACTCGATTCCGGAGGAGTCCGGTGGCGTCTATCCGGTCGACCAGTCGGACGGTGGCTGTGACTGCGATCCGCGCTGCCAGGGTGGCGGACCGTGGACGAAGCAGACCGAGCTCATCGGTATCGACGAGGGACCGAGTGACGTGATCTCCGACAGCGGAGAGGAGATCTGGAGCGTCTTCGCGCAGCGCGGCATCGACAACGTCTTCGTCGTCGGTGTGCACACCAACATGTGTGTTCTCGGTCGCCCCTTCGGTCTGCGCAACCTGTCGCGCTACGGCAAGAATGTCGTTCTCGTGCGCGACCTGACCGACACGATGTACAACCCTGAGGCCTGGCCTCGCGTCGATCACTTCCGCGGCACCGACCTCATCGTCGAGCACATCGAGAAGTTCGTCTGTCCGACGATAACGAGCGCCGATGTGCTCGGTGGCGAGGCCTTTCGCTTTCCGCGCGATGTGCGACCGAAGGTGGTCATCGCTGTTGCCGAGCGCGAGTACCAGACGTGGGAGACACTGCCGCGATTCGTGGTCGACTCGCTCGAGTCGCGCCTGGGTCTCGACGTGACGATCGTGCGCGGCAAGGCGAACAGCGGCCCCGGGCGCAACTTCATCCCCGGTCTGCGCGAGGCGCTCGAGGACGCCGACCTGCTCTTTCTCAGCGTACGTCGTCGCGCGCTCCCGGCGGCGGATCTCGCCGCCGTACGGGCGCACGTC
>CAYMLL010000277.1:4871-10355 GCA_964390645.1 uncultured Planctomycetia bacterium | reverse complement strand
CATCATCCCTCCTTCTGGATCCACTGCACGATCGCGACGACCTCCTCGAGACTGAGCGGCTCCTTCCCCTCCGGCGGCATCGCGTCGTCGTGCTCGGCGGGAAGGAGAGCCACGCGCACCAGGTTGCTGGCGAACGGATCGCCGGCGACGATCGCGACCTCCTCGCTGTCCCCGCCACCAAACGCGCTGTCCCGGACGTCGAGACGGTAGTCGCCCTTCTGCTTCTTCTCTCCGTGGCAAGCCGCGCACTTGCGCTCGAGGATCGGCAGGATCTCCCGGACGAACTCGTCCTGCGGGCTTCCAGCCGCAGCCGTACGCAGCGAAGCGTCACGATCGTCTTCGGGCAGAATTCCACGCAGAAGCCCCGGCGTGTGCTTGACGAGATACTGCGAGCCGTGCGTCAGATTGCCGCCCTGGTGTCCTGCCAGCGTCACGCCGACGACCGAGGCAGCGAGCACGACGCGGTAGCAGAGCTTCGTCCTCCACCGTCCCTTGGCGCGATAGGCCGAACGGTGCAGCAACGTCGCCGCCGCGACGAGGACGACGACCGCGATCCCGAGCCACTGATGTTGGAAGAGGGTCGCCTCGTCGTAGCCGCCCTCTTGAGCCAGCATCAGACCAAGCGCGACGACGACGACACCGCTCAACGAGGTGAGAGCGAGTGTCAGCGTGACGACCTTGCGCGTCTCGTCGCTACGGTGGAAGACGCTGTAGACGTCGAAAAGGGCGGCGAGCCCCAGAAAACCGATCGGGAAATGGAGCAGAACAAGATGAAACCTCGACAGAAACCGCCACCACTGCTCGAACTCAGCGGAATCGGCCGCGGCGGCTAACACCGGGTCCGCGGCCAGAAGAGAAGTTCCCGACGCGCAGAGCCCGAACGCGAGCATTACTCCCGCTCGGCACAAGGCAGCCGCGACAGTCGACGGGGTCACTCCGTTCCAGTCTTGCATGGGCCTCGCTCGAAGGTGGCACCCGCAAATCGAGGAATTCTCGATCCTTTCGAGGCGAGGGGATTCTCCCACGAGCGCCACCGTGCGTATGTGACCTCGGTCACGCGCCACCCCACGACGGTGTCGTCGGAATCAGCTTGACCGTCGATATCCTCGCACTCTAAGCTCGAGGAATTCAGGATAAGAGGGTTCTGTTTTCGTTATTGGTTGATTCCAGCAGGAGGGGTTCGAGATGAGCGGAACGAGAGCACCCAGGAGTGTCGTTATCCTTGCGCTGGCGCTCGCGGTCAGCAGCCTCGCTATGTTCAGCAGCTTCGGGACGGCGCAAGTGAAGAAAGGCAAGAAGCGCCCGCTACAGACGCGGCACCTGATGAGCGGTCTCGTGAAGGTCCACTGCGGAGCGCTGAAGAAGTCGCTCGACGCAGAACCGAAGAACGAGAAGGCGTGGGACGAGGTCGTCCTCCACGCCTCGCTCCTCAACGAGGCGAGCTATATCCTCATGTCTGACGGACGCTGCCCGGACGGCACTTGGGCCACGGCGGCCGGCAAAACGCTACAGGGCTGCAGCCAGGCCGTGCTCGACGCGGCTGCGAAGACGGACGTCGAGGGGGCAAGGAACGCGTTCGCCGCACTCGTCAAGTCCTGCGGCGCTTGCCACAAGGCACACAAGAAAAAGAAGAAGTAGGCGAAGCTGCTGGGGTCGGCGGCCCTACGACGTACGCTCTCCGGGCCGTCGACTCCGTCACTCACGCACTCAGCATCGCCGATAGGTCATCCTCGACCGAGGTGATGCCGCCGATGCCGAACCTCTCCACGAGAACGGACAGGATGTTCGGACTGACGAACGCCGGCAGCGTCGGACCGAGGCGGACGTTCTTGATTCCGAGGTGCAGCAGCGTCAGCAGAATGCAGGCGGCCTTCTGCTCGAGCCAGCTGATATTGAGCGTCAGCGGGAGCCCGTTGAGGTCCGTGTCGAACGCCTCCGCGAGCGCCGAAGCGACCTGGATCGCGGAATAGGCGTCGTTGCACTGCCCCATATCGAGGAGACGCGGAATGCCGCCGATGTCGCCGAACTCCTGGCGGTTAAAGCGGTACTTGGCGCAGCCGAGCGTCAGCACGATGCAATCGTCAGGCACGGCGCGGGCGAAGTCGGTGTAGTAGCTTCTCGCGCCCTTCTGTCCGTCACAACCGCCGACGAGAAACAGGTGCTTCAAGGCGCCCGACTTCACCGCATCGATCACCTTGCCGGCGACTCCGAGCACGGCGTCGTGCCCGAAGCCGATGAGAATTGTCTCCTCGGCCCTGTCGTCGGTAAAACCCGGGAGCGATCGCGCCCTCTCGATGACGTCCGAGAAGTCGTGGCTGTCGATGTGCTTCGTCCCCGGCCAGGCGACGGGACCGCACGTGAAGATCCGGTCGCGGTACGACTCCCGCGGCTTCTGGATGCAGTTGCTTGTCATGACGATTGGGCCGGGGAACGCCTCGAACTCATCGCGCTGACCGTGCCACGCACCGCCATAGTTGCCGACCAGATGCCGGTGACGCTTGAGGCCGGGATACGCGTGGGCCGGCAACATCTCGCTGTGCGTGTACACGTTGATCCCGGCGCCCTCGGTCTGCGCGAGAAGCTCCTCGAGATCCCGCAGATCGTGACCGGAGACGAGGATCGCTTTTCCCGCGACCGGCTCCACGCGCACCTCGGTAGGCTCGGGATGGCCGTAAGCTTGAGTGTTCCCGGTGTCGAGCAGTTCCATGGCACGGAGGTTCGCCTCTCCGCACTTCAGGCAAAGCTCGACGAGATGGTCCAAGTCGCCGCCGCCATGAGCCAGATACGCGAGCGCCTCGTGCAGGAAGGCGGCGACCTCGGGATCGGCGCGCCCCAATCTCGCGGCATGGTAGGCGTACGCCGCCGTGCCCTTGATCCCGTAGGTCAGGAGTTCCTCGAGACTGGTCACGTCCCTGCCCATCCTCTCGACGCGCACGGAAACGGACACCTCCATTCCTTGCCGGACGAGGCCCGCGATATCCTCAGCGGGCTCCCAGCTCCAAGGACCATCCTCCGTCGGGAGCCTCTGCGCGGACTCTCCGCAAAGTCGCACGACACGCTCTCGGAGCGCACGTGTGCGCAGGAGGTAGACTCGCAGGCTCGCGGGGTCGAAGTTGACGTTGGTGACGGTGGTGAACATCGCCTCGCAAAGGAACTCGTCGACGACGGAGTCCCTCGCTCCCGACTCGGCGGCGAGCGAAGCGTAGCAGGACACGCCCTTCAGCGCGTGGAGCAACAGGTCCTCCAGAGCCGCTACGTCGGGACTCTTGCCGCAAGTGCCTGACGACACACAAGCGGCCCCTTGAGTCGTCTCCTCACACTGAAAGCAAAACATCTCCATCGTGGTACCTTCCTCCCCCCGGCGGCCCACGAAACGGTAAGCCGGAGCGGTATGTCCAAGCTGGTGACACGCGAGCGCGCCCGGTCCCGCGAGTCGTTCCGAGTGCGCGAGATCCTGCCACGCTTCCCGCGAAGCGAATGTGACCGCGGTCACGTTCGGCGAAGATCCGGTCACGAACGCGTGTCTCGCCTCCGAGACACCACCACCCCGACCCCGATCAGCGCGGCACTGACGACACCGACAGGAACCCAGAACCAACGAAGCGACTCGACGGCTAGCTCGATGTGCAGAGTCACGACGACGAGCGCCGCCCCCCCCGCGATCCATGCTCGCGCGCGAGTCGAATTCCGCCTCCAGTCGACGACGTCGGGAACGAAGCCGTCCTTCGCATCGCCGTCCGCTGGCACACCCGGAGTCTCGGTCTCGGGAGCCTGGTCATCGACCTCGGCCACGAGCGCGGATAAATCGCGCTGGAAGTCTCGGATCCGGAACGCGCCGACCGTGTAAGCGCCAATCGCGAGAACAGCGAACGCTCCGTGGATTCTGGCCAGCTGCGGGTACATGAGCAAGGTCCCCCCGAAGACACCCACGACGACGAGAAGCCCGACGCAGATGAGCACGGTCACGAAGAACGGGTGGAAAATCCGGTTCAAACGCTCGATCAGCTCGAGGTCGAGATCGTAACGGCCGACGTGCTCCTTGACGAGCTTCGCCGCGCCGACGAAAAGAGCCAGCGACAAGCACAGCGCGAAGACGGCGCTCAGGTCGGCGAGCAAGCCGATGAGCATGTGCCGCGGATGCCGGAGATACCCGAACGTGGCCGCCGTGACCAGAAACAGGAGGTTGAAGGCGTTGAGAACGGAGAAGAGACGTCGCACCGCTGTGCTCCGACAAACTCGGCGAGGGAGGCTTTCCTACCGGCGCGAGGGTTCCTCACGTCGATCGGAATCAGCGCGGATCATATCTCGTTCGCCGAGATTCCGGTAGCACCAGACTGCGATGCCTCCGACCAGCGCAAGCGGCGCGAGGATCAGAACCAACGTCGCTACTTGGATGCCGCCTGCCAGGCGCGCCGTCTCGGGGTGATCCCCGACGCGCGGTCAGCAGCTCTGCGCGCTCAACAGCGCCGGAGCCGAGACGATGAAGATCAGTACGGTCAGAACTCGGAGTTTCCTCATCGCTGGCTCCGGCACCTACATAGCAAGACCATCCGGAGCGATCAATCCGAAAAGCACGAACGCTGTCGCGAACATCCCCACGAGAATGTAGAGCACGAAGTCAAGCCTCTCGTAGCGCAGATGCATGAACCAGAGGCAGATCACGATCGCCTTGAACGATATTCCGAGAATCAGAAGCGTTCGGTTGCCGAGAAAGAGCATCACGACGGTGACGACGAGGAGGCACAGCCACGCGATCCAGTAGATCCGGTAGGGATTGGCGACATCGAGGTGTGACAAAGCTCTACTCCGAGTGGACTCAGATCAGGTAGAAGCAGCCGAACACGAAGACCCAGACCAGATCAACGAAGTGCCAGTAGAGCCCACTGAGCTCGTAGCCGTCGGCCGTCGCCTTGCCACGGCGCGCCTTGATCGCGACGCAGGCCAAGACGATGGCGCCGATGAGGACGTGCGTGCCGTGAAAGCCGGTGATCAGGAAGAAAAACGACACGAATCCGGGCTCGCCAGGGCTCCACGGGCTGTAGTCGATGCGCGCGCCCTCGCCGATAATCATCGACCACTCGTACGCTTGCATGCCCAGGAAGCAGACTCCTCCGACGATCGTCAGCAGCAAGAAACGCAGCGCAATACGTGAATCACCCCGCCGTGACGCTGCGACAGCCGTCGCCATCGTCGCGCTGCTCGTGATCAGGACGAACGTCATCGCGGCGATGAAGTCCATGTGGAAGACCTCGCTCTGGTCGGGCCAGGAGTCGCTCGCCAGACGATTGAAGCCGTAGCTGGCGAGGAAGCTGGCGAAGAGCAGCGCGTCGGTGACGATGAACCACCACATGAACATCTTCTGCCAGCTGATCCCGAACGGGGAGACGCCGCCGCCCCACCGCAAGCCGATTGACTCGGTCGTCATCGAACCTCCGTCACAGAACCACGAGTACGAGAACCAAGTAGAGCCACACGACGTCGACG
>CAYMLL010000277.1:0-4861 GCA_964390645.1 uncultured Planctomycetia bacterium | reverse complement strand
AGTAGAGACTGGCGAACTCCAGCGTCGTCCTTCGCAGCAAGCCGTGGACAAGCCCCCCTACGCCTCCCAGAACGTGCAAGGCGTGGACGCCGCTGAGGACGTAAAGGAACGAGCTGTGCGGGTGGCTCGAAAGGAACACGCCTGCCGTCGACAGCTGGATCCACATCGCGACCTGACCAACGACGAACGCGACTCCCAGGAAGACCGCGCACTTGAGAGACGTCATCGAGCAATTGCGTCGACCGACCTCAAGAGACGCGCTGCTCGCGAGGAGGATCACCGTGTTGACCCACACCAGCGCTGGCAGCGGAATCGTCTGCCAGTCCTCCGCGGTCCTGCGGATCAGGTACGCCGCCGTGAAGGCCGCAAAGAGCATCACGACCGTGGCGAGAAACGCCAGGAGGATCAGCTTGCCGTTCGTGCGGGCTTGGGCGACGCTGCACTCGGTCGTCATGACGCCCCCTGCGCGGCCGCCTGCGGGCTAAAGTCGCCTTCCGTGCCGCCTTCGCCGTACTCGTAGGGATCCCGCTCGACGACCGGCAAGTCGCCTTCCCAGTTCCCATGCGGCGGTGGCGAGGAGGTGCTCCACTCCAAGGTGGTCGACCGCCACGGATTATCTCCGACTCGACCTCCCGCGAAGGCGCTGAAGAAGAAGTTGACGAAGAAGAGAATCTGGGCGCCGACGACGACGTACGCGACTCCCGAGATCCACGGGTGGAGGGCGGCGCCACCCTCGCTGAAGTCGTAGATCTGCGTGTACGTGCGACGCAGCGAGCCGCCAAGGCCCTGAAAATGCATCAGGATGAACATCGTGAACATCGGCACGATCGTCAACCAGAAGTGCAGCTTGCCGAGCTTCTCGTTCAACATGCGACCGAACATCTTCGGGAACCAGTGGTAAATCGCACCGAACAGCGCGAGGAACGTGACGGTGCCAATCATGAAGTGAAAATGACCGACGACGAAGTAAGTCTCGTGAAAGAAGATGTCCGCTGCGGCCGTGCCGAGGTAGAGCCCGCCGAGACCTCCCGTGCCAACCGCGGAGACCGTCCCGAGGGCGAAGAGCATCGCGGTCGTCAGGCGCATTCGCGCTCGCCAAAGACTCGCGATCAGATTGAGACCGAGCACCGTGAAGGGCAGCGTGATCAGCACCGTCGCGATCGAGAAGTACTCACCGACGTAGGGGTTCATCCCCGTAACGAACATGTGGTGCCCCCAGACGATCATGCTGAGGAACGCGATGACCAGCAACGAGTAGACCGAGAGTCGGTAGCCGAAGAGAGGACGACGCGTGTACGTAGCGATGATGTCGAACGCGACGCCAATCGCTGGCAGCACGAGGACGTAGACCTCCGGGTGCCCCAGGAACCAAAACAGGTGCTGAAAGAGAAGCGGGGTGCCGCCCTCGTTGGCGAGGACCTCGTCCCCGAAGATCATCCCGGACGAGAGAAAGAAGCTGGTGCCTCCGTGGCGGTCGAAAAGGAGCATGATCGCGGCCGCCGTCAGGGCCGGAAACGCGAGCAGTCCGAGAACGGTGGCGATCAGGAAGGTCCAGACGACGAGTGGCATGCGCATCATCGACATGCCGCGAGCGCGCATGTTGAGAATGGTCGTCAAGTAGTTGAGCCCACCCATGGTGAACGACGCGATGAACAACGCCATCGCCAAGAGCCACAGAGTCTGGCCGAGCCCGGAGCCGGGGACGGCTTCCGCGAGGGCGCTCAAAGGAGGATACGAAGTCCACCCGGCCGCCGCGGCCCCACCCTCCACGAGGAAGGAGGCCAGAATCAGCAGACAGGCCGGGACAATCGTCCAGTAGGACAGCATGTTCAGGAACGGATACGCCATGTCCCGCGCGCCGACGCACAGCGGGATGAGGAGGTTCCCGAGTCCGCTGACCAGTCCCAACGAAATGACGAAGAACACCATGATCGTGCCGTGGATCGTGACGACGCTCAGGTAGGTCTCCGGCAGGATGATCTTGTTCTCCGGCGACGCCAGCTGCATGCGGATTATGACCGCCAGAAAACTGGCGAAGATCGCCATCACCATCGCGGTGATGAGGTATTGAATACCGATGACCTTGTGGTCGAAGCTGAAGACGTACTTGCCGAGGAGGCCTTGGGGCGCGTGGGAGACCGGCTCCAAAGATGCCTGGCTCTCTTCTGGGAGGGTTGTGGTCGTCACGATCTAGTAGTCTCCGAACCAGGGGCCTTCTTCCACCAGCTGGCTCTCGAACTCCTCCACCGTCTGGATGTCGACGAGACCCCGCATCTCGTAGTGTCCGAGTCCGCAAAGCTCCGCACAGGCGATCTCGAACTGGCCGGTCTTCGTCGGCTTGAACTGCGTCGTCGCCGTGAAGCCCGGCACGATATCCTGCTTGACGCGGAACTGGGGGATGCAGAAGCTGTGAAGGACGTCGTGCGACCTCAGCCGTATGAACGCCACTCGATCGACCGGAAGGAAGAGCAGCCCGCTCGGGACGACGACGTCGTCCTTCGCGTCGGGGTCCTCCTCCACGAGCCCGACGGGATTGTCAGTGCGGTGAACGAGCTTCGGATCGGTGCGACCAAACTTGCCGTCTGCGCCGGGGTAGCGCACGAACCAGCCGAATTGGTACGCGACCACTTCCGCCTGCACCGCGTCTGCCGGAGTCTCGCCGTACACGTCTTTGAAGACGGGTATTCCAAGGAAAAGAACTCCGACCTCGGAGACGACCGCCATCACGAGCACGGGAATCAACGCCCACTTCCACTCGGTCTTGCGACTCACAGGCTTGTACGCGGGCCGACTCGTTGAGCCGTCTGAGCTTCCTTCGCCCGAGGAATCCTCGTCGGGGACGCTGTATCGCCACACGAAACAGATCAGGACGCCGTGCCCGATCACGAAGATCACCCCGGTGGTAATCAGCAGATACGCGATCACGCCGTCGACCAGAACACCGTGCTCGGACGCAACCACCGGCAGCCAGTCCTTCGAGGCGAATCCGTAGGTCGTGAGCACCGTCACGAGCCCGAAGAAAGTCACGAGCGCGGCCGCGGAGAAGCGGCTCGAGGACTTGCTCATCACTTCCCCTTGAAGGTGAACTCGGTTTCCTTGGTCTCCGCGTCACCGACCGTCACCTTCACGGTCTGAGTGCCGAAGCGCTCGTGCCACGCCTCCAGCGTGTAGCTGCCGGGGGGCAGCTTGGAGATCTCGAAGCTGCCGTCGTCTCCGGTGACCGCAAAGAAGGGGTGTTTGACGACTCCGACGAACGACGCCATCCAGGGGTGCACGTCGCACTTCACCGGGACCATCACCTCCTCGCGCGTGAACGTCACAGTGTCCGTCTTCCCCTGCTCGTTCTGGCTGAAGTTGAAGACACCGTTGCGGGAGCAGAATCCATGAACGTTGTGAAGGAACGCGTCGTCGTTGCGAACGGTTAGCGCCTGCCTCACCTGAACGCCGACCACCCGCGGCAAGAAGATGCAACCCTTCTGAGAGAGCTCCACGGGCTTCTCCGGCACGGGGAAGCGAAGGCGTCGACTGAGCCCCTTCTTGACCCAGACGAAGGAGTTCTTGAGCGTACCGTTCGCGTTGACGATCACGGACTCGTCGAGGACCTTCTCGGTGTGCGCCTCGCGGCACTGCGCCTTCGCGCGCATGTCGATCGCACGGCGCCGCGGCGGCTTGCCGTCGAACTTGACGACACCACGGATCGTGGCGGTGCCCTTCGAGGGGTCCCACTTCGTGGAGGAGCCGCTCACCGGCTCTTCCGGCTCGACAGTCTTCTGCGCTCCGGCAGCGTCAGCCGTACTCGTGCCCACCTTGTGGCCCCCACCGCCACCAGGCGGATCGCCGCCGCACCCGGCCGAGAGGAGCAGGCAGCACCAAGCGGTGACGACGACAGGCGCAACGGTCTTGCTCTTCAAAGCACTCTCCTTGTCCGTTCCGGACTCACCGGGTTTCTGCCTCACGAGCCACACCCGCCGGCGATCGTGGCGAGAAGGGAGCCCCCCAGATTCCGTCAACGACAGGCCGGGTGCCTCCCCAAGCTATAGGGAACTTACCAAACGGGTCGGAGCCCGACCGTGACTGAAGTCACGTCGCGCCAGAATCCACCGGAAGAGCGGCGGCTGGAACAGAAACCGGGAACGACCGTGACATCGATCACGGCGACCGACCTGCCGCTTGGTGAAGCTGCCACGTTCTGGAAGACGCCCATCACGTCCACACCCAACATGCGGACCGGTAATCATGAGACGAATCGACCCGAACCCGGCGGCAGCGGCCGTTTTCAGGACACAGCGGAGCCGCGAAGCTCGCGGCGCGCTGTCGACGGTCCTCGACGTGGTCGAGTTGCTCAAGATCCGCGTCGGCTTTCTCGTGCTCGTGACCACATTCGTCGGCTACCGTCTCGCCGAGGCGAGCCTCGGGTTCGGCGCGACTCCGCGCCTGTCGCTCGGCGGGGCCGAGGTGCTGATCTGGGTCCTCGTCGGCACGTTCCTCCTCGGCACCGGGGCCAGTGCTCTCAATCAGTACCTCGAGCGCGAAGACGACGCGAAGATGGATCGAACGCGTGCACGTCCGCTTCCGAGCGGACGACTTGCTCCCGCGGTCGCTCAGGCGGTCGGCGTCTCGTTGAGCGTCGCCGGCGTCGTGTGCCTCGCCTTCCTCGTCAATCCGCTCTCGGCAGCGATCGGCGCGACCACGTCCGTGATCTACACGTTCGCCTACACGCCGTTGAAGAGGCGGACGAAGAGTGCGCTGTCGGTCGGCGCGGTCGCCGGAGCTCTTCCCCCTCTGATCGGCTGGACCGCCGCGACTGGCTCGCTCGGCGGCGCCGCCAGGTCGCTCTTCGCGATTCAGTTCTTAAGGCAAA
>CAYMLL010000276.1:0-10494 GCA_964390645.1 uncultured Planctomycetia bacterium | reverse complement strand
GGCCTTTTCAGGCGCAGACCCCCGGGGGCGAACAGCTGTGCGCCCCCGGGTTCCATACTGTATCGGCCGCTCCGCAAGGACGCAAGAGAGGACGGCGACTTTTCTCTCATCGAGGCCCGGTTGTTTCAGACGAGGCCCGGAATCGGCGCACCGGACTCGATGATCCGGGAGATCTCGAAGGGCAGACCGCGCGCGGTGCGCAGCTCGCCGACATCGAACAGCGTGTGGAACACCGTCGCGATGAGATCGGGGATGGTCACCGGATCGCAGCCCGGCTCGGCGGCGTTGCGGTCGGACTGGCCGATCACGCGCCCCATCCGGAGACCGCCTCCCGCGAGGAGCAGAGGCGCCAGCCCGCCCCAGTGGTCACGACCGCCGCGATTGTTGAGCTTCGGTGTGCGGCCCATCTCCCCGCAGGCGACGAGAAGGATACGGTCGCCGAGCCCACGGGCCTCGACATCCTCGAGAAACGCGGACACCGCATGATCGAAGGGAACGCCACAGTACCGCATGCCCTCCTCGACCGTGGCGTTGTTCTGGTCGGCGTGCATGTCCCAGACGAAGTTCGTCGTCACGGTGACGAAGCCGCATCCGGCCTCGCAGAGACGACGCGCCAGGAGCATCAGCTTGCCGAGGCTGCGCGCGTTGTCGACGTAGTTGTTGTAGTTGTTCCACTGCCGCCTGATCTGGTGGGGACGCACCAGCGGCGCGGTGTCGTAGCGCGCGATCGTGCGCGGATCCTCCTGCGACAGGTCAAAGGCCCGCGCCGCGCCACCGAGAATCGTGTCGAAAGCCTGCTCCTGAATGCGGTCGAGACCGCCGAGCGCCCCGGCACGATCGAGCGAGTGACGCAGCCGGTCGAGCCGGTCGAGAAGCCCACGACGGTCACCGAGACGGCGACGTTCGACGTGCAGCTGCATGTCCTGCTGCAGATCGCCGCCCACTCCCGGCACGAAGGGAGCGTGGGCCCTGCCGAGGACGCCGGTGTCCTCGAACCTGCCGAAGTTGCGGTTTGCCGGCTGCGCCTGCGAATCGACCGCCCGCGGGAAGAGCGCGGCGTTGCTCGGCATGCCGCTCAAAGGGTGGCTGCTGCCCGCGACCCGCGAGTAGATCGCGCCGAGGTTCGCGCCCGCCGAGAAGCGGCTGACGACCGGCTTGATGTCGTGCTTGCCGTCGCCGGTCTGAAACGAGCGTACGACGCTGAAGCGATCCGAGATGCTCGCCAGCCTGCGGAGCGTCGACCCGAACGTGATCCCCGGAGTGCGGGTCGGGATCTCACCGGTGACGCTGCGCACGCCGGACGGCGCCGTCATCTTCGGGTCGAAGGTCTCTGTCTGCGGCGGCCCGCCGTGCTGGAAGAGGAAGACGACCGAGCGGCCGCGCAGCAGCGAACGGGCCGCACCGGATCCGTCCGCGGCGCGCAGGAGCGCCGGCAGCGTCAGCCCGCCGAGCCCGAGCCCACCGATTCGCAGGAACTCGCGTCGACCGTGGCGACCTTCACAGAGCGTCAGCATCGAATGTCTCCGGGACACGCCGCGCAACCCGAGTGCGCCGGGTTCACTTTACGGGAATCCGGGCTCCGGACCAAGGGCGAGGAGTCGCGGCGCCCTTCTCGCCCCGCAAAGCCCGCCACTGCGGCCCGCTCGCGCATCAGAGACGGCGGCGGCCCGCCCCCGGACCCGGCGTGGCCGCATTCTTCACCGACGCCGGCTTCGACACGGCGACCTCCAGCTCGACCGTGTACGCGAGGTGGATGTCCCCCGAGCGCAGCAGGGAATGACAGAGCACGGCGAGGCTGGGCTCGAGGCGCTCCCTCGTCGTCTTCCCGGCGACCTCCACGAGCAGCTCCTTCGACAGGTCGACCAGACGGCTGTCGAGACCGACGGTGACCCGGTCGAGCCCCCGCAAGCTCACGGATAGACGGTTGTCCTGCACCGACGCGTGAACCTCCTTGCCGCGGTTCGGCGCATCGACCGACAGCCAGTAGAAGCGGCCGACGACCGAGTCGGTCATCTCCCACGTCAGCGTGCGCGGCGCCGCGCGACGCACGTGTCCGTACATGTCGCGGATCTTGTCGCGATCGGGAAGACCGCCGTGGCCATGGCCTGCCCGGTACTCCATCGTCACGGGGTAAGCGCCCGGGTTCTCCTCGCGCAGCTTGCGGATCGTCTCGTCGAACTTGCGGCAGAGCCCGATGCGTCCATACCGGGTGTCGCGCTCGCCGATCATGAAGGTGAAGACCGTGTTGCGCAGCGTCCTTGCCGAGGTCTGCCCGCCGGTCGGCGCGGCGGCCGAGCTGTGAATCGCCGCGAAACGGTGCGGGATCTTCGGACCGATCGCGAAGGCGCCGTACCCGCCGTGTGAGTATCCCATGATGAAGACCTTGTTCGGATCGACGTCACGGCTGACGACGAGCTGCTTCACCAGCTCCTCGACGAGCGCCGAGATGTGATCGTCGTAGAAGCCGTTCCAGCGGTCGTTCGGCGCCCGCAGAGCCAGATAGAGGTAGCCGCCGACCTCCGCATGGTCGCGGTAGTAGCGCTGCATGACCTGCCACTGGCTGTCGTTGACATGCTTCGGCACGCCTCCACCGCCGTGCATGGCGATGAAGAGCGGCCAGCCGGAGCGCGGCCTCTCGCCGACGGTCTTCACCACGTAGGGGCTGACCTGGTTGCCGGAGCGGACCTCGTTCTTGCCGTCGTTGACCCGTAGCGCCGCGTGCAGCGAAGACTCCCGGTAGCTCTTCCAGAGCAGATCGCGGACCGCGGACTCGTGGCTCTCCAGCATCGCATCGAGGCTGGCCGGAGGCGCCGGTGGCTCGTCACCCTTCGCGGCGGCCTCCAAATACGCGGTCACGGCCTGCTTCAAAGCGTCGCGCTCCGCGTCGCCCAGCAGGGACCCGGTCCGCGAATCGACGATCTCGTCGAGATAGAGCCGCACGATCCGCTGCGGTCGATCCGACTCGTTCTTCTCCTCGGCGGGCTCGACGTCGACCTGCGCATCGACGTTCCCCGCCCGGACACGCAGGCGCAAGCCGCGTGCCTTCGGCACCTCGAGGACAAGGATGTCGTTCGGGTCCGCACCACCGTCCCTCGTCCTCCCGGAGGCGAACGCCTTTTCGTCCCCGTCCACGAGAGCATCGACCCTGGCGACAACGCGCTCGCCGCCCCGACGATCGAGAACATCGACGAGGAGGCGGAGGGTGGCGGCCTTCGTCGGAGCGTCGCCCTGCTTCGAGGCCACGCTCTTCTTCGGAGCCGCGCTCTTCTTCGGAGCATAGCGGTGCGTGACGTTGACGGCGTGGACCCAGTCGATGCCCGGTGCCCAGACCAGCGGAAAGACGGTCTCGGTCCTGCGGAAGCTCGCCGCGTAGATCGAGTGCGCCGGCGAGCTCGCGTCGGCGAGAGATGCGTCGTGCTGGAACCACGCGTGATCCAGTCCGTGGTTGCTCGGCTCGGCCGCGCCGGTGAAATGCCAGCGCCCATCCCAGACCTCCACCCAGGTGTGGTTGCCACGCTTGTTGACCCAGTTCGGGATGCCCGCGAGTCGCGCAGGCACGCCGACCGCACGGCTGGCGTCCGCGAGGATGATCGACAGCCCGGTGCACGATGCCATACCGATCTCGATGGACTCGCCGGGGCTCTGGTCAGCCTTGCGGCGCTTCGTCGAGAAACGGACCTTCAAGAGCGGGAAGATCTTGCGATCCAGCACCTGCGCGGCCTCGCCGGCCGTCTTGCAGTTCTCGACCAGCGGCCAGAAGCGCTCCGAGAAGTCCCTGCGCCAGCGTTCGCGCGTCTCGTTGACGTTCGCGTAGGGCAGCACGTCGTTGAGGAAGATCTCCCCGGGAATCGTCTTTCCCCATGGCGCGCGCTCGACCGCGTCATACGCGAGGTTCACGTTCTCGAGCAGGAACTCCGCATCGAGAGACCTCAGATCACCCTCGGGCATGTTCGCGATCAGGAACTCGAGGCCGCCGCGACGCGGCGCAGCGACCTCGCCGAGCGCGCGTTCGAGCTCGGCACGATTCTCACCAGCGCGATCGAGAGCCGACCGCACGGCCTTCTTCTCGTCGACGGGAGCGGCCACGGCACCGGCGCCGGAAAAACCGACACCGAGGAGGATGAGTGCGAAAACGTGCCGGAGAACGATCATCGAAGGAGCTCCTTGGGATTGGTGAAAACCAGGTCGCCGCGAGCACGATGGTAATCGCATCGCCGCAACTTGCAAACAGCGCTCGGGGCTGCTCGAGTGCCGATTCGGGACCTCCCCGATGCCTCCCGGCAGGGCGTGATGCCCACCGCCGGCTTCGACACGACGTCGCACCGGCACGCGATGCCGACCCGGACCGCAGGATGCCGGACCCGGTCGCCGCCGAGAATCCCCGGAACTTCGAGAGCGAGTCCCCGGGTCGCGGAACCCTGTCATGCTCGGAAGGGGCGGTACGAGACCGTGCAGACCCGCACGCCCCCTGCGACCCTGTCGCTTTCCCGCCCCCGGGCCACCCGCCACACGGCGACAACGACGAGAAAGGAAGCTCCTTGAACTGAGGCTCCCCCTCTTCGACAATCTTCACTGTCCGACCCGGCGGCTCGACGGGCTCCGTGTGGAGCACGAGAGCGCTCGGAGAACGAAAGGGAAGTCGAAGTCATGGCACGTTGTATCAGCCGACGGGAGATGCTGCGGTCGACTGCGGTCGGCGGATACGCCGTATGGGTCGCGGGAGGGCACGGAAAGCTCCTCGCCGGCTCTCCGAACGAGACGCTCCGGGTAGCGGTCATCGGTGTCGGAGGGCGGGGCGGGGCCAACCTCAACGGGCTGGGTCGCATGAAGGACGTGTCCATCGTCGCGATGTGCGATGTCGACGACACGCGTGCGGGCGGCGCGTACAAGAGGTACTCCGGCGCCAGGAAGTTCTACGACTTCCGCAAGATGTTCGACGAGATGCACGGTGACATCGATGCCGTCGCGGTATCGACGCCGGACCACACCCACTTCCATCCGTCGATGACGGCGCTCCGGCTCGACAAGCACCTCTACTGCGAGAAGCCGATGGCGCACTCGGTCCAGGAAGCGCGCCAGATGACCGACCTCGCGCGCAAGAACGGGCTCGCGACGCAGCTCGGCGTGCAGCGTCACACACACGGCAACGTCCACCGCGTCGTCGAGATGATTCGCGCCGGCTCGATCGGTACGGTACGAGAGTGTCACGCCTGGGTCGGCGGCGACCGCGGCATGCCCTCGATCCCGAAGGACAGGCCGTCGGTTCCCACCGGGCTCAAGTGGGACCTCTGGCTCGGCCCCGCCGCCGAACGCTCCTATCACAAGACCTACTGCCCCTACGGCTGGCGTTTCTGGTGGGACTTCGGCACCGGCGAGACCGGAAACTGGGGCTGCCACATCCTCGACATCCCGTTCTGGGCGCTCGACCTCGACTACCCGACTCGTGTCGAGGGCTCGGGCCCGCCGGTACACGCGCAGACGACGCCGCGGTCGATGACGACGCGCCTCGACTTTCCGGCCCGAGACGTCTCCGGCAGGGGCAAGCGGCCTGCGGTCGCGCTCCACTGGTACCACACGAAGAACGGCCCGCCGATCCTCCGCGAACACAAGCTGCCCCACTTCGGCTCCGGCGTCCTCTTCGTCGGCTCGGAAGGCCTGCTGCTCTGCGACTTCGGCAAGCACCGTCTCTACCCCGAGGCGAAGTTCGCAGACCTCAAGGCGCCGCCGAAGAGCATCCCGGACTCCCCCGGATTCCACCGCGAGTTCGTCCTCGCCTGCAAGGGTGGCGAGGCCGCGACCTGCAACTTCGATTACTCCGGACCGATGGCGGAGGCCGTGCTCCTCGCCAACGTCGCCTACCGTTCGCAGGGCTCCTTCGACTGGGACGCGAAGGGCCTCGTGGCCAGGGGCAACGACAAGGCGCAGACGATGATCCGCAGCACGTTCCGCAAGGGCTGGGAGGTCTGAGGCGGCGACAAGCGGACCGTGAAAGGGCAGCGAGTCGACCGGAGTGACGCGCCCGAGACGACCCGGGCTGCCCGGCCGTGGAACGGGCCGCCCGGATGGTGACAGGACCGACGCCGGAGACAGCCTGACCCCGTGCCCGCGACGCCCGCAAGTGACGACGCTGCCGAGAACGAAGACCGGGGACTGCCGATGCTGCGCATCGTCGCGGGTCCGGTGGCGGCGGCCGTCGTTTTCCTCGCGATGCCCGAGCCAGGGGCACAGCTGACGGCCCCCGCACGCGCCACGGCGGCCATCGGCGTGCTGATGGCCGTATGGTGGATGACCGATGCGATTCCACTCGCAGCGACTGCCCTGCTCCCGGTGCTCTTGCTGCCGGTCGCCGGGGTCTTTCCGACCGGCGACGGTCTTCCATCGGCGATCCGCCAGGCGGCAGCGCCCTACGGGCACGAGTACATCTTCCTCTTCCTCGGCGGCTTCCTGATCGCGCGGGCGATCGAGCGCTGGGGACTGCACCGGCGTATCGCGCTGATGACCGTATCGGCCGTCGGCACGCGACCGACGCGTCTGATCGGCGGCTTCATGATCGCGACAGCGGGACTCAGCATGTGGATTAGCAACACCGCGACGACCGTGATGATGCTGCCGATCGCGCTCAGCGTCATCGCCCTGGTCGACGAGCGCGTGCGCGCCGAAGCTCCCGCCCAGGAAAGCGCCGTCGCCCCCTTCGCCACCTGTCTCCTGATCGCGATCGCCTACGCAGCCAGCATCGGCGGCGTCGCCACCCTGATCGGAACGCCGCCGAACGTCTTTCTCGCGGGCTACCTGAAGGACGCGTTCGAGGTCGAGCTCTCGTTCGGTCGCTGGCTCGCAGCGATCGGCCCGATGTGTGCGGTGCTTCTCGCCGTCACCTGGCTGCTCCTGACGCGCCTCCTGTTTCCCGTCCGCCTCAGCGACATCCCCGGTGGACGCGTACTGATCCGCGACGAGCTCGGCAAGCTCGGATCGATGTCCCGGGGCGAGCGAACGGTGCTCTGTGTGTTCACGCTCACCGCTGCGCTGTGGATCCTGCGCGGCCCGCTGGGACGCTGGGAGCTGTTCACGTCGTTTTTCCCTGCCTGGCGGCACGTGCACGACTCCGGCATCGCGATCCTCGGAGCGCTGCTGCTCTTCGTGATTCCGGTCGATCGCAAGCGAGGCGTCTTCGCGCTCGACTGGGAGACGGGCAAGAAGCTGCCGTGGGGCGTCCTGCTGCTCTTCGGCGGCGGTCTGAGCCTGGCAAGCGCGGTTTCGAAGAGCGGCCTCGCCGACTGGATCGGCCATCAGCTTCCCGAGGGAATCCCGGTCGCCGTGCTCGTCGTCCTGGCGACGACCGTGGTGATCTTCCTGACGGAGATGTCGAGCAACCTCGCGACCGTCAGCGTCTTTCTGCCGATCCTCGGAGCCCTCGCGGTGGCGCGTGGCGTCGACCCGCGCTGGATCGTCATCCCGGCGGGAATCGCCGCAAGCTGCGCGTTCATGTTACCGGTTGCCACGCCACCGAACGCCATCGTCTTCGGATCGGGGCGCGTGCGCATCGGCGAGATGGCGAAGGCGGGACTTTGGCTGAATCTCGTCAGCGTCTTCTGGGTTCCGCTCTACATGTGGCTGATCGGAGCGTGGGCACTGGGCCTGGGATAGAGGTCCTCGCGGAGCGCGCTCCGCGAGAGGTGAACGCACACGAGAAACGACAAGGAACTGCCGCTCGAGCCTTCAGGTCAAGGACCATGAAAAAACACCACCGAAACACCCACGTCACCCGCATCGCCGTCGCCGCCCTCCTCCTGCTGACACCCTCGATGCAGGCGGCAGAGCGGATTCCGAACATCGTCTACGTCCTCGCGGACGATCTTGGCTACGCGGAGCTCGGCTGCTACGGCCAGACGAAGATCCGCACGCCGAACATCGATCGCATCGCTCGCGAGGGCATGCGCTTCACGCAGCACTATTCGGGCAGCCCCGTCTGCGCGCCATCCCGATGCGTCATCATGACGGGCCTCCACACCGGCCACGCGATCGTGCGCGGCAACAAGGAGAACGGCGGCTGGGGACCGAACGAGCCCGAAGGCCAGCACCCTCTTCCCGAGGGGACCCCGACGCTCGCCCGCTACCTGAAGAAGCGCGGCTATCGAACCGCCGCGATCGGCAAGTGGGGACTCGGCGGGCCCGGCACGAGCGGCCATCCGAACCGGCAGGGGTTCGACCTCTTCTACGGCTACCTGTGTCAACGCAAGGCGCACAACTACTACCCGACGCACCTGTGGCGCAACGGAGAGAAACACGTCCTCGTCGGGAACGACTACTTTCGCGCGCACCAGAGGATCAAGGCGCCCTTGACGAGCGAGAAGGAGTACTTCGACCGCTACGCCCGGAAGCACTACGCGCCGGACCTGATGTCGAAGGAGGCGCTGCGCTTCATTCGTGAAAACCGGGACACGCCCTTCTTCCTCTACTACCCGAGCCCGATTCCCCACGTGGCGCTCCAGGTGCCGAGGAAGGACCTCGACGCCTATCCGCGCGAGTGGGACGAGAAGCCCTACCTCGGCTCGAAGGCCTACCTGCCCCATCCGCGTCCACGAGCTGCCTACGCCGCGATGGTCAGTCATCTGGACCGTCAGGTAGGCGCCATCCTCGATCTCCTTGACGAGCTGGAGCTCTCCGACAACACGATCGTGATGTTCTCGAGCGACAACGGACCGACCTTCAACGGAGGCTCGGACTCGAGCTTCTTCTCGAGCGCCGGCCCCTTTCGCGGACTCAAGGTCAGCGTCCACGAGGGTGGCATCCGCGTGCCGATGATCGCACGCTGGCCCGGGAAGATCGCCGCGGGATCGACGACCGACCACATCAGCGGATTCGAGGACGTGCTGCCGACCCTGCTCGAGATCGTCGGTGCCGAGACGACCGCCGGAATCGATGGCATCAGCTTCCTTCCGACGCTCCGGGCGAAGGGCTCCCAGAAGCGGCACGCCTACCTCTACTGGGAGCTGGGTGGTCAGCAGGCGCTGCGCGCAGGCCCCTGGAAGGCGGTGCGAACCGGCATGCACCGCATACCGCCGGGAGGCGCGCCGCAGACAAGGCTCTACAACCTCGACGACGACGTCGGCGAGAGGAAGAACCTCGCGAAGGAGCGCCCCGAGGTCCTCGCCCGCATGGAGCGACTTCTCCGGCAGGCTCACACTCCCTCGAAGGTCTTTCCCATCCCCGCCGTCGATACACCGACGAGATCCGGGGACTGACCCGAGGGTCTCGCCGTCTGCCACCGTCTCAGCAAGTCCACCCCTCCGGACGATGTCAGTAGCGTCGCACCGATCCTCCGCGGGCCGAAAGCGCCCCGGGAATCGGGACGCCGCCGTTTTTTCGTGCTTCGCGGAGTTGCCCGGACTCACCACGCGGCCCGCTCGAAGATGCCGACGGATCCACCGGGCTACCTGTCCGGAAAGAGCCTCGAGGGTGGCCACACCGGGTGAACTGACTGCCGACCGCCGGTACAATGCTCGTGCTGCTGGTCGCGGAAGCTCGCGAGCGCGGCACGTCATCGTGAGCCGCATCAGCGAGAGGATGTCGTGCACCCCGACGGTTCACGAGCTCAGCGACGCGAGAGCGAGGAGACGGCGGCCTGGCAAGGCGCGACCGGGGTCGAGGAGCATGGACCCGTACCGTTATCCGCCCGCAATCGGAGCCCTCGTCGAACGAGGGCACGGGCGAAGTGGAGAATCGTTCGTGGCAGGTGAACCGTGAATCGTCCGGATCGAAGGTCACCGAGGTCTTCCGGGTCGCCGTCTCGACCGCCCAGGTGTTTGCCGGGGCGGGACCGAAACCGGCTGGTCTCCGATCGGCCCGTCCTTCACCATCCGGCGTCATCCGCAAGACCGGAAGACCCCACATGAGCACTCGCAGGGACTTTCTACGTGTCGGCATGACCGGCCTCGTCACGACGGCGCTGCCGTTCTCGTTCGGCTGCTCCGGACCGCGCTCCGTCCGTCGCACCCCGCTGCGCGACTTCACGATCGAGGCGATCGACCGCGTCACGGTGCGGCTCCCCTTCCGTGAGGCGCCGAAACGCGCGATGGACAGAGAGCTTCCCCACTGGCGTTACGCGGAGATCTTCGAGGTGCGCCTGCGCTCCGGCGCCGTCGGGCTCGGCGAGACGCTGCTCTACTACACCTGGGGCGCGACCGAAGACACGGACGTGAAACGCGCTCTCGGCGGCAACGCAGTCGAGCTGATGTGGAACGACTCCCTCGGCGCCGGACTGCAGATCGCGCTCTTCGACGCGGTCGCGCGCACGGCCGACGTGCCGATCCATCGCCTCCTCGGCCGCCAGGTCCACGAGCGCACGCCGCTGTCATGGTGGAACATCGACACCTCCGCCGAGGACATGGCGTCGGAGTGCCTGGAGGCCTACAGACGCGGCTACATGTCGTACAAGACCAAGGGCCGGCCATGGTTCGATATCTGGAAGCAGGTCGACGAGGCCGTCAAGGTCGT
>CAYMLL010000275.1:0-10499 GCA_964390645.1 uncultured Planctomycetia bacterium | reverse complement strand
GCCGCTCTTCGCGTCGAGACAGAAGAAGTCGCCCATCGCTCCGAGCGTCCAGACCCGGTGAAAGAGGACGAGCTTGCCGGCGGCGATCGACGGAGCGGCGTATCCCTGGCCGATCGACCGCTTCCACAGGGTCTTCGGCCCGCCCGGCGGCCAGGAGCCGGCGATCAGCGGGCCGCGATAGACCCCGTCGCGACCCGGCCCGAGGAGCTGGGGCCAATCGGCGACGGTTTCCGCGGGGCCCGTTTTCGCCGGGCCGGTCTCCGCCGGGCCGGTCTCCGCCGGGCCGGTCTCCGCCGGGCCCGACCCGGGGCTGGAGCTCTTCCGGTCTTTGGCGAACGCGGTCGCTCCGATCGACACGGCGAGGAGCGCCAGCGGCCAGACGTGCTGGCGGCAGCGACGTGAACGGCGTGAGCGCATCCGACGGGGGCCTTTCCTGTGGAGGGAGGGTGATTCAGTGTAGTGTCATCTTCCGGGATCCACCACTCAAAGCTACAATGCGTGGCGGTCCCGCCGATCTTCGAGGAGCCGCCTTGGATTCACCGCCTCGCGTCAGCCTCTTCGTCACCTGTCTCGTCGACGTTCTCTTCCCGAAGGTCGGCGAGTCGGTGGTCCGTGTCCTGCGGCACCACGGTGTCGACGTCGACTTTCCCGGGGCCCAGACCTGCTGCGGTCAGCCCGCGTTCAACGCCGGCTTCCGGGACGAGGCGCGACGCGTCGCGGAGCACTTCCTCGAGGTGTTCGAGTCCGCCGCGATGATCGTCTGTCCGTCGGGCTCCTGCGCCTCGATGGTCAAGGAGCACTACCCGCAGCTCTTCGAGGACCGGCCGGCGCTTCGCGAGCGCTTCGAGGCGCTCGGCCAGAAGACGTGGGAGTTCTCCAGCTTCCTGACCGAGGTGCTCGGCGTCACCGAGCTTCCCGGGGAGCTGACGGGATCGACGACCTGGCACGACTGCTGCCACTCGCTGCGCGGGCTCGGCATCCGTGAGGGGCCGCGGCGGCTGCTGTCGTCGCTGCGCGGCGGCGAGTTCCGCGAGCTGGAGGATTCGGAGACCTGCTGCGGCTTCGGCGGGCTCTTCTCCGTCAAGTTCGACTCCATCTCCGCGGCGATGCTCGCGGACAAGGTGAAGCACCTCGAAGCGTGTGGCGCGGACCGGCTCGCGGCGACCGACTGCAGCTGCCTGATGCACATCGCCGGCGGCCTCGAGCGTCGCGGCTCGAAGGTGCGGCCGATGCACATCGCCGAGGTCCTCGCCGAGGCCCTCGAGAGTGGCGGGGAGAGCGCGTCGTCGTCATGAAGGTCCGCACCGACCAGTTCCGGCAGCTCTCGCAGGAGGCGCTCGAGAACCGGTTCATCCGCGGCGCCATCGCCCGGGCGAACGTCAGCTTCCGGGCGGCCCGGGTGGCGGCGATCGACTCGATGCCGGACTGGGAGCAGCTGCGCCAGCAGGGTCACGACATCAAGCGACGCGCGCTCGATCACCTGCCGTGGGCGCTCGAGGAGTTCGAGAAGAACCTGACCGCGCGCGGTGGCCAGGTCCACTTCTGCGAGGACGGCGCCTCCGCACGGGACACCGTGCTGTCGATCGTCCGCTCGCACGGCGCGACCCGCGTGACCAAGTCGAAGTCGATGGCCACCGAGGAGATCGGGCTCAACCCCTGCCTCGAGGAGGCCGGTGTCCGGGTCGTCGAGGGAGATCTCGGCGAGTACATCGTCCAGCTCGCGGGCGAGGCGCCATCGCACATCATCTCCCCGGCGATCCACAAGTCGCGCGAGGAGATCAGCCGTCTGCTCAACGAGCACATCGACTGCCCGCTCGACGCCGACATCCCCGACATGACCCGGGCCGCCCGTCGCGCGCTCCGGGACGACTTCCTGGGCGCGGAGGTCGGCATCTCCGGCGTCAACTTCGCCGTCGCGCAGAGCGGCACCGTCGTCATCGTCGAGAACGAGGGCAACGCCCGCATGTCGACGACGATCCCGAAGGTCCACATCGCCGTCGTCGGCATCGAGAAGGTCGTGCCGCGGCTCGAGGATCTCTCGGTGCTGCTGCGCATTCTCTGCCGCAGCGCGACGGGCCAGAGGATCTCGAGCTACGTGTCGTTCATCAGCGGACCGCGCACCGCCGTCGAGGCCGAGGGTCCGGAGGAGCTGCACGTCGTCTTCCTCGACGCGGGACGCTCGAGGCTCTGGGCCGACCCGAAGACGCGAGCGTCCCTCCACTGCATCCGCTGCGGCGCCTGCCTCAACTTCTGTCCGGTCTACGAGCGTGTCGGCGGCCACGCCTACGGCTGGGTCTACCCCGGACCGATCGGGTCGGTCATCACGCCGCACTACGTCGGCATCGAGCGCTCCAGCGACCTGCCCCAGGCCTCGAGCCTCTGCGGGCGCTGCGCCGAGGTCTGCCCGGTGAAGATCCCGCTGCCGGACATGCTGCTCGATCTGCGCGCGCGCAACGTCGACGCCGGAGGCGTGCGGGCGACCGAGCGGTGGTCGATGCGGCTCTTCTCGATGCTCGCGTCGTTGCCTGTCCTCTGGAGGACGCTGACCTTCGTCGGCAGGCCGCTCTACCGTCTGCTCGAGAGCAGCGGGCTCGCGGCCCGGATGCCGGGGGCGCCGGGGCGCTGGAGCCGCTCCCGGGCGCTGCCGAAGGTGGGGACGCCGAGCTTCCGGGCGCGCTGGCGCGCCACCGACGGCTTCCGCGATCGTCCCGGGGCCGGTCGCGGGGATCGACGAGGAGACGAGTCGTGAGCGACTACCGCGACCGTCTGCTCGGCTTCCTGAAGAGCCAGGCGCCCGCGACGCGCGACGCTCTCTACGCGGGCGAGGTCGCGGCCGCGCCCTCCTCGTCGCCTCGCGGTGACGCTGACCTGCGGCGGCGCTTCGCGGATGAGCTCGAGGCGGTCGGCGGCGAGTCGATCGACCTGACCGGCGAGGGGGATCCGTCCGCCGTCGTCGCGCGCCGGCTCGCCGGCGTCGAGTCCGGCGTCGTCGCCGTCGACGCCGACCCGGCCTGGTCGCGGCTGTCGATTCCGCTGCGCGAGCTCGTCGTCGCCGCCGGGCTCGAGCTGCTCGAGGTCGACGGGACGACGACGTCCGCCCCGCTCGCGGACGTCGAGCTCGGCGTGACCATCGCCGACGCCGCGATCTCGGAGACCGGGACGATCGCACAGTGCGCTCGCCCCTTTCGCCCGCGCTCGCTGTCGCTGCTGCCGCCGCGGCACCTCGTCCTGGTGCCGGCGGATCGCCTGCTCGGGGGCCTCGAGGAGCTCTTCGCGGGCGTCGTTCACGGCGCGAGCTGGTCGGGCGGCTCCGCGGACTTCGGCGCGTACTTCACGTGGATCACCGGACCGAGCCGCACGGCCGACATCGAGAAGACGCTGACGATCGGCATCCACGGACCCGGCCACCTGACGGTCCTGTTCCTCGGCGACGAGGTCGACGCATGACTCCCGCCCCGACGGCGCGACACGGCATCTGCTGCTCCGGCACGTGGATCATCGACCACGTCAAGATGATCGACTTCTGGCCCCGGCAGGACACGCTCGCGAACATCGTCGCCGAGGAGCTCGCCACCGGCGGCGCGCCGTCGAACGTGATCTTCGATCTGGCGCGCTTCGACGTCGGCCTCGAGCTCTCCGCGCTCGGGCTCGTCGGCGACGACTCCGACGGCGAGCGCATCCTCGCGGACTGCCGCTCCTTCGGCATCGACACGACCCATCTGCGCAAGGTTCCGGGGACCCCGACCGCCTACACCGACGTGATGACGGTTCGCGAGAGCGGACGCCGCACCTTCTTCCATAACCGTGGCGCCAACGCGCTTCTGGGACCGGAGCACTTCCCGCTCCCGGAGCTCCGCTGCCGGATTCTGACGCTCGGCTACCTGCTGCTGCTCGACGGGATGGACGCCGCGGACGAGGAGCACGGCACGCGCGCCGCGCGTCTGCTCGCGTCGTGTCGCGAGCACGGCATCGTCACGGCCGTCGACATCGTCAGCGAGGACTCCGACCGCTTCGAGAGGATCGTGACTCCGGCGCTGCCGCACATCGACCACCTGATCATCAACGAGCTCGAGGCCGGCCGCACCACGGGGCGCGACCTGCGTCCGGCGGATCGGCTCGACCGCGCGGGCGTCGAGGCCGCCGTCGCGGAGCTGCTCGACCGGGGCGTGCGGGAGCTCGTCGTCGTCCACACGCCGGAGGTCTGCTACGGCGTGCGCCGGGGAGAGCCCGGCATCTGGCAGGCTGCGCACCAGCTGCCGCCGGACTTCGTGCGCGGGACCGCCGGGGCGGGTGACGCCTTCTTCGCGGGCGTCGTCCTCGGCATCCACGAGGGCTGGCCGCTGGCTCGATCGCTGCGCTTCGCGAACGCGGCGGCGGCGAGCTGCCTGCGCCATCCGACCACGACCGGCGGAGTCGGAAGTGCCGAGGAGATCCACCGGCTCGCCGACAGCCTGCCGCTGCGCTCGGGCTGATCGACGATGTCCGACGGCGAGCGACAGCGAGCGATCGAGTCCCTGCGCGAGCACGCGGAGCGCATCTTCCGCGCCGGCGTCGCCGCGGCCGATCCGGCCCGGGCGGTAGGCACGGCGCTCGGCGACGATCGGGACCTGGCGCGCCGCCTCGAAGGCGCGAGCAGGGCGCGGGTCGTCGCGATCGGCAAGGCGGCGTGCAGGATGGCGAGCGCCGCGGGCGAGCGTCTCGACGCGGTCGGTGTGTCGTGGGAGGGCATCGCCGTCGTCAACCGCGAGAACCGCGTCGATGTCGACGGCTTCCGGGTCCTGTCGAGCGGCCATCCCCTCCCGGACGCGGACGGCGTCGCGGCGGCGGCCGAGGTCGCGGGCTTCGTGGGCGGCGCGGACGACGTCGACATCGACATCGTGCTGATCTCCGGCGGCGGCTCGGCGATCCTGCCGGCTCCCGCCGAGGGACTGGGGCTCGCGGACAAGCTGGCGGCCACGGATCTGCTGCTCGCCTGCGGAGCGACGATCCAGGAGGTCAACACCGTCCGCAAGCACCTCTCGTACCTGAAGGGAGGGGGGCTGGCGCGCGCCTCGAGCGCGGCGCGTGTCGAGACGCTGATCCTGTCCGACGTCATCGGCGATGATCCGAGCACGATCGCCAGCGGTCCGACCGTCGGTGACCCGACGACCTTCGGCGACGCGCGCCGGATACTCCGGCGCCGGGGCATCCTCGATCGCGTGCCGGACGCGGTCCGCGCGCGTGTCGAGGCGGGCTGTCGGGGCGAGATCGACGAGACGCCGGAGCCCTCCGATGCCGTCTTCGACCGCGTCTCGCACCGGGTTGTGGGAAGCAACGGCAGGAGCCTCGACGCGTCGGCGGACGAGGCGCGCCGCCTCGGCTACGGTGTCGAGATCGTCAGCCGGGAGCTGGTGGGGGAGGCGCGCGAGGTCGCCGCGGACCTCGTGCGGGCGCTCGAGGGGAGCCGTCGTGGCGCGCGCACCGCGCTGCTGGCCGGCGGCGAGACGACGGTGACGCTGCGGGGAGACGGCCGCGGCGGCCGCAACCAGGAGATGGCCCTGGCCTTCGCGCTCGGCTCGCGCCGCATCACCGATGCGCGGGACTGGGTGTTCCTGAGCGCCGGCACCGACGGGATCGACGGCCCGACGGACGCCGCCGGAGCCATCGTCGACGAGGGCGCCGTGGCGCGTGGCGCCGCGCTCGGGCTCGACGCCGCCGCTCACCTGTCGCGCAACGACGCCTACACCTACCTGGAGGCGTCCGGAGACCTGCTGATCACCGGCGCCACCGGCACCAACGTCGCGGACCTCCAGGTGCTGCTCGTCGGCTGACGGCACGCGGCCGGCGGCGCGGCGAAGTCAGGCGCGCGCCGCGTCGATGAAGCGCTTCGCCCGATCCGCGTCGACCGGCATCTCCACGCGTCGATCCCGCTTCAGCGTGGTGCCGACGATCGCGCCGTCGGCGACCTCGAGGAGCTTCGCGATGTTGCCCTCGTCGGCGCCGCTTCCGAGGAGGATCGGCCTGTCCGGCACCGCGCGGCGCACCTCGGTGAGGTCGTTCGCCGCCACCGGGGAGCCGGTCGCCGGACCGGTGATGACGAGGGCGTCCGCCAGTCCGCGGTAGGCGGTCTCGCGGGCCGACTCGGTCAGGCTGAAGCCCGCGCCCAGCGGGTGGGCGTGCTTGACGGCGACGTCGGCGAATATGGCGACGCTCTGGCCGAGCTCCTTGCGCAGGCGGGTCGTCTCGGCGGCGCGGCCCTCGACGATGCCCTGGTCGGTGACCATCGCGCCGGTGTGGACGTTGACGCGCACGGCGGCGAGGTCGGCGGCGAGCGCGATCGCCAGGGCCGCCCGGGCGTCGTTGCGAAGGACGTTGGCGACGACGAAGGCCTCGCGGGGAAGCTCCAGGGCGATGCGGGTCATCAGCGCGACGACGTGTTCCGGAACGCTCGAGGCGAAAAACGGCGAGTCGCCGAAGTTCTCGATCACGTAGCCGTCGAAGCCCGCATCGAGCAGCGTCTGCGCATCTCGCAGCGCCGCCTCGATCGTCCGGCCCAGCGAGCCCGGCAGCGCGCGGGGGCTTCCCGGGAGCGGCTCCAGGTGGACGACGCCGAGCAGCGCCTTGCGCGTCAGCACGCGCCCGCGCGAGAAGTCCTCCCGCAGCTGGATGTCGCGGCGAGCGTCAGTCACCGGTCGTCTCCTCGGCGTCCGCGGACGCGGTCTCCTCCGCCGGGGGGATGTCGAAGTCGACCACGCCCGCGAGCTCGGTGCGCCGCGCCGCGTCGACCGGCTCTCCGACGAGGTCCTCGAGGTCGTTCGCGAGCTGCGCCGGCGGCGGGTCCGCTCGCCGCAGGACGAGATGCGGCACCGGATGGTGGCGGGTGTCGGAGAACGGCGCCAGGATCCGCCAGAGCTCATCGCCGCGGACGACGAGCTCGTCGACCCTGCGCCGGCGCAGCAGTCCGCGCCGGGTGCTGACGCGCTCCACGAGAACGAGGTCGCACCTCGGGAGCGCGACGGGGCGATCGCTGCGCCAGATGCAGAGCGACTTCGTGGCGCCCTCGTGTCGCGCGGCGAAGAGCCGGGGCACGTCGATGTCGTCGTCCGCGAGCTCCTCCTCGAGCCGGGCGCGGTGGCGACAGTACGCCGCGTAGCGGTCGGAGTCCTCGGTCGACCAGCGGTGGATGTTCTCGGGGCTGCTGATCTTCGCGTAGATCGGTCCGTGGGTGCGCTTCCAGCTCTCCAGCAGGTCGTCGTCGCCGTAGGCGCCGGGCTCTCCGTCACCGACTCCGCCGTCCTGCGGGTCGATGACCCGGAGCCCGGCGCGCTCCTGGAAGGTGCGGACGACCTCGAGCGCCTCGCGCGCCAGGAACGAGGGATGGAAGAGCGGGATGTTGACGGTCAGCGGCGGCGTGTCGATCGACGGGACGTCAAGGTCGTCGTCGTCGTCGTCGTCATAGTCATCGCCGTCGTCATCTTCATCTTCGAGGCCGTCTTCCGGTTCATCTTCGAGGTCCTCGTCGAGCTCGTCGTCCTCGTACCCGGTCGCAGGAGGCTCCGGAAGATGCTCGGGGGCCACGAGCAGGTAGAAGATCGCACCGGACTCCGGGTTGTGGTACTGGCGGCGCGACGGATCCGACGCGTCCGGGTGCAGATGGGGGATGTCCGCGAGGCACTCGCGGATCGGCTCGGAGCTCACGGGACGGTCGTCGGCGGGGACGAAGAAAAGGTCGAAGGTCTTCATCGACGGGGCTCTGCATCGATCTGGTGTTCCTGCCGGGCAGCGGATAAGGTACCGACTCCCCGGGGGGCTGTCCCCCTTCTTTTTGTGGCCTGAAGGTGACGAGAGCCGGCGTACCGCGTGTTCCGGATCTGGGCGATCAGCGACCTCCACCTCGGGTTCTCGACCGGCAAGTGGATGGATCGGTTCGGGGACCACTGGAAGGGCCACCACCTCAAGGTCGAGTCCGCCTGGCGCGAGCGCATCGAGCCGGGAGACCTGGTGCTCCTGCCCGGCGACTTCTCCTGGGCGATGAAGCCCGGCGAGGTCGCCGAGGACTTTCGCTGGCTGGCGCAGCTGCCGGGTCGCAAGGTGCTGGTCAAGGGCAACCACGACTACTGGTGGCCGAGCTCGAGGAAGAAGCTCGCCGAGGTGCTCCCCGACGATGTCCACGCGCTGAAGAAGACCGCGGTGGTCGTCGACGGGGTGCCGATCGTCGGAGTTCGCGGCGGCGACTTCCTGCCGCGCGTCGTCGGCGACGACTTCGACGCGAACGCCGCGTGCTCGCAGCTCGACAGGGCCCTGGAGCGCGAGCGCCGCGAGCTGCTCCTGTCCATCGCACACCTGCGCGAGATTTACGACGGCGATCGAGCCCCGATCGCGCTCTTTCACTACCCGCCGTTTCGCGTCGGCACCGACGAGAGCGCGTTCACGCGCATCGTCGAGTCGGTCGGCTGCAGTCACTGCCTCTACGGTCACCTCCACACGGCGCCGGAGTGGGAGCGTGTGTTTCAGGGGGAGAAGGGCGGCGTCGAGTACCGTCTCGTCAGCTGTGACGCGCTCGGCTTCGAGCCGCTGCTGATCGGGGAGGTGGCGCGGTGACCACGCAGGTGTGCTGCGCGGGCTGCGGTCGACCGCTGCCGGCGCATCAGCGGCCCTTTCTCGCGGACGGGGAGTTCAACCTCTGGGCCCGGGAGGGCTACTGCTCCTATCCGTGCTTCCGGGAGACCGCGTCCGGGGAGCTCATCGAGCGCCACGAGCGGGACGAGACCGCGTGGCTCGATCGCGATCAGAGCCGGGGCCGGCAGAGACCGATGGCGGCGGTCGCGCGTCGCGAGGAGGAGTCCCTGAGGAACGCCGGGGTGCTCGGTCGCGTCCTCGCTCGCCTGCTCGACGTCGTCGCGGGTGCCGGCGGCGCCGCCCTGGCGATGTGGATGCTGGCGGCGGTCTCGGTGAAGTCGCCGGCGCCGGGCGGCTCGCCGGCGGGCATCGGGGAGCTCCTGCGGCCGGCGTTCCGGATCGACGGCGCCGCGATGACGCTGTCGATGATCGTCGGGTCGATGCTTCTCTTCGTGATCTGCCAGTGGCTCGTCGGAGCGACACCGGGGAAGGCGCTGCTGGGGATCCGGGTGACGACGGAGCGGGGTCTGCGTGCGTCGTTCGCCCGCGTGTCGGTGCGTGAGGTCCTCTTTCTCTTCGACGTGGTCTTCCTCGGCATCGTCGGGTTCGTGTGCATGTCGATGACCGAGCGGCGTCAGCGTCTGGGGGACATGATCGCGCGGACGGTGGTCATCCGGTCGGCGGACGAGCGCCTCGCCATCTTCTTCAAGGCGCTCGGCGTCGCGCTGCTGTGGTGCGCCGTCTGGGGCGCCCTGATGCGGCTGCTCGTCGTTCGGGTGCCCGGCTGATCAGCCGGCGGGTCCGATCCACGCTTGCAGGTCGATGTCGTCGAAGTCGGCGTGCACGACCGTCGCTCGCGTCAGGCTGGACGCGGTGTCCGTCGTCGTCAAGGCGATCACCTGCATGCCGCCGGCGAGCGCGGCGTCGATGCCGGCGGGGGTGTCCTCGACGGCCGCGCAGTGCTCGGGGGCGATGCCGAGCTGGCGGGCGGCCAGCTCGTAGCAGTCGGGCGCCGGCTTGGGTCGCTCCACGAGCGATCGGTCGACGACGACCGTGAACTCGTGGTCGAGGTCGGCGGCGGCGAGGAAGAGCCCCGGGCTGCGGCTCGACGTGGCGACGGCGGTGGGCACGCCACGCTCGCGCAGGCGGCGCAGGAAGTCCCGGACCCCGGGGATGGTCGGCACGCCTTCCGCCTCGAGCAGCGCGGCGACGTGTCGCTCCTTGGTCTGCATGAGCTCCGAGAGCTTCGCGGGCGGCAGCTCGCCGAGAACGCGACGGATGACCACCTCGCGGGGGGAGCTGGGTGCGACCCGCCGGTACTCCTCGCGCGAGAACTCCCGACCCAGCGGGCGAAAGGTGCGCTGGTAGGCCCTCCAGTGGGTGTCGAGCGACGCGACGAGGACGCCGTCCATGTCGAGCACAAAGGCCCTGACCGGCCTCGGGGGTGTCGTGGAGGACATGCAGGCGTCTCTTTTCGGCCAGTGGTGGCTTCGGAGCGAAGCCCCCCATCTGCGGCCTCGTCTGGTGCGTTGTCAACCCCGGAGCCGTCTGCTATAACGGCAGGTCCTTGGCGCCGAGGCGGCATAGCCAAGTGGTAAGGCAACGGTTTGCAAAACCGTCATTCCCCGGTTCGAATCCGGGTGCCGCCTCCATCTACGATCCTGAGTCGGTCGAAGCGGGCCGCGTGACGGTTTTGCAACCCGTTGCGATTCTTCTCGGACGGGACCGCAAGCGGTCCCGTGCCATGGTTTGCACGGTGTTGTCTGCTCGGGACCGCAAGCGGCCCCGAGGTGTCATTCCCCGGTTCGCGTCGCTGTCGGCCTGACGCCTGGCGGCGTCAGAGCATCGGGTGCCGCCTCCATCTACGATCCTGAGTCGGTCGAAGCGGGCCGCGTGACGGT
>CAYMLL010000274.1:7597-10546 GCA_964390645.1 uncultured Planctomycetia bacterium | reverse complement strand
CCGTCTTCACGTTCTCGGCTCTCTTCATCCCGGGCTCTCCCGCTCCCGGCTGTCTGGACGCCGCGGACTCGAACGACGACGGTCAGGTCAATCTCTCGGACGGTGTCTGGAGCCTGAACGCCCTCTTCACCGGCGGCCTGCCCCCGCCCCCCCCCGGGGCCGCGGCATGCGACGTCGATCCGAGCGCTGACGAGCTCGGCTGTGAGCTATTCGACAGCTGCCGGGTAGGGCGATGAGTACCGTACGGATCTCGACGAACGAGGAGCTCGACGAGCTGCTGTCGAGACCATCGCCGGCGCTGATCGCGCTGATGGAGCGCCTCGAAGGAGACCTTCTCGTGCTCGGCGTCGCCGGCAAGATGGGGGTCACCCTGGCGATGGCCGCGCGCAGGGCCACCGACGCCGCGGGCGTGTCGCGCAGGGTGATCGGGGTGTCGCGCTTCGGCGATTCGCGCCCGCGCGCGCAGCTGGAGCGGGCCGGTGTCGAGACCATCACCTGTGACCTCCTCGATCGCGCCGCGGTCGCCGGGCTGCCACGCGCGGACAACGTCGTCTTCATGGCGGGACGCAAGTTCGGCACCGTCGGCTCCGAGCACCGGACGTGGGCCGTCAACGCGCTCGCGCCGGCCAACGTGGCGGAGCACTTTCGCGGCAGCCGCATCGCGGCCTTCTCGACCGGGTGTGTCTACCCCGTGAGGCTTCCCGGCAGCGGGGGATGCGTCGAGACCGACGCTCCCGACCCGGTCGGTGAGTACGCCCAGTCCTGTCTCGCGCGCGAGAGGGTCTTCGAGCATCTCGGCAGGCGCGACGGGACGCCGGTCTGCCTGCTGCGGCTCAACTACGCCATCGACCTCAGGTACGGCGTGCTTCACGACATCGCACGCAGGATCCTCGACGGCGAGCCGATCGACCTCTCGGTGGGGCACTTCAACTGTATCTGGCAGGGCGACGCGAACAGCTTCGCCCTGCTGGCGCTCCGGGAGTGCGACGTTCCCGCGGCCGTCCTCAACATCACGGGTCCGCAGACGCTCTCGGTGCGGCGTGTGGCGGAGGACCTCGCCGACGCGCTCGGCAGGCCGGTGCGCTTCAGCGGGGAGGACTCGGGGCCGGTGTATCTGAGCGACGCGGGGCGCGCGGTCGCCAGGTTCGGGACGCCGAGCGTGCCACTCTCGAAGATGGTCGAGTGGACGGCCTGCTGGCTGGGGTCCGGAGGCGAGTCGCTGGGGAAGCCGACGCACTTCCAGGTGCGCGACGGGAGGTTCTGACGATGCGGGTGGCGCAGCGAGGCGAACGGCGTCCGGCGGTGGGCTCCATCGTTCCCTGCGCGCTGCTCTCTCTGCTCGCGGTGATGATCTCCTCGCCAGGGCAGGGCGAGGATCCGCGCTGGAGCGATCTGGCCGACACCGACACGGAGTTCGTGCCGGGGCGATTCACGCGGCTCGAGGACTGGGAGCGCGTCCGCTCTCGCCTGCGCCGGCAGATCCTGTGGTCGGCGGGCCTCTGGCCGCCGCCGCCGCGATCGCCGCTCGAGGTCCACCGCTCGGGCCGCATCGTCCACGAGGACTACACCGTCGAGAAGCTGCGATTCGAGAGCTTCCCCGGGCTGTGGGTCTGCGGCAACCTCTACCGGCCTCGCGAGATTCGACCCGGAGGCCACCCGGGAGTGCTCAATCCTCACGGGCACGCGGCGACCGGCAGGCTCCAGGACAACGCGACCTCGTCCTGCCAGGCGCGCTGCATCACCTTTGCGCGGATGGGCTGCGTCGCGTTCATGTGGGACATGGTCGACTACAACGACAGCGCCAGGCAGCTGGCGGGCAGCTACCGGAGCGACAATTACTGGTCGGTGCACAACGAGCACTGGAAGCACGGCCGGCACGAGAGAGCGCTGTGGAACGTCAACGCCTTCGGGATCCAGCTGTGGAACGGCATCCGCGCGCTCGATCTTCTCGCCTCGCTGCCGGAGGTCGACCCGGACCGGCTCGGGGTGACCGGCGCGTCCGGAGGCGGCACGCAGACCTTCACGCTCTACGCGGTCGACGATCGGGTCAAGGTCGCGGCGCCGGTCTGCATGGTGTCGGCGTACATGCAGGGCGGTTGCAACTGCGAGAACGCGCCCGGGCTGCGGATCGACGCGAGCAACGTCGACTTCGGCGCCATGATGGCGCCGCGGCCGCTGCTGCTCGTCAGCGTCACCCGGGACTGGACGCGCCACACGCCGCGGGTCGAGTACCCGGCGATCCGCCGCATCTACGATCTCCACGGCGTCGGCGATCGTGTTCGCAATGTCCACCTCGACGCGGGCCACGGCTACACCCGGGCGATGCGCGAGGCGGTCTACCCGTGGTTCGCGCGCTGGCTCGAGCTGCCGCTCGCGGACGGCTTCAAGGAGCCGGAGTACCGACCCGAGAAGAGCGAGGACCTGCTGTCGTTCACCACGGGCCTGCCGCCGGGAGCGATCCGCGATCACGAGGAGCTGGTCGCGGGTCGCATCGAGTCGATCCGTCGACAGCTCCGGGGCTACAGGCCGACGGACCTCCGCTCCCTCGAGAGGAGCCGGGACGCGCTTGGCGAAGGCCTGCGTCTGTCCACCGGGGTCGGCGGGCTCGACCCGGGCGGGATCGAGTACGAGAGCGAGGGGCCGATCGAGGTCGCCGGCGTCCGCGCCGAGAAGGGGGTGCTCGTCGAGCGTGGCCGCGGGACGCGGGTTCCGGTGCGGGTGTTCCGTCCGCGGGCCTCCTCGAAGGGCTCCCCGCGGCCCTCGGTGGTCCTCGTCAGCGGTGACGGCGCGGCCTCGCTCGCACGCAGGGCGGACCTGCTTCGAGATCTGCTCGAGAAGGGACGGACCGTGCTCGCGGTCGATGTGTTCGGCCGTGGGGACTCGACTCCCCCGAAGCGTCCCGGCCGGGCCCGCGGCACCGGGCGCTACGTGGCCACCTTCAACCGCCGC
>CAYMLL010000274.1:0-7587 GCA_964390645.1 uncultured Planctomycetia bacterium | reverse complement strand
GCCCATGTAGGCCCATGGGCCCGGGGGGGGGGGGGGTGGTGGGGGGCGGGGGGGCCGCCCCCCCCCCTACGCGCCCGGGCGGGGCCCGCGGCACCGGCCGCTACTTCGACACCTTCAACCGCAGCGACGACTCCGAGCGCGTGTACGATCTCGTCGTCGCGATCCTCCACTGCGTTCATGGGAGCGGGGACGAGGTGGATGTCCTGGCGTTCGGGGAGGCAGGCCCCTGGGCGGCGGTCGCGGGCGCGACGCTCGGAGCTCCCGGGTCGCAGGGGACGGCCCTTCGTTTCGCGATCGATGCGAACGGCTTCGACACGTCGTCGGCCGCCGACTACCTCCGCGGGCTCTTCATACCCGGCATCCTTCGCGCCGGCGGGCTGCCGGCGGCTGTCGCGCTCCTGGCGCCACGGCCGCTCGTCCTCCATGACACGCGGGGACGCTTCGACCGCTCGTGGGTGGACGCGGCGTACGCGGCGACGCGCCCGTCGAGGGGCGCGGACCGCTCCGAGTCGACGACGTCGTCGTCCGCGTCCGCGCTCCTCGTCGAGGCGGATGTCATCGGCGACACCGACCTGCTCGGACGACTGGACTCGCTGCGGTCGATCTCCGCGCGGGACCGGGCACGATCGGCGGTCGCCGGGAACGCCGAGGTCGCCGAGGTGATCGACACCTTCCCGGGGCGCGGAGTGATCAAGGACGACTCCGAGCCGACGCCGCCGCGCGAGTCGGTCGCGCTCTTCGAGGTCGACGACGAGCTCGAGATCGACGTGGTCGCCGCCGAGCCCGTCGTCCGTCAGCCGCTCCACATGAGCTGGGACCATCGGGGACGGCTGTGGGTCGTTCAGTACCTGCAGTATCCCTTCCCGGCCGGGCTCCGGGTCATCCGCTACGACCAGCACCTGCGTGCGGTCTTCGACCGGGTGCCGCCGCCGCCGCCGGAGCACTTCCGTGGCGCCGACAGGATCACGGTGCTCGAGGACAGCGACGGAGACGGCCGCTTCGACTCGCACAAGGACGTCATCACGGGGCTCAACATCGCCACCGCCGTGGCGGTGGGAGGGGGAGGCATCTGGGTGCTGAACCCGCCGTACCTGCTCTTCTACCCGGACGCCGACGGCGACGACGTCCCGGACCGCGATCCGCAGGTGCGGCTCCGCGGCTTCGGGCTCGAGGACACGCACTCGGTCGCCAGCAGCCTCAGGTGGGGGCCGGACGGCTGGCTCTACGGCGTCAACGGCAGCACGACGACCGGCCGGGTCAGCTCGGAGGTGACACCGCCACTTCGTTTCGAGGGGCAGTGCGTCTGGCGCTACCACCCGCGGACGCGCGTCTTCGAGATCTGGGCCGAGGGAGGCGGCAACACGTTCAGCCTCGAGATCGACGCCGCCGGCCGTGTCTTCTCCGGAACCAACCACGGTGGCACGCGCGGCATGCACTACGCGCAGGGCGGCTACGCGGTGAAGAGCTGGGGCAAGCACGGCCCGCTGACCAACCCCTACGCATTCGGCTTCTACCAGCACATGCGTCACGAGGGGCTCCCGGAGCGCTTCAGCCAGGCGATCTGCATCTACGAGGGCGGCGCCCTGCCCTCGAGGTTCCGGCACGCTCTGATCGCCGCGAACTCGTTGCACCGTCGCGTCTTGGCGAGCAGGCTGTCGTGGGACACGTCGACGTGGCGCACGACGGACCTGCCGACGCTGGTGACGACGAGGGACCGCTGGTTCCGTCCCGTCGACATCAAGGTCGGCCCGGACGGCGCCGTCTACCTCGCCGACTGGTACGACAGCCGCCTCAGCCACGTCGATCCGCGGGACGACTGGCACAAGGCGAGCGGTCGCATCTACCGGCTGCGCGCCAGGGGCGCATCGAGCATCGCGCCCTTCGACCTCTCGAAGCTCTCGAGTGAGCGGCTCGTCGACGTGCTCGTGACGCACGAGAACCGCTGGTTCCGGCAGACCGCGCTGCGCGTGCTCGGTGACCGGGGGGACCGTTCGGTGCTCGGGCGACTGCGCGGCGTCGTCAGCGCCGACGCGTCCGTGCGCACGCTCGACGCGCTCTGGGCCCTCAACCTTCTCGGTGCCTTCGACGAGAGCCTGGCTCTCGCGACGCTCGCCTCGAGAAGCGCCGACGTCCGGCGCTGGGGGGTGCGCCTTCTCGGCGACGCGCGCGAGGTGTCGCCCCGGGCCGCGAAGGCGCGCGAGGCTCTCGCCGGGACCGAGGGCGACGTCGAGGTGAGGTCGCAGCTAGCGAGCAGCGCGCGGCGTCTGCCTTGCGCCGACGCGCTGGCGATCGTTCGACGTCTCGCGGCGCGCGAGGAGGATCTCGACGATCGCCACATCCCCCTTCTGCTGTGGTGGGCCGTCGAGGCCCGGGTCGGGACCGAGCCCGGCGCGGTGCTGACCATGCTCGAGGACGAGGCCGTCTGGAGGCTGCCGATCGTCGAGCGCCACGTGATCGAGCGGCTGATGCAGCGGTTCGCGATGGCGGGGAGCGACGGCGACCTCGCCGCCTGCGCGCGGCTGCTCGAGCTGTCGCCCGACGAGCGCTTCACGCGACGTCTGATGTCGGGCCTCGAGGCGGCGTTCCGTGGACGGCGGGTGGGCAAGCTGCCGGAGGCGCTGTCGAGCGCTCTGGAGTCCTACCAGAGGACGCTCGGGGAGTCGGATCTCGCCCTGGCGCTGCGACAGGGCAAGAAGGAGGCGCTCGACCGGGCGATCGCGATCGTCCGCGACGCCTCTGCGGACAAGGGCACGCGGCTGGCGTACATCGAGATCCTCGGTGAGATCCGCCGGCCGCGGTGCGTCGGCGTGCTGACCGGGCTCCTGCGCACGACCGGCGCGAACTCGATCAACCGCACCGCGCTGCAGGCGCTGAGGAGCTACGACGATCCGTCGATCGCCGACGCCATCCTCGGCGCCTACCAGTCGTCGCTGCCGCAGGAGCACGCGGTTCGCGCCACCGCGCACCGCGTGCTGGCGAGCCGCAAGGAGTGGGCGATCCAGCTGCTTCGCGAGATCGACGGGCGTCGCATCAAGAAGGCCGGGGTCTCGCTCGACGTCGTGCATCAGATGACGCTGCACGGGGATCCGGGCATCGACGCCCTCGTCGAGAAGCACTGGGGGAAGATCCGCGGTGTCACCCCGCAGGCCAGAAGGGACGAGATCTCGCGCATCCGGCGCGTCCTCGGCTCGCCCGCGAGCCGGGGAGACCCCACCCGGGGCAAGCAGCAGTTCGCGAAGCTCTGCGGGAAGTGCCACGGCCTCTTCGATGAGGGGGGCAACGCGGGTCCCGATCTCACCGGCTACGAGCGGGACAACCTCGACTTCCTGCTGCCCGCGATCGTCGACCCGAGCCTGGCGATCCGCGAGGAGTTCACGAGCTTTCTCGTCGTCACCCGGGACGGGCGCACGATGACCGGCCTCATCGACGAGCAGGACACGAGGACGGTGACGCTGCGCGATGTCGACAACCAGACGGTGCTGGTCGCGCGCGAGCGGATCGAGCGCATCGAGGCGCTGGACACATCGTTGATGCCCGAGGGAATCGTCCGCGGGCTCGACGACGACGAGCTCCGGGATCTCTTCAGCTACCTGACAAGTCGTACGCCGGGCTCGCGTCGGCACTGGAGACGCGCGTCTGATGGGTCGAGGAGTCGAGTCCAGGAGCATGCGCCGGATGAGCAGGACCGATGACGACGCTCTGAAGGCGCGGTACCTCCGCGACGGCGTCGTCGACGTGCGCCGCCATCTGCCGCGACAGGAGGTTGCGGAGATCGTGGGGGAGCTGGAGCGTTACGAGGGGGACGTGCTTCCCGGCTTGCCGCGCGACGACTTCACCGTCGAGCGGGACGGTCGCACCGTCCGCAATCTCTGGCGCATGGACCGGCACGACGGGTTCTTCCGGCGCCTGCGGCAGCGCGACAGGCTCCTCGGGCTCGCCGCGCGCTTTCTCGCCTCCGCTCCGGTGTGCATGTCGGTGGAGACCTTCGCCAAGCCTCCACGCGTCGGCAGCGCCGTGCCCTCGCATCAGGACAACGCCTACTTTTGCCTCGAGCCGTCGGACGTGCTGACGCTCTGGGTGCCGCTCGACGAGGTCACGGTCGAGAACGGCGCGGTCGAGTACCTGCGCGGATCCCACCGGGAGATCCTGCCACACGTGCCGTCGGGCGTGACGGGGAACTCGTACGGTCTCGCGAGCCCGCCCGAGGAAGGTGCCTTCGAGGTCTGGCGGGGGGTCGTCTCACCGGGAGACGTCATCCTGCATCACGGTGGAATCAACCACCGCAGCCCGCCGAAGCCCCGCGCCGGCGCACGACGTGTTCTGGTCCTCGTCTACAGGGGAGAGGAGACGCGCGTCGACGAGACGAGGCTCGCCGCCTACCGGGAGGCCGTCGCGTTGACCCCGCCGGGTGGGTCGGGGACAGCGTCTCCGGGGTTCAGCCGGGCGCCCGGAACATCCGATAAGGCAGTAAAGCGCGTGGAGGATGGCGTGATTCTCCCGCACAATGGAGGCTGAAGAGGATCGCCTCATGACCACGCTTCTCGGTGCGCTCTGCTTCCTGGGGCTTCCCGGCGACCCCGGGCCTGCTCCGATCGTCTCGCGGGACTACTGGGCCTTCCGTCCGCTGGCGCCGACGGAGCCTCCGTCCGTGGCGGGCGGCGAGTGGGCGCGAACCGGCGTCGATCGCTTCGTCCTCGCGAGGGCGGGGGCGAGGGGCGTGGCGCCGAACCCCCCCGCCGATCGGCGCACGCTGATCCGCCGCGCCTGCTTCGACCTCACCGGGCTGGCCCCGACGCGTCGCGAGGTCGAGGCGTTCGTCGCCGCCGACTCTCCCGACGCGTACGCGAAGGTGATCTCGCGGCTCCTCGACAGCCCGCACCACGGCGAGCGCTGGGGGCGTCACTGGCTCGACGTCGCGCGTTTCGGCGAGAGCCACGGCTACGAGAGCGACAACGAGCGACCGAGCGCGTGGACCTACCGCGACGCGGTCATCCGCGCGCTCAACGAGGACATGCCGTTCGACCGCTTCGTCCGGTGGCAGCTGGCGGGCGACGTGATCGGCGCGGACGATCCCCTCGCGGCGGCGCTCACCGGGTTCATCACGTCCGGCTCCACCGTGACGAACGTGGACGGCATCGACAAGGAGAAGGCCAGGTACGACAAGATGGACGACATCGTGTCGGCGACCGGCTCCGCGTTCCTGGCGTTGACGATCGGCTGCGCCCGCTGCCACGACCACAAGTTCGACCCGATCGCGCAGCGGGACTACTACCGTCTCGTCGGCTTCTTCCTCCCGGGGGGCGCTCGCGATCGTCAGCTGGTGATCGGACGCTCCGGCTCCGGCGTCAAGGCGCTGACGTGGGGCGGTGGTCGTCGGCGCGCGAACCCGCTGCTGGTGCGCGGCGACACGGAGAGAAAAGGCGACGATGTCGGCTCCGGGGTGCTCGCCGCGTTGAGCGCCGCCGACGGCGACGTCGCGCGCTGGCTCGAGTCGAACGCGAAGAAGCGCGAGGACAAGGACGGGGACGGACGTCCGGGGCTCGCTCGCTGGCTGACGGACGTCGACCGCGGCGCCGGCGCGCTGGTGGCCCGGGTCATCGTCAACCGTCTCTGGCAGCATCACTTCGGTGTCGGGCTCGTGAGCACGAGCAGCAACTTCGGGCGTCTCGGCGCGCGGCCGACGCACCCGGCGCTGCTCGACTGGCTCGCCGTGCGGCTGATCCGGGGCGGGTGGCGGCTGAAGCCGATCCACCGCCTGATCATGAGCAGCGCGGTGTACACGCAGAGCACGGCGTGGGACGGCGAGCGGCACACCATCGATCCCGACAACCGTCTCCTCTGGCGACGCCGTCCGCGACGCCTCGAGGCGGAGATCCTGCGCGACTCGATCATGAACACCGCGGGCACCCTCATCCGCGCGCTCTTCGGGCCAAGCGTGAAGCGGTGGGTCTCGAGCGACGCGATCGGCACGGGCTCGACGAACAAGTGGCCGACGAACGTCAAGGACGGACCGGCGACCTGGCGCCGCAGCGTGTACGTCTTCATGCGCCGGTCGATGCGCGTGCCGTTCTTCGAGACCTTCGACGTCCCCGACTCGATGCGCAGTCAGGGCAGGCGTGAGGAGACCACCGTCGCGACGCAGGCCCTGCTCCTCCTCAACAACGAGTTCGTCGGCGCCCAGGCGCGTCACTTCGCGGCGCGCGTCGCCGGTTCCGCTGGCAGGGACGCTCGCGGCGTCGTCGAGGACGCCTACTGGCTGGCGCTGTCTCGCCCGCCGACTTCGCGGGAGATCGACCTCGGCGTCGAGCTCCTCGGCAGCGGAGGTCAGAGTATCGAGAGCTTCTGCAGCATCCTCTTCACGCTCAACGAGTACATCTATGTCGACTGACGGGTTCAGCGGTCCCTCTCTGCAGACACGTCGCGAGCTGCTGTCGCGCGCCGGCGGCGGCTTCGGCTCGCTCGCGCTCGCCGGGCTCCTGTCGCGTCAGGGGCTGGCGTCCGGCTCCCCGGAGGCCTCGGCGAGCCGCGCGACCGGGTCGCTGTCGCCGCTCGCCGCGCGGGCAGGGCACCACGCCGCGCGCGCCAAGAGCGTGATCTTCCTCTTCATGTACGGCGGACCGAGCCACCTCGACCTCTTCGACCACAAGCCGGCGCTGAAGCGGTTCGCCGGGAAGCCCGTGGGCAAGTCCGTCGACACCAAGGGCGCTCGCAGCGGCGGCGGGCTCTACCCGTCGCCGTACGGGTTTCAGCGCTACGGCGAGAGCGGGCACTGGGTGTCCGACCGCTTCCCGCATCTCGCCGGCGTCATCGACCACACGGCGATGCTGCGCGGCGTCTACGGGAACTCGATCAGTCACGCGCCGGCGCTCTTCGAGGTCAACACCGGGACGATTCGCACCGGGTTTCCGAGCCTCGGCTCCTGGGTCACCTACGGGCTCGGCAGCGACAACGAGGATCTCCCCGGCTTCGTCGTCCTCTACGACCATCGCGGCGGTCCGATCGGGGGAGCGCCGAACTGGGGGGCCGGCTTCCTTCCCGGCGCCTTCCAGGGAACGCCGGCGCGCTCGCGTGGCACGCCGATCCTCAACCTCCGGCGGCCGGCGGGTCTGGACGACGGTCGGCAGCGACGTCTCCTCGACTACGCGGCGAAGCTCAACCGCGCTCACCGCGATCGCCATCCGGCGGAGACGGCGCTCGAGGCCCGCATCGAGTCCTTCGAGCTCGCCTACCGCATGCAGTCGGCCGCGCCCGAGGCGCTCGAGATCGCGGCGGAGAGCGAGTCGACGAGGCGCCTCTACGGCATCGAGCGGGGCAAGCCGTCCGAGTACTTCGGCACGCAGTGCCTGATGGCGAGGCGGCTCGTCGAGCGCGGCGTGCGCTTCGTGCAGCTGTACTCCGGTGGGGGGCACGGCGACGACAACTGGGACGCACACGGCAGCATCACGGGAAACCACAACAAGCACTGCGCCGCGACCGACAAGCCGATGGCCGGGCTGATCCGCGACCTGGCGCAGCGCGGCCTGCTCGACGAGACGCTGATCGTCTGGGGCGGCGAGTTCGGCCGCACCGTGTACTGCCAGGGCAAGC
>CAYMLL010000273.1:10203-10566 GCA_964390645.1 uncultured Planctomycetia bacterium | reverse complement strand
CGGTGACGGGGATGGAAGCGGTGTGGTGGAGCTCACCGACGCCGTCTTCCTGTTCGAGTTCCTCTTCATCGGCGGCGAGGCGTCGGCATGCGAGGACGCGGCCGACACCAACGACGACGGCGAGGTCGACATCTCCGATGGAGTGGCCGTTCTCAACTGGCTGTTCCTCGGAGGCTTCGAGCCTCTGCCGCCGGGACCGTCAGCGTGCGACGAGGATACCAGCGACGACGGGCTCGCCGAGTGCGAGTATCCGGAGGGCAGCTGCGAGATCTGATCCCGCAGCCGACCTCGAACGCTCACCAGCGGCGGGGGGGGGGGGGGGGGCGCGGCCGCGCGCGGGCAGCCACCCCAACAAACGCAACA
>CAYMLL010000273.1:8266-10193 GCA_964390645.1 uncultured Planctomycetia bacterium | reverse complement strand
GGGGGGGCCGGGGCGCGCGCCCCACGGCCGGGCCCCCGTCCCCTGGTCTCTGCACCGACGCAGAGAGGACAGGGCGCGGATCGGAAGCTTCCTCTCGTTCGCACGTGCAGGAGACCGCCCGCGCTTCTTCCATACCGGGGCAGCGGTGTGTCGTGGAGCGTGAAGAGGAGCGCTACCTGAAGACCCTGAAGAAGACGTCGAGCACCCTCCTGACGCTCGGGGTCACGCGGGTCTTCTGGTACTCCCCCGCCGCGCGCCTGAAGATCTCGCCCTGAGTCGGGTAGGGGTGGATCGTCGATGCGATCTTCTTCAGCCCGATGCCGTGCGTCACGGCGACCGCCAGCTCGCCGATCATGTCGCCGGCGTGGGCGGCGACGAGCGTCGCGCCGAGAAGCCGGTCGCTTCCCTTCTTCAGGTGCACGCGCAGGAAGCCGTCACTCTCGCCGTCGAGAACCGCGCGGTCGTTGTCGGCCAGCGGCACCGTGATCGTCGTCACCTCGTGTCCGGCCTCGCGAGCGTCGCTCTCGTGGTAGCCGACGTGCGCGACCTCCGGGCTCGTGTACGTGCACCATGGCATGACCAGCTTGCTGACTCGCCCGCGACCGAAGAAGAGCGCGTTCGCGACCGCCAGCTTCGCGTGCGCGTCGGCCGCGTGCGTGAACTTGTGCCGCGAGCAGATGTCGCCGACGGCGAAGATCCTCGGGTTCGTCGTGCGCAGGCGGTCATCGACGGTCACTCCGTGCGCGTCGTGCGCGACACCGGCCTCCTCGAGCCCGAGGCCCTCGGTGTTCGGCGCGCGACCGACCGCGACGAGAATCTCGTCGCCCGCGACGCTCCCGGCCGCACCCTGGGACTGGTAGAAGACGACGCGATCGCCGCCGCTGCGCTCGACCCGGGTAATCTCGACCCGCGGAAGGTAGCGGACTCCGTCACTCTCCATGCGGTGCTGGACGATCCGCGCGGCGTCCGGATCCTCGCGCGGCAGCACGCGGTCAGCTCGGTCGAGGACGGTCACCCGCGACCCGAAGCGCGCGAAGGACTGCGCCAGCTCGCAGCCGATCGGGCCCGCTCCGATGACCGTCAGACGCCGCGGCAGCTCGGTGAGGGAGAAGATGCTCTCGTTGGTGAGGTGGCCGACATCCTCGAGCCCGGGAAAGGGCGGCGCAACGGCGCGCGCGCCGGTCGCGATGATCGCGCGACGGAAGCCGAGCGTGTCGCCTCCGACCTCGATCCTGTCTCGACCGGTGAAGCGACCCTCGCCGAGGAAGACGTCGACACCGAGCTCGCTGAAGCGACGCGCGCTGTCGACCGGGCTGATGCCCGCCCGCAGCCGTCTCATGCGCTCCATGACGCGCCCGAAGTCCCCCTCGGACGCGACGGCGGGGCCGCCGAAGACCTCCTCCGCACGGCGCGCGCCGTGCCAGGCCCGCGCCGCGCTGATGATCCCCTTCGACGGCACGCAGCCGACGTTGAGGCAGTCGCCGCCGAGGAAGCGACGCTCGATCAGCGCCACCCTGGCGCCCGCGCCGGCGGCGATCGCGGCGCTGACGAGTCCTCCGGCTCCCGCGCCGATCGCGACGAGATGGTAGCGGTCCTTCGCGGTCGGGTTCTTCCAGTCGCGAGGATGCACGTTGTCGACGAGCTCACGATTGTGCTCGTCCATCGGCTCGATGATCGGCTTGTCGTCCACGGTCACGTGCTCCGGCTCGGTCATCGCAGGCTCCCGGTACCGGCCGGAGCCGCGGGTCCGAGAAGATACTCAGGGTCGTCGTCGCCGGCCTGGCTCCCGACGCCCGCCGGGAGGATCTCCGCCGGCTCCTGGTTCCGCAAGGACCCGCAGAGCATACCGAATCGAGGGGCCGCCCCGGCAAAGCCGCCCCGCGCCGCGCCCCGTGGTGGGTTAAACAGGGGCCCAGTGGGGAGCCAC
>CAYMLL010000273.1:6867-8256 GCA_964390645.1 uncultured Planctomycetia bacterium | reverse complement strand
CGCCGCGCCCCCTCGACCGTTGGTGTATACTCCTGGCGACATGTCGAGAGCCTCCGTCATCGTGGCCAGCTCCGATGCCTGCGCGGACGCCGGCGCCGAGATCCTGCGCGCCGGGGGCAACGTCGTCGACGCGGCGATCGCGGCCGTCTTCGGCACCGGGGCCGGTGAGCCGGCGATCACCAGCCTCGCCGGCGGCGGCGTGCTGCTCCACCGCGACGGCGCGAACGGGGAGACGCAGGTCTGCGATTTCTTCGCGAACGCCCCGGGTCTCGGGTCCCGCATCGCCACGCCGCCCCACGAGCGGGACGATGACTTCCGCGGCATCGAGGTCCTCTTTCCGGAAGCCGGCATCACCCAGACCTTCCATATCGGTCGTGCGACCGCCGGGGTCCCGTGCGTGCTCGGCGGAGCGCTCGCCGCTCTGGATCGCTGGGGAAGCCTGTCGCTGGACGCCATCGTCGCGCCCACCGTCGACGCGCTGCGCCGCGGCGTCGAGATGAACGCGTACCAGGAGAAGTGCTTCGTCTACCTCGAGCAGATCCTGCGAGAGAGCGAGCTGGGTCGAGAAACGGCCCTCGATCCCGACGGCGCTCTCTTCGCCGCGGGCTCCATCTTCCGCAATCCCGAGCTGGCGGACACGCTCGAGGCTCTCGGCGCGTGCCGTGCCGCCGATCTTGGCGGCTTTCTTCACGACGCGATCGAGAAGCCCATGCTAGAGGCCTTCGGCGAGGAGGCCGGTGGGCGCCTCACACCCGGCGACCTCCGGAGCTGCCGACCGGTCTTCCGCGAGCCGCTGCGGATCGACCATCACGGCGCGCGCATCGACACCAACCCCGCGCCGTCGTTCGGCGGGCCGAGCATCGCCCACACGCTGGCGCTCTTCGATCACGTCGCCCTCCAGGAGACGCGCCCCGGTACCTCCGCGAGGTACCGACGCCTCGCGACCGTCTTCCGGGCCTTCTCGGAGCTGCGGGCGCGGGACGCGGCGATCTTCGATCGGGATGACGCCGCGGCGCGCTTCCGCTCGCAAGTCGACGAGATCCTCGCGGGCCGCGGAGACACGGACGGCGGGATGGAGCCGCGCTCGCCCGGAAACACGACGCACATCAGCGTCACGGACAGCGACGGCAACGCCGCGGCGGTGACCGTGAGCCACGGCGAGGGCAACGGCTTCGCGATCCCCGGGACCGGCATCTTCATGAACAACTTCCTCGGTGAGTCCGACCTCTTTCCCGGCGGCTTCGGACACTACTCGCCGGGTGCGAGACTGTCGACGATGATGGCGCCATCGATCGTCGTCGACCCCCCCCGCAAAATAGCAGCGCACCGCGACCGCCGCGCCCACCCGCAACGCCCCGCCCAATACCCCCAAAAAGAGGCCCACCGGGA
>CAYMLL010000273.1:0-6857 GCA_964390645.1 uncultured Planctomycetia bacterium | reverse complement strand
GCGAGACTGTCGACGATGATGGCGCCATCGCGCGCCGTCGACGCCGCCGGAAATCTCGCTGCGCTCGGCTCCGGCGGCGCCAACCGGATCCGCACGGCGATCTCGCACGTTCTCGAGGCCCTCGTGCTCGACGGGCTGTCGCCGCAGGAGGCGGTGGACTCGGGCAGGATCCACGTCGAGAACGGCGTCCTGAGCGCCGAGCGCCACCGCATTCCCGGAGGGGGCGAGCCCCTGAGCAGCGCACGCGAGCTGGCGAAGCACTACGACGCCTTCACGAGCGACAGCCTCTTCTTCGGAGGTGTCAACGTCGCGCACCGCAGCGCCGACGGCAGCGTCGTCGGCGCGGGTGACGCGCGACGCTCCGGAACGGTCCGGGTCGTGGGCCGGAGCTGACGGTCGCGGGGGGCGCCGATGCGACCGGCGATAAGCTCCGCGGGCAGCGGATCCGGGACGCCGTCTCGTTCCGCCGCTTGATGGCCTCGAGCCACCTCCGGTATGCTGCCCCGGCTCGCCGGAGCCGCCAAACGCTCGCGGTGGCTTCACCGCCGCGCAGCCGTGGTGTGAATCGACGAGGTGCGAGCGACAGACCCCCGCGTGGTGATCCGATGCGCTGCTACAGCTGGAACGTCAACGGGATCCGCGCGGCGCAGCGCAAGGATCTCCTGCCGTGGGACCAGATGCCCGAAGCGGACATCATCTGCCTGCAGGAGACCAAGGCCCACGTCGAGCAGCTCGACCCCGAGATCGCCGAGCCGCCCGGCTGGCACGCGACCTACTCCGCAGGTCAGCGAAAGGGCTACTCCGGAGTCGCGGTGATCTCGCGCGAGAGGCCCGACGAGGTCGTCGAGGGCATCGGGACGCCGAAGTTCGACAAGGAGGGCCGTGTCATCCGCGCCCGCTTCGGCGACCTGGTCGTCCTCAGCGCGTACTTCCCGAAGAGCGACGTCGAGGAGGTTCGCTACGAGTACAAGCTCGCGTTCTGCCGCGCCATACGCCGCTTCCTCCTCGATCAGGTCGAGTCGGGTCGTGACGTGCTGCTGATGGGCGACTACAACATCGCGCACGAGCCGATCGATCTGGCCCGGCCACGGGAGAACGAAGGGAACCCCGGGTTCCTGCCCGCGGAGCGCTCCTGGATGTCCCGCTACCTGAGATCCGGCTTTCACGACGTCTACCGCGAACGCAACCCCGACCTCGGAGGCGCGTACTCGTGGTGGAGCTACCGCTCGGGCGCGCGCCAGAAGAACATCGGCTGGCGCCTCGACTACGGCACGGTCAACCGGAGGCTGCTCGACCGCGTCGACGGCGCGCGGATCCACCCGGAGGTCATGGGAAGCGACCACTGTCCGGTCAGCGTGTTTCTCGGCTGAGCGTCGGTCGGGGCGATCCAGCCGGGCCTCGAGGCCACCGGACCGGGCCGCGGGAGCGCCGGGCAGGGCCGAAGACCCGACACCGCGGCCTCGGAACGCCCCGACGGGGCTCGTTCGACGGCCCGGGTTCATCGTATCATCGAGTATCCGACGAGGAGGAGACGATGAACGAGCGCAGGCACCGTATCCGTTCCCTGCTGGCCCTCATCCCGCTCACCCTGCTACGCGGCGTCTGCGCGGACGAAAGCGCTGCCGCCACGGGCTCTCGCTGGTCGGTAGACGACGTCGTCTACCAGGAGAGAACGCGGGGCTGGACCCTGTCGCGCGATGGCGCCGTTGTTCACCGTGTCTTTCCGGGGGGGGTGCCCGGGGGGGCGCGCGGGCGGGGCCGCGCTCTTCGTGCGCCACGAGGCCGACCGCGAGTCCGACCGCGCGATCGCTCGCCTGATGCTGCTGGACCTCCAGAGCGGCCAGTCACGTCCGCTCACCGTCGGCAAGGACGGACTCTCCTCACCCGACTTCTCGACCGACGGCAAGGCGGTGCTCTTTCTCTCGGGACGCAAGCCCCCCGACGGCGAGAAGGCGCCGCCGGCCGGGCGGAGCGGCCCCCAGCTCTGGCGACTCGACCTCGGCGGGGGCGAGCCACGCCCCCTCACGGCGGTGCCGCACGGTGTGGGCTCGTACGAGCAGGTCGGAACGACCGAGGTCCTCTTCCTCGGTCGCGAGCGGCCGAGCGCACGAGAGCGGGAGCTCGAGAAGCGCAAGGACGACACGATCGTCGTCGAGGATCCGATCGCCCACGAGGATCGACTGCGCAGCCTCTTCCGGCTCGAACTCGCGACGGGGAACATCCGTCGCGTCCTGGGAGATCGCGTCCGCGTCTCGGCCTTTTCGAGTTCCCCGGACGGTCGCTACGCGGTGACCTGGCGGGATCTCGACCCGAGCTTCGAGGCGGAGGGCAAGACGCCTCCGAGCTGCCACCTCCGTGATCTCCGGTCCGGCCAGGCCACCGAGATCTTCAAGGGCCGCAGGTCGAAGCCGGACTCCGCCGTGTGGCGGCTCGACTCGAAGGGCTGCTACCTGCTCTATCCGCAAGCGAGCGTCGATGGCGAGGACTCGGGCGCGATCACCCTGGTGCGGTCTCTCGACGCGGCGACGGGTCAGATCGCCGACGTGCCGCTGGACTGGGACCGAGGCCTGCGCCACTCGATCTTCGAGGCCGTGGAGGGTGGCTTCATCGCGGCGCTCGCGAACGGCGCGCGGCCTCGCGTGGCGCGCTACACGCGCACGGCGGACGGCCACTACTCGCGCGCCTTTCTCGACGGCAAGTCTGCGCCGAGGATCTTCTCACTGACGAAGGCGCGCGATGCGAACCGCGTGCTCTACGTCACCGGAAGCGCATCCGACCCGGATCACATCGTCACCGCGCGCCTCGAAGGGGGGACGCTGACGGAGTCCAAGGAGGTCCACCGCCCGAACGGAGGCTTCTCGAGCAAGCGGATCGCGCGCGCGGAGGTCGTGCGCTGGAAGGGGGCGCTCGACGAGGAGGTGGAGGGAATCGTCTACTACCCGAACGATTACGATCCCGGGAAGCGGCACCCGCTCGTCGTCATCACTCACGGTGGCCCCCACGCAGCCGACACGGATCGATTCACCGAACGCTGGTCCAACAGCCCGAATCTCTACACGCAGCGAGGCGCCTTCGTCCTCAAGACGAACTACCACGGGAGCTCCGATTACGGCCTCTCCTTCGGCGAGTCGATCAAGGGACGCTACTACGAGCTCGAGGTCGAGGACATCCTTTCGGGAGTCGAGATGCTCGTCGGTGAGGGCAAGGTCGACGCCGACCGGCTGGGGCTGGTCGGCTGGTCCAACGGCGCGATCCTCTCGATCGCATGCCTCACTCTGGCGCATATCTACGCGCCGTCCCACGACTTCCGCTTCCGCGCCTGCGCTCCCGGCGCCGGCGATGTCAACTGGACGAGCGACTACGGCAACTGCTCCTTCGGCGGAGTCTTCGACGACTACTACCTCGGCGGTCCGCCGTGGAAGCTGCCCGACCTCTACCTGAAGAAGTCGCCGCTCTTTCACGCCGAGCGCGTCACGACGCCGACGATCATCTTCTTCGGCACCGAGGACCGCGCCGTACCGACGAGCCAGGGGTGGGAGTGGTACCGCGCACTGCATTCGATCGGCAAGGCGCCGGTGCGCTTCCTGCTCTTCCCGGGCGAGCCCCACGGCCTCCGCAAGCTGAGCCACCAGCGTCGCAAGCTCGAGGAGGAGCTGCGGTGGTTCGACCGCCACCTCTTCGAGACCGAGAAGGCGCGCGATGTCGTGCCCGAGGGCTCGCCGCTCGATCTTGCACGGCGCATCGAGGGCCTGGCTCGCGTCGGTCCACGGCTCGGCGTGGAGAGTCACGGGCACCTCGTCCCCGAGACGGTCCCCTTCGGGGACCTCGACGTGGGACGCTTCGAGGTGACCGTCGCACAGTGGCGAGCCTTCGACCCGGATCTCTCCCGAGCGGTCCACGAGAGTCTGCGCGCGTCCCCGGACCACCCGGCGACCGGCATCACCGGCGACGACGCGAAGGCCTACGTCAACTGGCTGCAACGCGAGACCGGCGAGGGGTGGCGGCTGCTGACGACGAAGGAGTTCGAGAAGCTCGGCAAGTCAGCCGGCCCCTCGGAGAACACCCTCGACTACTGGGTCGGCTTCGCGCCGGCGCCGCCCGACGAGAAACGAATCTCGACGAAGATTCGAGAGCTCCCGATCGCGAAGGTGCTGATGCGAGTCGGATCGTGTCGTCCCGGCACCTTACGCAGCGGTGACGTGAAGTCGCTCGTCTTCGACGTGGCGGGCAACGCGGCGGAGATCGTCGTCGACAAGAACGGCACACTCGTCCCTCGCGGCGGGTGCGCGATTCACTCTCCGGACGCGCGACGGCCGTCTCGAGAGGTTCCGGCGGACTTCGTCGGCCTGCGCGTCGCGAAGAAGCGCAAGACGCACGGCGAGACGCGGCGCCGAAAGCTCTGAGAGCTCGGCTACTGGGCGAGCACGATACGCACGACGCCGTCCTTCACGCCGTAGACATGGGGCGACACCGGATGTGTGGCCTCGAGGAAGGACTCGCGCAGCTGCCTCTTCATCTTCTCGAGCTCCGACTCTCGAAAGAAGACGAAGGTCCCGGTCTCCGGCATGCCGAAGAGAAACTCGCCGCCGAGGTAGGCGTGACAGATCTCGTCAAAGCCGCTGACTAACGGAAACGAGGACACGACGGTGTGCCCCTCGAAGACGCCGATGGTCGCTTCGCCCGGCGGGCCGTTTCCGTTCGCGTTCGTGCTGCTCTTCATCAGGCCGTCGAGGTTCTCGAGCGCCTCGGCGAGCATCTCGACCCAGCCCTCGCCGACCTCCTCTCGCGTGACGAACACCTGCGCAGCACCGTCGTGGCGCACGAGGAACACGGAGTGTCCCTCGATCCACGTTCGACGCGCGACGGAGTCGAACCTGGCGAGGTGAAGGTCGAGCGCGATGCGCGGTAGCAGCGTCGACGTTCGCGCGGTGGATGCCGCGTGGATCATCGACTCGATGTCGAACGACTCGAGCACCAGATCGCCTGCCTTCTGCGTGTAGAGCGACAGTCGCTCGACCTTCAGCTGATCGCGCGCGTGCTCGAGCACCGAGACGAGAAGCGGATCGTCACGCGGGAAAGCCCCGAAGCGGACATCGGGCGACTCCTCGATGGTGGCGGGGACCGGACATGCCCAGAACTGCTGCAACCCCGCGCCCACGTCGCGTCCTTCCAGAACCGCATCGCCCGGCGACGTGTCAGCGGTGCAGATGCTCCATACCGTGTCACCTTCGCGAAAGCGGTAGCGAATACCCGAGGTCGGCGATGCGCCATGGTCGCCCGCGGTCTCCCATCGTTCCGTATCGACCTGCAACTCGACTCGCGCCTCAGCTCTCGGTTCGTGGGTCGACACCGTCGCGGCCGAACGGCAGAGCGACGAGGAACGCGATCACCGCGACGGCGAATCCCGACATCGCGGCGCTCACATCGTACGGCTTCTCGAGGAGCAGCCACACGACCGTGGTGCCCATGCCGGCGAACATCGAGACGAGCACCGCCGGTACCCGATCCTCACGGTACCAGAAGATGCCGACCAGGAAAGGCACGATCATCCCCGGCGCCCAGAACTCGTAGACGAAGACGAGGAGGTCGACGATGCTGGGAACGAGCCAGGCCAAGAGCGCCGCCGCGACGCCGAAGACCGCCGTCGCCAGTCGTGCCACGCGAAGCAACGCCGCGTCGCTCGCGTCGGATCGCAGGTAGCGGCGGTAGAGATCCTCCATGACGATCGTGGCGCCGCAGTTGAGGCAGCTGTCGGCCGAGGACATCACCGCTGCGACGAGCGCTGCGAGCACGACGCCCGCGAACACGGGGTGGAACGCCGAGCGGATCAGCTCCGGGAAGACGCGCTGCGCGTCTCCATCGACGGCCTCCCCGACCGCCGGCTCGAGTCGAGCCGCGAGCCCGAGCACGAAGGTCGTCACGGGCAGGAAGACCAGCAGAAAGATGCCGGCGCCCGCGATGCCCCACTTCGCCTGAGCGGGCCCCTTCGCGATAAAGGTCCTCGTCACGTAGGGTGGCACGAAGGTCTCGCCGAGCAGGAAGGCGACGAAGAGGCTGATCGTCTTCCAGACCGGCCAGTCCTCGCTCGTGAGCCGAAACGGCGCCGGACCGAGTTTGTCGTGAAAGCCCTCGAACCCGCCGTGACGCGAGAAGAGGATCGCCGCCGCGGTGCCGAGCCCGACGACGAGGATGACGAACTGGATGACATCGGTCTTCACGACCGCGCGGATGCCGCCGGCCGTCGAGTAGAAGATCGTCACGGCGGAGCCGACGATCAGCGCCCAGGTGTAGTCGATCCCCAGCACGTTCTGAGCGATGGTGCCCATCGCGACGAGCTGAGCCGCGAGCGCGCCGATGAGGAAGATCGAGCAGTTGAAGACCGCGAGCCCGCGGGCGACACGACCGAACCGGAGCTCGAAGTAGTCGCCGACCGTGATCAGGTCGAGCCTGCGTAGCCGCGGCGCGACGAAGAGCCCGGTGAAGACGAGCTGCAGGTGCCAGGCGCAGGTGACGACGATGTACGGAATCCCCGTCTCGAACACCTTGCCGACGGCACCCACCGATGATCCGCCGCCGATCATCGTCGCCGCGGTCGTCGCCAGGACGATGGTCCACCCGACGCTCCGCCCCGCCAGCGTGTAGTCGAGCGACGAGCGGACCTGTCGGGCGCTCCGGACCCCGATCCAGAGCAGCGTGGCGAGGTAGAGCCCGAGGGCGCTCAGCTCGATCCAGTGCTCGCTCGGCAAGGCCCGCTCCCGTGTTCGAGGTGAGGCGGCGATTATGACACACCGCGTCCGTGCACCTCAATCACCGCCGGTGAGCGGTCGATGGCGCCACGGCGCCACCGGCCCGGCGGC
>CAYMLL010000272.1:6993-10590 GCA_964390645.1 uncultured Planctomycetia bacterium | reverse complement strand
TCGACGCCGTTGGCGCGATAGCGATCAACCACGTCACCAGCGAGATCTTCGCTCGCATCGGCTCGGTCGACGACGGCAACACGAACCCTCAGGTTCAAATCGCGAGTGTCGAAACCCTCGATCTTGTTGCGGAGGATAAGTCTCGTCTCAAGGCTGCCGCCGGAGAGGGTGTCCTCAGCATATCGCTTGACGCGCCAAAGGTGTCGCTCCAGGTAGGGCTCGCCTTCAGCCTGAACGAGCTCACCGAGGGCAGTGTCTGCTCGGCTCTGATCAACCAGGCGGAGATCAACGCCAGCGGCGATGTCTCGTTGCGGAGCCACTTCCAGCCGGACTTGCGATCCGTCTCGGTGGCGGTCGGGGTGGGGGTCATGGTCGCCCAGAAGAAGCGGGGCGGGGATTCCGGCTTCGGCAGCTTCCTGCAAATCGACGGGGTCGGCTCGGCGGCGATCAACAGTATCGCGCCGGGGTCGCGGAACATGGCGAAGATCAACCACAGCACACTGAGCTTTGGTTGGGACGGCTCGCTTTCGCTCAGCGCGACGGACTACGGTCCCGGTGACGACCCGGCCGTCGAGGAAGCCACCATCACCGCCATCGTCGATACCATAGACTTCGTCTTCGACTACTCGGATACCCTTGTCGACCTGTCGGTCGGCGTGTCTTACTCATCCAACGAGATCGAGCACGCGGTCTCGGCCCTCATCGAAGAAGCGAGCATCGAGTCGGTCAAGGGCGTCAGCTTGTTCGCCTCCGCGGATCCCGTGGTCTCGACGCAAGCCGTCAGCGCTTCCGCGCAGATCAGTATTGGCCAGACTGTCACCATCGGCTTCGTGGGCTCATTCGCCCGCAATGTCATCCATGACAAGGTCGAAGCTCGACTGCGGGACAGCAGTGTTGATGCCCAGGAAGATCTCCAGCTCGAGGCCGTCTTCGGGAACGAGGCGAGCGACGATCGAACGATCGAGGCTCTCGTGATCGCGGCGCAGCTCGATGTCGCGGTGAAGACCGGCGGTAGCGCGAGCAACGTGACCGTGAATCTCACGCACGCGGACTCTCGCAACGAGCTCGAGAACGAGATCCGCGCCGTGATCAAGGAGACGAGCCCGGGCACGACGCGCCAGGTCTCCGCGGATCAAGACGTTGTTTTGGAGGCCACGGATCTCAGTCGGCTGTCCGTCAATGCAGAATCGGCGGGCGTGGCTCTCAGTTATTCTTCCGGAACATCGGTGAATCTCAACTCCGCCAGCGTCGTCTCGAAGAACACCTACGAACCGGGCAACAAGGTCGAGGTCCTCATCGATCACGCCTGGGTGACTGCCGGGGGCGATCTCCGGCAGCAAGCCCTTTCGCAGGCCGTCTCCGAGAGCACCGCCCGATCCGTCGACGTTGCCGTTGCGGGCGGCGGATCGGTGGCGATCGCCGTCGCGGTGGGAGTCTCGGTGGCGCGGGCGGAAATCGACGGAGAGGTGCAGGCGAAGATCATGGACGGCGCCCTTGTCGAGGTGGGGGGCGACGTTCTCCTGAGGGCAGCGGCCGAAGCGCGCGAGAGGCAGGGAAGCGACGCGGATTCCGAGTACCTGCCCACCGCGCGCGCCACGGCACCGGCACTGGCCTTTTCAGCGTCATTCAGCGGTTCGATCTGGAATAGCGTCGCCGTTGCTGCGGCGGGCTCCGTTTCCGATATCAGCAGCAAGATCAACATCGGTGCCGAGGTCTCGGACAGCGAGGTCGTGGCGACCAGGGATATCCAGCTTCGGGCCCTCGACCGCACGGAGGTAGAGAGCGAGGTCAAGGCGATCGGTGCCAGCGCGAGCGTCTTCGCCGGATCGGTGGCGGTGCCGAAATCCACGACGACCAACGGAAACGATGTCACGACCTCGATCGACAACAGCCGGGTGGTTTCGACCGAAGGGTTGGGCTTGGCCCTCGAGAGCGTCTCTCAGTCGAAGTTGAACCCGAGTATCGAGACGGTCTCGGTGGCCGTGGCGATCGGGGTCGCCATCGGCACGTCGATTCTCGACGCCAGTTACGATGATGGCGCCGAGGTCTCCGCCAAGATCACCGGTTCGAGCGACATCGAGGCGCCCCTGGGTGTGGTGCTCGTCTCGGCTTCGTCGTCGGTTGAAGCCAAGTCGGAAGTGCGGTCGACTGTGGTGGGGGCCATCGCGGTAGACGTTGTCGATCAAGAAGTGACCACATCGCCGACCGTGACCGCGGCCGTCGAGGGCGGCAGCATCAACGCGGCCCGGGTCGGGGTCTCGGCGCTCTCGAACGATCTCGCGTCGACGCGACTTCGCAGCGGCGACGGAGGCGTGCTCTCGACGAATGTCGCCAACATCGACGCGAACGCCAAGCCGATCGTCAGCAGCAAGATCACCGACGGCGCGAACGTCGCGGGAGAGGTGGAGATCTACGTGCGCTCGACCTCGACGAGTCAGGCGGAAGCCCTGTTTGGTGTCGATGAGGATAGCGATGAGGGTGGCGACGAGAAAGGTCTGAACGTCGGCGGGATCACCATCGCGCTCAACGATGCCAGGGCGACGGTTGAGCCGACGGTGACGGTGAATGTCGGCGAGGCGACCTTGACCTCGCAGGGCAACATCACGGTCGAGGCCGTCGGTGGCAAGGCTCTCAACCCGGGAGACGGCGAGTTCGATGCCGGGACGGAAGTGCACCCCGAGAACGACACGATCAGCTTCGAGGATGAGCATGGATTCGGCCTGGGGGCCCTGGTCGAATACGAGCCGGGTCAGGAAGAGCCCATCGGCGGGCTGACTCCCGGCTCGAAGTACCGGATCATTCCGGTGAATTCAGAGGTTGTAAGTCTGGGCTCGGTGGTGGTGAGCCCGAAGCCGCCCAGCTCTCGATTCGCGCTCATCTATGCCGACGGCGGCGTCACCTGGTCCGAGGCTGCGAGCCTCGCGTACCAGTCCGGGGGGTGGCTGGCGAGCATCTCCTCGGCGCAGGAGAACGACGCGATCAGCAGCCAGCTGATGAGCATTCACGACGGCTGGGTCGGTCAGGCGTGGATCGGCGCGACCGACTCGCAGTCCGAAGGCGCCTGGGAATGGGATTCGAGCCCCGAGAGTGGCGAGGTCTTCTGGCAGAGTGGCGCGGCCGTCGGCGGAGCTTACAGCAACTGGGGGCACGGTGAGCCGAATAACGACGATGGCGTTGGTGGCGATGAGGACTTCGGCGCGATTCGCGAAACGGGCGACTGGAACGACCTGTCGAACGGTTTCACGCTCGAGTATTTCGTCGTCGAGTACGCGGAGGCGGACTCCGTCGATCTCGTCAACGACGCGCTCACTTTCAAGCATCCCCACTACCTTCACGCGCTGTCTCCGAACGATGGCGGCGAGTTCGGCGAAGATGCGCTGGCGCTCACCGTGCGGACTGCTCCCCTCCTGGAGAGCTTCTCGTTCAATCCGCAAAGCGACGTGGACCTGGAAAACAGCACGATCCAGGTGAGCACCGACCCCTTGCCTTTCGGGCAGGGGCAAGAAGTTCGATACATGGTGCCGCCTTCGAGCGATGAGGACCGCACCCGCTCCATCGGCGGTCTCTACGACGGCACCACGTACTATGTCGTCACAG
>CAYMLL010000272.1:1674-6893 GCA_964390645.1 uncultured Planctomycetia bacterium | reverse complement strand
GGAGGCCTGGATCGGTGGCTCCGACGCCGCGGCGGAGGGTGAGTGGCGCTGGGTCACGGACCCGGATGACGATCAGCTGTTCTGGTCGCAAGGCGACCCCATCGACGGTGTCTACGAAAACTGGCAAACGGACGAGCCGAACGACTACCCGCCTGGCGAGGACTACGCCGCGATCTACAGCGACGGCATGTGGAACGACTTCACCACGGGCGGGACGCGGGACTACTTCGTGCTGGAGTCTCCGAATTCGACATGGGACTCGTCGTCTTTCCAAATCATCGAGGGGGAGTTCACCTTCGAGCAAGCCCGTGTCGATGCCGTTGCTCGAGGGGGGCGTCTCGCGGAGATCCACTCGCACAGTCAAGAGCTGGAGATTTTCGAGAGCGTGGCGGGCCTGGGCGAGACGGAGGAGCTCAGCTTCTGGCTCGGCGCCTCGGATGCAGAAGAAGAGGGCACCTGGAAGTGGCTGGATTCCGGCGAGGTCTTCTGGGAAGGGGGCACCTTCGGCGGGCCGACGGCGGACGCCTACACGAACTTCCAGCCGGCTGACCAGGTCGTGTACCGCCCCGGGGTCGAGGCGATCGGTGGCCTGGTCGAAGACGAGACCTATGCCGTTCGGGTCCTGGACAGCTCGACGGTCAAGCTCTACGACCCGGACCAGCCCCCCGACTCTCCCCATGAGTTCAGTGGGAGCGACGTGTCGTCGGACTCGTACATCTCGATCGAGGATCACGGCTTCGTCACCGGCCAGCCGGTGACCTACCGAGCGGCTCCGGCGCTTCAGTTCTCCAGTGGCAACGTCGACTCCGGCGCGAACACCGTCGCGCCACAGAATGACAACTCCAGCGGTGCCGAGGCGCTTCTGATTGACGGCGAGGAGGTCATCTACTCCGCGACGGTGAGCCAGGGCGACTGGTTGTGGATCACCGGTCCCGATGCGCAGGATCCCGAGCCCTTTTGGTCCGGCGGCGCGGACGGAATCGCCTTCGCTTACACGAACTGGAATGACGGCGAGCCGAACAACACGAACGAGTCGGAGAGCTACTCGGCGATTTACTCGTTCAGCGGGGCGTGGAATGACCGGAACCCCGAGGATCGTCTTCCCGGTTATCTTCTGGAGCGTCCACAATTCAAGATGTCTGACGCGAAGGGCAGCTGGGGTGACCACGTGAACTCCACGGCCTACACGGATGAGGACAGGAAGTACAAGTGGCCCGCGACGATCAGTGACGATTCCGAGCAGGAGGCGGCCGTCGCGCTGGCGGACGGTCGGGAGACCTACCTCGGCGGATCGGACAGACATCGCCACGACCACTGGGTGTGGGACGCAGCGAGTCCCGAGGGAGAGGAGCGATTCTGGACCGGCGGCAAGCACGGTGATCAGGAGAACTATCCCGTCCACTGGGCCAGTGGCGAGCCCAACGACGACGGCTTCGGGCACAACGAATCCCAGCTCATGTTGCGCAGCGATGGGAAGTGGAACGATGTGAACGACGGGAACGAGTACTACCTCCTGTGGGAGTCGAGAGTCTTCACCTACATCACCCGGCCCCAGCGCTTCAGTTTCTCCGAGGCTAAGGTGGATGCCGAGCAGAAGGGCGGGTGGCTGGCGACGATCGAGTCGGAGGAAGATACCGCGCTGGTGCTCGCTGAATTCGAGCGGATGTCGGCTGTGGAGGAGGCCTGGATCGGGGCGTCGAGCAATCAGCTCATCGATGGCCTGTCGGCGGGCTCCAGGTATTACGTCAAGTTCCGGGGGGACGGCGAGGACGGCGAGGACGGCGAGACCTACTCCTTGTACAGCGATCCCGGGCTCACGAACGAGGTCCCGATCGATGCCTCGAACAAGCTCGATACCATTTCCCACTTCTTGACGGAAGTCGAGAAGCAGCCCATCGCCGGTCTCGTGGACGGCCAGACGTATTACGTGATTCGAGACAGCGAGGACCGATTCCAGCTGGCTTACACCAGCGAGCAGGCGGCCGCGGGACAGGCCGTGGCTCTGTCGGGGACGGACTTTCCGAGCGGAGCTTCCCTCGGTGAGGGCAGCACCATCGGCAAGGAGGGCATCGACCTGACCGGGGCGGGGGCCGGTCGTCAGCGCCTGATCATCGATCTGACGAGCGTGGGCTCCGGACGTCAGACGCTCGAGAAGATCGAGGACGGCTGGTCCTTTCCGTTTCAGCTGCGAGAGGGCAAGGCGCGGGCCGTGACCACGGGCGGAGGCGGGGGAATCCTCGGAGTCGGCGTGCCGCGGAGCTTCGCCGAGGCGAAGCCCACGATCAGCGTCAGCCTGGGCAAGCAGTCGAAGATCGAGGCCGACAACGTCTATGTCTTCTCCACCGCTCACGCCAATGCTGAAACGGTCTCTCAGAATCAGTTCGTCGGTCTTATTCTCGAGAGCGGCAACTCGACGGCTGAAGTGACCGCCGTGGAGTCGAGCAGCGTCAGTGTCCAGGGTAGCATCGACGCGGCGACCGACGTGCTGATCCAGTCGCACACCAACGACAATCTGGTCGCGAAAGCGGAAACTCGTGGTGGCGGGCTCGTTCCTCTGAACAACTCCTGGTCCAGCGTCTATCATGACTACGTCTCGAAGGTCGGCTTGAGCGCCGGCGCAGATGTGCGGGCCGGTGAGAGAGTGACGATCGAGGCGACCAGCCGCTTCACCGACGAGACCGACTCCTACGCCAAGGCTTCGGGCCTGGTGGGAGAAGCGAAGGCCAACTGGCACGAGAATGATCTCGATGTGCGCTCCGATCAGGGGGTTCGTGTCGGGAAGACTGACAATGGCAACAAGGCGACGACCTCCGTCACGATCGCCGACGCTTCCGTGCGAGCCAGGAACATCGAGCTGAACGCCGTGGCTCACGACATCGAGGCTTCCTCGAAGGCGACGGTCGAGGGCGGCGGCATGGTGATGCCGCAGAAGGCCGAGGCGAACGCGATCTTCGAGTTCGCGCTCGAGGTCTCACTCGAGGACGGCGCGTATCTGGACGCCCTGGACGATGTCTCGCTCTCGACCGTGCAAAGAGATGTCTCGGTGAAATCGGAATCGAGAACTCACCGCATCATGTCGGCCTCTCGTTCGAGAACCGAGTCGACCTTCGAGGGCCTCTCGCTGGTGAAGGCCGACGTGGGCGCGCGGGTTCGCGCCGAGAATCTGACGGTGAGCAACAAGTTTCAGGAGATCACCTACGAGCGCAATCCGCGTACAGACAGAGACCACGGACCGAATCGAGAGGATCACCTCGAAAAGGCCGGCTCTTTTGATCCCACGAGCAAGATCACCTGGGACGCCGACGTCTTCCTGCGCATGGAGAAGAATCTGCTTGTCTCCCTCCAGGATAACGGACAGGGAAAAGTCGAGGAGCTCGATGGGGTGACGCTCAGCAATGACGCGTTCTCGCTGGGGCATCTGTACGATCCGAGCCGGGAAATCAGCGTCGATCCGATCACCTTCTCTCTGGAGTCCGCGAGCAATCTCGTGCGCTTCGACTCCCCAAAGATCGACACCGTCTCGGACGGCGGCGGCGACAAGGATGCAGGTGCAGAGTCTCTCAGTGCGTCGACAGAGACACGGATCTCCGGCAAGGGAGCTTTCCGGAGCAGCCCGGCGGTCGAGCTGATCAATGAATCCCGATCCCCGATGAGAATTCTCGGCATTCGCTCCGCAGCAGGCTCGATCTCGGGAGGACTCGATGGCGTCGTCCAGGTCGATGCGGAAGAAAAAGCTGACTGGCAGCCCCGCGATGAGCTCGATCAACCGAGCGGTCTGTCGGATATCACCGTCAGCAACACCTTCGCCGATGACTCCCTCCCCGGTCCGGGCCTGATTCTCGCGGGTTTCATCGATGCGGGCTACGGACATGTCGAGGTCTCCAGCGCGTCGGGTGACATCTGGCAGGAGTGGCCCCAGCGCGTGGGCCTCGCGTCGATTCGCTCGCAAGGCCTCGACTTGCGTGCCGATGGCGGTCACCTGGGCCAGACTTCCATCCCCGTGGAGGTCGAGAGCACCTTCCTCGACACGTACGCCCGGCACGTGCGCCTCGAATCGCCCGTGGCTTACTGGCGACTCGGCGAGGTCGGCGTGAGCTCGGTGCTCGACTCCTCCGGTCAAGGCAACGATGGGTCCTACGGCTCGGGAGTCACTCTCGGCGAAGAAGCCGCGATCGATGTCTTCGACGGAGCGGCGTTCTTCGACAACAGCTCGGGGGGCTTCGCGACCATTCCGGACAGCTCCGGGATGACCGACCCCGGCGGCTCCCAGAGCGTGACGGGCTGGCTCAAGGTCGAGGATCTCGCCGGTGGCTCGGACTACCAGTCGGTGTATTTCAAGGGCACGGCCGCGGGCGGTCCGACGGACTACGCCAACGGTACCGGCGACAACCGGCAGAACACGTTCTGGATCACCAAGGCGGGTGGCTTGCATCTGGCCGCCACTCCCTTGGATGTCAGCGCACAGTCCACGATCAGCACGGGCGACGGTCTCATCAAGCCTGGCCGCTGGTACCACTTCGCCACGGTCTTGGACGCGGACGCGGACGCGGGCATCGGCAAGATGACGCTCTACCTCGACGGAGAGGAGGAGGGCACCGCGAGCTTCTCGGGCGGCGTTCGGAAGCTCGGTGACTCGTGGAGATTGGGGCGGAATCCCTCCGGTGGATCGGAGTTCAAGGGCTGGCTCGATGAGATCGCGGTTTACGACAGCGCGCTCAGCGCGCAGTACATCGCGGAGCAATACGCGCTTCTGGGGCCTCCGGCCGTCGCGGCGTGGCATCTCGACGAACGAGGCGGCAAGACGATGTACGATTCCCTCGATCGGGGCATCGACGGCAGCTACCACGAGGTCACGCTCGGGGAAGAAGGCCGGTACGGCTCCGCGGTCCGCTTCTCGGGCAAGGGCAGCAGCTACGCCGAGATCCCCGACAACTCGGCTCTCTACACGTCTCATGCCCAGACGGTCACCGGCTGGTTCCGGATGGACGGCTCGGTTCACTCCAGAGCGGTCCTGGCAGACGAGCCCTCGGCCTACTGGCGACTGGGGGAGAGCTCCGACAGGCGCTTCGGCGACGCCTCGGGGAACCAGAACTTCGGGCTTTATGGTGACGAAGTCCGGCTCGGCGAGCCGAGCGCGCTCTTCAACGGCGACACCTCCGTACGTTTCGACGGTACCGCGGACAGCTTCGGCAAGGTCGCCGACGACCCGGATCAGCAGA
>CAYMLL010000272.1:0-1574 GCA_964390645.1 uncultured Planctomycetia bacterium | reverse complement strand
GATCCCGAGAACAACCGCATGGCGATCTTCCTCGATGGAGTTCAGGCCGGCGAGCTGCTCGATATCGACGCCGAGGCCCTTCGAGATACCTCGGGCGACTGGCTCCTGGCTCAGAGTCCCTCGGGCGAGTCCGGGCTCGACGGCTGGCTCGACGAGGTCGCCGTCTTCGACCACGCCCTGTCAGCGGATGAGATCAGCGCGCAGTACCATGCGATCAAGGAGTGGCAGTCTCTTTACTGGAAGGGGGGAGTGCCCGACGATGTTGACGGTCGCACGAACCGGGAGAACACCCTCTGGGTGAATCGGCGGGGTTACCTTTACCTCGCCGCGGCCCCCGGAGGCGGCGCCTCGGAGATCGTCACCGACACGGCCGCCGACCTCGTCCAGCCGGATCACTGGCATCACTTCGCGACCGTGCTCGACGCCGAGGAGCAGACGATGCGGATCTACCTCGACGGTGTGCGGAAGGCCGAAGAGGATTTCGTTGGCGGCTCGATTCAGGACACCGGTGAGCCCTGGCGACTGGGAAACAATCCCTCGTGGTCCTCCGGGCTCAGTGGCTGGCTCGACGAATTCTCGATTTATGACGAGGCGTTGACATCCACGCAGATCGCCAAGCTCTTCGAGTTCGGAACATCGGATCCGGGCTCCTCCCGGGATTGGAATGTCGAGGCCGGCGGTGATCTGGAACTCGTGGTGACGCGATATCACCTGATTCCGAACCGTGACGAAGTCGCCGAATTCGGCTCGGTGCGCGCGGGGGGCGACTCGACGCTGACCCTGAAGCCGGCGGAGGATCCCAACGAGAGCGAGTCTCTGGACGTCGAGTACCGCTTCACGGAGCTCGCTGCCGGGGGGAATCTCGATATCTCCGTGCCCGGAGCGAGCTCGCTCGAGCCTCGCGTCAGTGTGCGTGGCTCCCTGAGACATCTCGAATCGACATCGGACCCGGAGCGGATGCTCGAGGTCAGCGTCACCAGCAACGGTGATATCGACCTTTCGCTCGAGAGTGAGAGCGCTCAAGACACCGCCTCCTTGCACGTCGGCTCCGTCCTATCCCACGCCGGCAGTGTCGAGCTGGCCGCGCCTGGCGGCCTGGTGATTCACGATCGTGTCGTCACCGCGCCTGGCGAGGGCATGGTCTGGACGGGCTCCGGTTCGATCACCTCGTCGAATGAAGGAGCGCTTGCTCTCGACACCCTCGACGCGAGCGGCCTGGTCTCGGAAACACGAGTTCCCGAATGGTCCATTGGTGCCTTTCTGGAAGTTACGACTGAGCAGACGATCCACGGCATGAGTGTCTATAACCGCATGCTCGAGAGTGGATCCCTGAAGTTTCTGATTTTCGAGTCTCCCTCGAATCAACTTGTCTTCGAAAGTGCCCCGATCACTTTTGACGCCGACGTCGCCGGTCAACCGACATGGAAGGACTCCCAAGATTTTTCTTTCACCTTACGAGCGGGTCAGAACTACAACGTTGGAGCGATCTCTGATGTTTCGGTGGACTGGTATTACGATCGTGTTCCCAACAGCCAAAGCGGAATCATAGCCCCCTCAACGAACGCGAATTTCAG
>CAYMLL010000271.1:6205-10603 GCA_964390645.1 uncultured Planctomycetia bacterium | reverse complement strand
CGACGGGCCTCGCCGCCTACGCGCCGAATGGCGGGTCGGCGAACTTCGGGCCCGGGACGAAGACCTCGCGGCCGGCGAACTTCTCCTGGTGCCCGGGCGCAGCCGCGAATCCGGCTTGTACGACCGTGCTCACGGGCGGCGCGCAAGGAACGGTCGCTGGCATCATCAAGTACACGGCGGGCACGGCGGGGCCGCAATTTGGCGGCACGATGAGCGTCCTCAACACCGGAGTATTCTCGTGGTATACGGTGGTAGCAACGCTTCCGACCTATAAGGTCAAGTTGAATAACGGGGATCCGGTCACTAACACGATTGTGGCCGGTCCCGGTTACGCAAACTACGGCTCGTCGACCGCAGGCGCCGGAGACAAGGTCTTCAACAGCCCCCCGATGGTTCCCACCTACTACGGGGCTTATAGCATCATTACCGACCCGGGGACCCCCGCCTCGACCGTGGCCGGCAGCAGTTCCATCGGCTGGGGCATGCCGTTCACCACGGGCACGGTCTACATCAAGTTTCCGTGGTATCCCTCTCCGTTTGTGACCATCACGGGGATGGGACAGGACAATCGGACGCCAGCGGGCGTCGGCAATATCAGCATGGTCGCCGGCGGAATCCTGCACGGCGAGAGTAGTGGCCTCGTCATTGGGCAAATCGTTACCCTGACACTCAACGTGCCCGAGCCGAGTGAGGTCCAAATGCTTGCATCGGGGGTGGGCCTGATCGGTCTCCTGGCGCTCGTGCGGCGGCGCGTTAGGGCGTAGAGCGCTCGCCACGAACCGCATCAATGGTCCCGTGTTCTAAGTTCGAATGCGGGCCGGGTGCCGTTACACCCGAAAGCAGATCCTGAACGCGGCACTTGAGCCTCCGGCAGGAGCATCTCGATCGAGTATGTTTCCCCCGTTCGATTCTGCGGTCAGAGATTCAAGCATGAACAGCCGGAGTACGATCTGATGCATCTACGCAAGACGGGCTCTTCTTCCGTTCTGTCGAACGGGCAGCGACCGTCGCGGCTGCAATGGTCGGCGTGCGAATGAATCGGCCGGTCGCCGGCCCGCTCGGCTTCGTTCTCACTGCTCTGGCGTTTCTTTTTTGCGCCTCGGGTTGCGGGGACAGTGGTTCGCAGCGCGACCACGCACCCCGACACGACAGCTTGACTGCTGCCGTTGCCGATGCGGTGTCGCTCGAGGACCCACTGGCGCGCGCGGCCCGGCTGGCTACAGCACTGCAGGGCTTTGACGAGGAGGCGCTTGGCGAGGTCCATGAGGCGTGGATCGTGGCCGAGAGCGGAATCGATGGATCCCAGACGGTGGAACTCGCCCTGCTCATCGATTGGTGGGTTCGCTACGACCCTGAGGGCGCGTTCAACTGGCTTCGTAAGAGCCGGCGCCAGGGCAACCCGGTTATTATGACAGCACTCGTTCAGTCCTGGGCGACTCGAGCGCCGCTCTTCGCTAGCCGGGAGATCGAGGTGCTTTCGGCACGCCCGCAAGACTCGAGCCAGATCATCAGCGCCCTCGTGCAGGGGTGGAACGCCTCCGGCGCGCTCGGCGTGGAGGAGTATCTGATTGCGTTGAAGTCGGACGTGAGTCGTCAGATCGCGCTCACCGGGCTCGCCGTCGCTAAGGTCCGGCGTGACGGCGTCGAGGAAACGATTCGCTGGGCAGAGGCCCTATCCGGCGACGCTGCGGGGGATTTCAAGCAGCTCGCCTTTCGCCGGGTTGCGGGCGCGGTCGCCGGGGTCGATCCGATTCGGGCAGCCGCTTGGGCGGAGAGTCAGCGCGGTGGGCAATGGGGAGTCGGTCTGACGCGGGCGGTCAGCCAGAAGTGGTGTGAGCAGGACGGACAATCTGCCATGGAGTGGCTGCGCGGTCTCCCCGACCCCGGCTCCGCGGATGTGGCCAGGGCGTTCGAGGAGGGCTATCGCACCTGGTTGAATACGGACCGCGAGGCGGCCCGAGCTTGGCTGTACGAACAGGAACTCGACTCGTCCCTCGATCCGGTGGTTGCAATCTACGCCCGTAGCACGGCCCGTGAGGACCCTGAGGCGGCCATTCCCTGGGCCGCTCGCATCGACGACGAAGTTAAGCGAAACGAGACGCTGGAGAAGGTCGCCCAAGCCTGGATACATCGAGATCCCGATGCGGCGCGCGTCTGGTTGGAAAAGGGCGAACTGTCGGACCTCGCGGTCCAGCGCGTCTATGCGTCGCGGGAGAGGGCGAAGGAGAGAGCGAAAGCGATGGGGGCGAAGAAGCGGGCGGCCAGGAAGCGGGCTGAGGCTGGAAAGTAGGGCACGCCCCTACGGCGTCGGTTTTGCTCGATCTCCGCTTCGCGATGGCCAGGCTCGAAGAGGGCGGGCTGAAGAGGGGTCACTCCAGAGCCGACATCAATCAGGCTTCACCGAAATCGGCAACAGCGTCATCCCGTTGACAATGGCCGAACGTTTTCGGTTTACCCTGTCGGTGCCCATCGTAAATTCAAGAATTTCCCCGTTCCGATTGACCTGGACAACAATCTCCCCACCGGGCGGGAAAAGGCGATTGGTTTCACGAAGCGAGAGTGGTCCAAAGACCGGCTCACCACCATACGCAAGTATCACGTCTCCTTTTTGGATACCCACCTGGCCCGCGTTGGAACCAGGAGCCACCCAGTGCACCTCGGACCGATTACTTCTCCCGTCCTGATAAAGAAGTTCATCGTAGGCCTCAATCCCAATCTCATCGATGAGCCGAGCTTCGGCGGCCCAAGACGCTGCATTCTCCTCGGCGCGCTCATTGGCGCGCTTCTTGACACCGAGCTTACGGAGTTGCGGGGCCGCGCCTTCCCGGGTTGTCTCCCGCTCCCCTTTGACCTCGGCCGACGGAGGAGGAGAAGAAGAACGAGAGAGATGGGCGGAGGAAGACGCAGAGGGAGAGCCAGGCTCAGAGGGCAGCGAGGGAGCGGACGGCGAGGCGAGTTGCTCCTTCGGGGTTTCCGCAGAGGCCCCCGGCCGGGGCGCTGCGCCGCGTTCACGCTCGAGTTGGAGCAGATCGGTTCCCGGGCCCGGTTCCGCAGACTCCGGCGACGGCCAGAAAACAACTGCGACGAGCGCGAGGAGCGTGGCTCCCGCCGCCAGCAATCCGATGCCCCAAGCTCCCCTAGTCACCCGCACAGTGTAGCCGAAATTCAATGGCGTCCGAGAGTTGGGAGTCAGGCGCCTTGGTCTTCGAGTAACTCCGTCACTGCGCGATGTGCCTGATCGATTGCGATATCGGTGTAGGCCCCGCCGCCGCTGTCTGAATTCGCGATCGCGATCTGACCTCTACGGGCTCGCGCCGTCGTGAGAGGCAGCCCCTCATCAGGATCCACGAGCGAATTGTATTCAGGCGCATATCCGTGTGGCCAGCGGTTCACCGCAATGCCGGCGATATCACGTGCTGCGTCGAATCCGCCGGGGCCGAGGGCCCGATTCAGCTGGCTTCGGATTTCGCGCTCGAACGTCGAGAAGGGCGTAGCGAGAAGCTCGTTTCGCCCGGCGATATGTTGCTTGCGTTCGCTGAGGCCAGGTTGCGCCGGCGTGCGGATCATTTGGATCATGATCGGTTCGTCCGGTGATTTCGCGCTGTGATAGTCGCCAATATCCATCGACTGAACCAGTTGGATATTCACATGGTATCCGCCAGGGCATTGAATGTACCCAACGCCCAAATTCGCGAATGCGCGCCAGTTTGTCAGCGCCACCGACGTGATGACCAACGGCGTCTTGATGAGGGAGCGGAGAGCGTCTTTCTGGGGCTGCGGCAGTTCTGGACAAATGAACGGAATCATCATGTTCCAACAAGCGAGCACGCTCTGTTTGCCCTTGACCCGGTACGCCTTGTCACCACGCAGATACGTGACTTGAACGTTGCCATCACCGGTGTTCATCACATGCGCGGCGGTGCTGGAAAGTCTGATACGGACAGGCTTGTCGCCCTGGTCCAGCTTGGCGTAGTCCGTTGGGGCACCGATCGAATCCTCGACCGTGTTGCCGGGCACTGCGGCTGGAATCAAGTCGCGCACCAAGAGTCGCGCGATCGACGCATTGCCGTCGGGAAACGTGTAGGTATAGGAACCGCCCGTTTCCACCTGCTTGCCGGGTGTATAACCCATGCGCGCCGTCGCCGTGGGTGGCAGTTTCAGGCCGTCGAAGCCGGGTAATCCAATGCCCCAGCAATCAAGGGCCGAAATCGCATCGATCCCGCAGCCCCAGTACAAATCCGTCGCGCGTTGATAAAAGGGAATCACCGCCGGGTTGGCTTGGACGACCTTCAGCAGGTAGTCCGCGTAACTCATGCGTGACAGACGGTCCTTCTTTTCGTCGGCCGAAAGGCCAGGCATATAATCTTTGGGGCTGGTTTCGATCGAGAGGATGTCCTT
>CAYMLL010000271.1:0-6195 GCA_964390645.1 uncultured Planctomycetia bacterium | reverse complement strand
CCCCGGCGCCCCGCCGCCAGAAACTTGGCGGTATCTTCCGCGGATGGGTGGTAGCCGCCAGCTCGCGGAACCAACTTGTCGTCGCCGAAGGTTTCCTTGTCGAAGAATACGCCGGCACCAAGATTGAACTTTTGGTCCCGATCCTTGTCGTAGGTGTCTTTGGTCAGCTTTTCCGGATGAATGCCGAGATGCTTGAGAAGCCCATCCGCGACGGGACTGTAGGGGGTTGGGCTCGAGATCAAGGCGGTTCCGCCGCTCGCGATCAGCAATTTGTCATCGACATGGAACTCGTTGCGCTTGGCGTGACCACCAAAGTCGTCGTGGTTGTCGAGTATGAGGATCTTCGCGTCCGGTCCTGCGGCCTTGCGATAGAAGTGAGCGGCAGAAAGCCCGCTGATGCCACCCCCGACAACGATCAGATCGAAGTGCTCGCCCGTGTCCTCGGCTTCGGTCAGAAAGGCCGGATCGTCCTTGATCGCGTGGGCAACCTCGAATGAACCGGGATGGCTGCCGCGCATACCGGTTCGAGTGGGGGGGTAGTAGCCCGGCTGATCCTGTGCTGGGCTGATCGCGTCTACCCCCGCGTCCGTCCCCGCGTCCACCCCCGCGTCCACCCCCGCGTCCACCCCCGCGCCCAAGGCCAGGTCTGGAACCAGCCCTCCAGCGGCCGCTACAAGCGTCATTGCAGCGCCCTGCAGAAAATCGCGGCGCTCGATCGGCTTGCCCATGCCGAGTTCGTTGTCGTGGGTTTCAGTGTCCACGTCCTCGTCAATCACTGGCTCTTCCTGTCGCGATTTGGTCATCGTTTTCCTTCCCAGCTCTACTCTTCTGCTGGAATCTCGCTGTGGTGCAGGCTGATGATCTTCCACTGGCCATCGATCTTTTGCCACACGTCCGTCTCGAACGCTTTCGACGTAGTCTTCGTTCCATCCGGCGCGCGGGTGCGGTTATCGATGAAGGATGTCGAGATTGCGACATCACCGCTGGGCATGACTTGCACTTGGAGATTTGACATCTCGTTCAGTTCGACGCCGCCGCCCGCCTTCATCAACGCGGTCCACATTTCGTGGTAGGCAGAAATATCCTGTCTGGCGCCACCGAAATACACCGTCGCATCGTCGGCATAGAAGCTGAAATACCGCTCGACATCGTTGTTCGCATAGGCACGGTCGAACGCTTCGATCGCAGCGTGGAGATCCGCGTTCTCCGAGTCAGAGTGGGCAGCCATTGCACAAGACGTTATTGACAGGATGACGAAGAGGCTCAAGAGATTTCGCATGATGTTCGAGGCTCCCTCTGAATCTGAACGGAATCGGGCTTCCCGGGCTTGGCTGCGAAGCGGGGGCGCTCACCGATTCGAAGAATCATTATAAAATATATTATATATGGCGGGTCAGAAGTCGAACTCCGAGGTGGGCTCTTCCTTGGCCCAGTGCGACTCGAAGACGAAGGTCGTGACGAAGGGCCCGCCGGGCATCAGCGGGCTGGGACCCTTCTCTTTCTTGGAGGGCTTGGCGCTGGCGATTGCCTCGATGGCCCAGCTTGCGAGCAACGGGTGGTTCATCTCGAGCACGCGGATTCGCTGCGGGCGGCCGTTTTTGTTCAGGTCAAAGGCGATAACCACGCGCCCGACGATCTTCGAGCGTTGGGCGTAGGGCGTGTAGCGGGGCGAAGGGACTTCGAGCCAGCTCGGCGGACGCTCGAACCCGTCCGAGGGCAGGGCCTTCACACGAAACACGGAGGAGCCGTCCGGCTCCGGCAATGCCATCGGTTGGTCCGTGTAGAAATCGTCGATCAGTCGGCGGTGCGCCGCGGCCGCCTCCTGTTGGCCGATCTTCTCATAGCAGCGCTGGCGAGACAGCGTCGCCTCTCGGGCATAGGGGCCCAGATCGATCCTGGCCTCTGCGCGATCCAGCGATCGAAGGGCGGAGGCGCATTGGCCGCGGTCGGTCTGGGTGCGGGCAGAGTCGAGCGCGAACATTCGCTCCTGCTCACGAACGCGATCCCACATCGTGCCGCAGCCGGAGAGAATGAGACCGACGAGCGTGAAAGCGACGACTGGCAACCCGGCCGTTGCCCGGCGCGAGTTGCAAGTCGTTCGAAAAGGGGACGAGCGCATGATGCCTCCGTTTGATGAGCTGCCCCTCGAGGCTCGTGAGGCCGCATCCATGGGGTTTTTTGGGTGCAGGCGCCTGGCCCTTTCCATTTTACATGTCGACTGACATGCTGTAAATTGGTTGGGCTAACCCGAAGCAGCCGACCGGGCCGAGGACGTGATGAGCGAGCGCAAAAGGCAAATCATTCTAGAAGCCATCGGAATCATTGCGGAAGAGGGCTACAGCAGCCTCAGCATGAGGGCGGTGGCACGTGCGAGCGGGCTGAAACTGGGTGCTCTTCAATATCACTTCCCGACCTGGCAGGACCTGCTTCGAGGCGTTGCCGACTATATCTCGCACCAATATTTTGAATCGGTTGCCGGTCTCAACGAACCAGGGGCTCACCTGAAACTGGCTGACATCGTCCGGATCATTCTAGACGACGAACCGGGTGATGTGTTGAATTCGGACAGGCTCTTCCCACAACTCTGGGCCATGGCGCTGGTCGAACCCATCATGCACGACTTGCTGGGCGAGATCTACGGATACTACCTCGACATCGTTGAAAAAGCCTTGATCGACGAGGATATCCCCACCCCGCGCGTGCATGCGCGTGTGTTCATGGTGCTACTGGAATCCTCCTCACTCTTTTTGGCCTGGGATCCTCGAGCGAAGAACATCAAGAAGTCCGAACGAGAATTGCTCCTTACCTACCTCGATACCATCACGAGTAGTTAAGCCCCTCCGAGGACTCCATAGAGGCGGGCTCAGAATTCGCCCAACCCATCAAAGGAGTTTTTCTCAGTGAGCATGGGCACTTCGAACACGCTCGGTCAGCAGATCAACCAAGCCGCCTTCTGGTCGGCGGCGGTCGCTCTGGCCACCGGGGTCGTGTCGGTCTTCTTCCCCCTCGACGTACCGGGCGGTTATGAAGCGACGGCTTCGGATCGGGCCGCATGGCTGTCCGCCAACTCCGGCCCCTTCATGCTTGGCTGGATCAACCAGATTATCGCCATGGTCTCGCTGTCCGGAGTCCTCGCAGGGCTTGCGTGGCAAATCGCGGGCACGCACCCGCTGCGCGCCATCCTTGCTGCCACGTTGGTTGCCATTTCCATGGTGGCCTTCTTCATCCCCAAGTTCATCGCGGTGTGGACCATACCAATGTTGGCAGGAGCCATTGCCACGGGTTCGGGGGCGAGCGACATGGCGCAGGCGCTACTCCCGATCTTGAATGTCTCGGTACCGTTCTCACTCTTCACATCCTTCGACTACCTGGGCTTCTGGCTCTACAGCTTGCTTGCCCTCCTCGTTGCACGCCCTCTCATGCAGTCCTCTGTCAGCTCAAAGATCACCGGGGCCGTATTGGGCGTCTTCGGTCTCCTGTATAATGGGGTGGTTATTGCCATTCTGGCTGGGACAATCGAGGGAGCAGAGGTCGCGATCTATGTCGGTGCGGTTTCCTTGATCCTCGTCTTCGTCCTCGTCGCGAGTCTCTTTGTTTTTAAAGGCGCCGCAGCGCCCCCCGACTGATGGTTCCGACTAGAGGGTGGAAAACTTCGAGCGCAGACTGAATTGACATCCCCCCAAACCAGAAACGACAAGGAGTACTCATGACGGACTTCAATGGTGACTTCACAATGACGATCAATGGTCGATCGGTGTCGTCTCATATGGCCCTGGACGCGATCAATCCCGCGACGGAAGAAGTGATCGCAGAGTTTCCCGACGCGGCCCGCGAGCATCTCGAAGAAGCCGTTGCGGCGGCACAAGACGCATTTCCCGACTGGAGCCGCCGCCCTGTTTCGGAACGCCAGCGCATGGTTCGTGAATTCGGCGAAGCCATTGAAGCCAACGCTGAAGCTTTGATGTCTCTTCTCACGGCCGAGCAGGGCAAAGCACGGGATGGCGCGGAATGGGAAGTCGGAGGCTCGGCAGCCTGGTGCACCGCGCTCTCGGAACAGGAATTGAAAGAAGAGATCATCGAGGACAACGACGATCACACGGTCTTCCTTCGCCGTACGCCTCTCGGGGTGGTCGGAGGAATCACGCCCTGGAATTTCCCGATCCTCTTGGCGGTATGGAAGATCGCGCCCGCCCTGATCGCAGGCAACACCATGGTCCTGAAGCCATCCCCATTCACGCCACTGTGCACCCTCAGATTGGGCGAACTGGCCCGCGGGATCTTTCCGGCGGGAGTCTTCAACGTCGTCTCTGGGGGCGACGAACTCGGCAAATGGATGACGGCTCATCCCGATATCGCGAAGATTTCGTTTACGGGTTCGACCGAAACGGGCAAAGCTGTCATGCGCAGCGCTTCGGAGCATATGAAACGAGTCACCCTCGAATGCGGGGGGAACGACCCAGCCATCGTCCTGCCAGATGTCGATCCGAAGGAAATCGCCGAACCCCTGTTCTGGGGAGCTTTCGCGAACAGTGCGCAGTTCTGTGTGGCCGCCAAACGGCTCTATGTCCATGAGGATATCTATGACGAACTCATGAGCGAACTCATCGCGTACGCGAAAGAGGTGAAGGTGGGCAATGGCGCTGAAGCAGGCACCCAGCTTGGCCCGATCCAAAACAGGCCTCAATACGACAAGCTCAGAGATCTTCTCGATGACACTCGAAGGTCAGGCGCTTCGATTCCGCTGGGAGGCGAAATCGACGACGCGCCCGGGTACTTCATCCCGGTCACCCTGGTCGACAATCCGGCGGATGACTCACGGGTTGTAAAAGAGGAACCCTTCGGCCCCGTCCTTCCGCTTCTCAAGTGGCGGGACGAAGACGACGTGATCAAAAGGGCGAACGACAGCGATTATGGGTTGGCCGGATCCGTGTGGGGCAAAGATCTCGCGCGAGCGAGAAGCCTCGCCGAACGGCTCGAAACCGGAACGATTTGGATCAATGAGATTCACCAATTCGCGCCCAATATTCCCTTTGGAGGGCACAAGCAGTCCGGAATGGGCGTAGAAAACGCACTCGAGGGATTGTCCGAGTACACCAACAGCCAAACCATCATGGTGAAGAAGTAATCGGGCGGTCCTCACGATGAACCAGAAAGTGCGGAGCGATTGTCCACGTGATCGGGAGTAAGGGAAGATGAGCAAGGCCATCGACCAAGGGGCCACCGACCTGCCGCTGCTCGAGGAGACCATTGGGGCCAATCTCGAGGCGACGGTGGCACGCCATGGTGATTGTGAGGCCTTCGTGGTGCCGCATCAGGCGATCCGCCAGACATGGCGCGAGTTCAACGCAACGGTTGATCAAGTGGCCAAAGGGTTGATGGCGGCCGGGATTGAGGCCGGCGACCGAATTGGCATGTGGAGTCCCAACTACGCCGAATGGACTTACGTTCAATATGCCACTGCGAAAATCGGCGCCATCCAGGTCAACGTGAACCCGGCATATAGAACATCGGAACTCGAATACGCCCTCAATCAATCGGGATGTCGGATGCTGGTCGCCCGGACCGAGTACCTCACCTCGAAATACAAGGAGATGGTCGAGTCCGTACGTTCGGGTTTGAGTCATTTGGAAAAAGTGGTCTATTTCGACACGCCAGACTGGGCCGAGCTCATTGCTCAGGGGCGGGAGATCACCGATGCCGAGTTGGCTGACCGTGGGCGGTCACTCGTCAACACCGACCCGATCAATATTCAATACACCTCGGGAACCACAGGGTTTCCGAAAGGGGCCACTCTGAGCCACCGGAACATTCTCAACGACGCCCGACTGGTCGCGGAGGCATGTGGGTACAGCCAATCCGATCGAGTGTGCATTCCCGTGCCTTTCTACCACTGCTTCGGCATGGTGATGGGCAATCTCGCCTGCTCGGCCTCTGGCGCCGCAATGGTCGTTCCTTGCCCCACTTTCGATCCGGTAGCCGTCCTCCAATCCGTAGAGGACGAAAAATGTACGTCGCTTTACGGCGTTCCGACGATGTTCATCGCGGAACTTGGCCTTCCCAACCTGGCGAACTTTGATTTCGGCTCATTGCGGACCGGAATCATGGCTGGATCGCCTTGCCCGGTCGAGGTCATGCGAAAAGTGATCGACGTGATGAATATGTCCGAGGTGACCATTGCGTATGGGATGACCGAGA
>CAYMLL010000270.1:0-10681 GCA_964390645.1 uncultured Planctomycetia bacterium | reverse complement strand
CGGAGTGGACCTATATCATCAACGATGCGAAGGCGAGGGTCCTGGTGGTCAGCTCGGACTACGTCGATGCGGTCAACACGATTCGCGATGACCTCGAGACCGTCGAGCGGTTCATCGTCGTCGGTCGAGAGCCGGCGGAGGGATTCGAGGCCTTCTACCCGTGGATCGAGGCCCAGGAGGACACTTCGCCGTCGCGCGAGGTCTTGCCCGGGGACGACCTGTATCAGATGTACACCAGCGGCACGACCGGCCTTCCGAAGGGGGCAGTCCTGACGCACGGTGCGGTCACCACGCATCTGCACCAGCTTCAATACCGCCGCCGGCGCGACCCCGGAGAGTACAGCCTGATCGTCGCGCCGATGTACCACGCTGCCGGGGCGACGACGGCAGTGTCGACCGTGTCGTCTCGCGGCGCGCTGCAGATCATGGAGGACTTCGATCCGGTCGAGGTCGTGCGTGCGCTGTCCGAAGACGACATCGCGCATGTGACGCTGGTTCCGGCGATGATCCAGTCCTGTCTCGTCAACGTCCCCGACGTGGCGCAGCGGAGCTACGACAGCCTTCGAAGCATCTCGTACGGCGCTTCGCCCATCGCGCTGGAAACCCTGCGCACAGCGCTCGAGGTGTTCAGGTGCGAGTTCTACCAGGGCTACGGGATGACCGAGACCACGGCCGTGCTGACTCACATGACGCATGAAGAGCACGAGCGGGCGCTCGCGGGGGAGCTCGGCTTGTTGCTGTCGGCGGGTCGTCCCATCCTTGCGACCGAGGTGAAGATCATCGACGAGGAGGGCAACGAGGTGCCCAGGGGCCAGGTGGGAGAGATCTGTGGCAAGGGGCCCCAGCTGATGCGCGGCTACTGGAATCTTCCCGAGGTCAGCGAGGAGACCCTGCGCGGGGGGTGGATGCATACAGGCGACGCGGGAAAGATGGACGAGGAAGGGTTCCTCTACATCGAGGACCGTGTGAAGGACATGATCATCTCCGGCGGAGAGAACGTGTATCCGCGGGAAGTCGAGAACTGCATCTTCGGTCACGAGGCGGTCGCCGACTGTGCGGTCATCGGTGTGCCGAGTGAGAGGTGGGGCGAGACGATCAAGGCGCTGGTGGCGTTGAAGGACGGCGCGGAGGCGACCGAGGAGTCCATCATCGAGACCTGTCGCCGGCGAATTGCGCATTTCAAGTGCCCGACGTCCGTCGAGTTCATCGATGAGCTCCCACGCAACGCGAGCGGGAAAGTCCTGAAGCGCGTGCTGCGCGAGAAGTACTGGCAGGGGCGAGGTCGGGACGTCTCGTAGGGGGCTATCGTCACCCTCGCGGGTGGTTACGCGGGCCGGCTCCGAGTCCGTTCGGGGTAGTGCTCGGGCACGTCGCCATGCGAAGCCGACGCTTGTCCCGAGAGCGAACGGCGTCGTCGCGCGCTCCGACTCCTGGGTGACTTGGCTTCGGGTCGACTTGGCGGTAAGCTGTCGACAAGAGACATCTTCATGTCGGGAGGAGCTGACCGATGGGAACACTGGACGGAAAGGTCGCCGCCGTTACGGGCGCCGGTCGGGGCATCGGCCGGGGAATTGCCCTGATGTTCGCGAAGGAAGGCGCCAGGGTGGTGGTGAATGATCTTGGCGGCGCGGCTGATGGTACGGACAGCTCCAGGGTTGCGGACGAGGTGGTGGACGAGATCCGGTCCGCCGGGGGCGAGGCCGCGGCCAACTACGAAACGGTCGCCACCGTCGAGGGCGGCCGGGCGATCTTCCAGACCGCCATCGACAGCTTCGGGGCTCTCGACATCCTGGTGAACAATGCGGGGATCCTCCGTGACCGCACCATCTTCAACATGGAAGAGGCGGAGTGGGATGCGGTGATCGCCGTGCACCTCAAGGGGCACTACTGCTGCTCGCGTCCCTTTGCACGCTACATTCGCGACACCAACCGGCCCGACTGCCGGATCATCAACTTCTCGTCCGTATCGGGTCTCTACGGCAACTTCGGCCAGAGCAACTACGGCGCGGCCAAGACCGGGATCGCCGGCTTCAGCCGGGTCCTTGCCCTGGAGCTGGCCAAGTACGGCGCCACGGTCAACACCATTTCCCCGGGCGCCTCGACCCGAATGACCATCCACTTGCGGGAGGCCCGGGGGCTGAAGACAGACCTCGAGGACCCGACCCAGAGCCCCGCACAGATCGCGCCGGTCGTCACCTGGCTCGCTTCCGCGGCAGGTCAGGAGACGACGGGTCAGATCATCGACGTGATGCAGGGTTGGGTGGGCATCATGCAGCAGCCCGCCGTGGTTCGCTCCTTCTCTTGCGATCGCTTCTGGACGCTCGAGGACCTGGACCGGGTCATGCCCGCGCTCCTGGACGCCAAGCGGGAGCATGACGAGCGGGTCAAGGAGCAGGGAGTGCCGACGAAGCTGGATTGACGGCCGATTCATCACCGGATCGCGCATCCGAACCCCTTCCTCTGTCTCGCCCACGCCCGCGGTGAGCACATCGCCGGTCGCTCCAGCGCCAAGGTGTTGACCGGAGATCGACAAGCAACGATGCTGGGATCGCTCCGCGTTGCCTCGGGGGCCGCAGAAGCTCGGATCGCGCGCCGAGAGCTCCGGTGATCGGCGTCGAGGGGCTCGCATCCCGCAGGGGCCCGGGGCGAGACTTCCGATCCACGGACGACAGGGACTCGAGCAAGCATGGACTACTGGATCCCCATCGTTGTCATCGTCGTCTACCTCACCCTCGTCACCGCCGTGGGCATGGCGCTGTCCCGCCGAACGCGAAGCTCACGTGATTGGGCGGTCGCCGGAGGGGGAATGAGCCTGCTGATGGTCGCCGTCGGCATCGCCGGAACGCGAATCGGCGGTGCGGGAACCTACGGAGTCGCCGGGAACGTGATGAACGGCGATCCTGGCGGGGGCGTGTGGAACATGTGGTGGTACGCGATCAGCACCTTTCTCGCCATGGCGCTGGTGGGTGGCCTCTTCGCCGTCGCCTACCGGCGTCTGAAGCTCCAGACCGTGGGTGAGATCTTCACCCTCCGTTTCGGCTCGAAACGCTGTCAAGTGCTCACCAGCCTCTGCGTCCAGACCGAGTATCTCATCGTCAACGTCATCGAAGCGTACGTGATCGGCATCATTCTCACGGCGGTGACGGGGATGCCCATGTACATCACCGTGGCCATCGCTGCCGCCGTTCTCGTCAGCTACATCTCGGCGGGAGGTCTCTGGGGATCGGCCGTCACGAATCTCATCCACTGCGTGACCATACTCGTGGGGCTCGGCCTGGTGGGGTACCTCGGTATCGGGCACCTCGGTGGGTGGGAAGTGATCAAGGAGCGGATAGACACGCACCTTGCCGAGGGCGGAAGAGATGGCCCGGCGTGGTGGAGCTTCACCGGGGCTTCCGGGTTCGCGGTGTTCGGCCTCGTCTTCTCCACCGCCATTCACACTCCCGCCGCCTCGATTTACACCAACTTCGCGACCTCGGCGCGCTCGGAGAAGGCCATCCTGCCGGCCTTCCTCCTCGCAGGCCTCATCGCTTCGGTCATGCCTCTGCTCGCCGGGCTGGTGGGACTGGAGACGCTCGCGGCGAGGGGGCTGGACTCGGGCCTCGGGGGATACAAGAACCTCACGACTCTGCCCACCGAGATCAACGTCTGGGTCGGCGGTCTGGCCCTCGCCGCGATCCTGGCAGCCGTGATCTCCTCCGGCGGCCCCATCCTGCTCTCCAGCTCGACCCTGTTCGTACGCGACTGGCTTCCTTTCACCAAGGGCTTCTCTTCCGCTCAGAATCTTCGAGCGTACCGGATCACCACGGTCATATACGGAGCGTTCGCCGCGATCCTGGCGTACCTGTGGTCCATCGCCGATTCCCCGGTCACCATCCTCGATATCCTCCTGTTCGGTTTTGCGGTGGTCGTGCCGCCTGCCATCGCGATCGGATACGTCATCTACTACAGGAAGACCACCGAGGCCGGCGCCTACCGGGGCATGCTTGTCGGTTACGCGGGTGGTGTCATCTGGTACGGCGTCATACGCTGGGCCGAGTGGGTCGACTACGCCGCTCCCGAGGGCTCCTCCGCCGTCACGCGCGCCGTGTACTTCTTCTTCAAGGATTTCCTGGGTTCGGGCAAGGGGCTGGACCCCTCGTATCTGACGACGATCTTGCCCCTGATCGCCGTCCCCTTGTTCTCCGCCATGACGAGACCGAGTCCCGAGGGCGAGGAGGCGTTCTACGAGGTTCTTTCGGGCAAGCGGGTCATGGAGGCGGAGTCATGAACACGCCTCGTCCGGACAGCCGACTATCCGTCCCGTTGAGCGTCCGCAATGATGGCCGTGCAGAGGAACGGCCACGGATCGGGTAGAATATCGCGCGGGTTGTGGGTCGTGTAACCCGGTTCCGCGACGACGTGTCGTTGTCTCCGTCGAAGGTCTCACCTGAAGGAGTGGTATCCATGAAGATCTCGGTCATCGAGGTTTCAGGGGTTCTGGTCGCGACCGGGTGTGCGATCGGTGTCGTGAGCTGCGCCGGTCGAGACGGCAAGGTTCTCATCGATGGCAGCGGCTCCGAGTCGTCGGCCATCTACAACCAGGAGAATGGCCACTACTACGAGTTTGTCGGCGAAAAAGAGCTCACCTGGACCGAGGCCAAGCAAAGTGCCGCATCGCGACGTTTGACCCTGAAAGATGGCACGCAATCGAACGGATACCTCGCGACCCTGACGGAGAAGCACGAGCAGGAGCTGCTCGTGAAGCACTACGCCGATCCTCCCGACGTGCACACCGATGTCTGGCGGGGCGGTTCCGACGCCAGCGTCGATGACGAGTGGCGCTGGGTCACGGGTCCGGAGGCGAAAGAGGACGGGGGCAAGGGAAAGCTGTTCTTCAAGGACGACACGGCTCACGGACCTGCGAGCTGGAGGCCCGGTGAACCGAACGACAGTGGCGGAGTCGAGAGCTACCTGCAATGGAACCACTACCTGAGGCCCGGTGATGTTCCCGGGACATGGAACGATCAACCGATCGACAAGAAAGGTTCCACGGGATATTTCGTCGAGTACGGCGGAATGTGAGCGACCGTCGGCAAGGAAGGCCCCGGCCGAGCCCGCGGCAAGGTCCTGCCGATGGCAGACCGAGCGTTTCTGTGTTCCGCTTCCGTCGTCTTCCCGGAACTCCCGGAAGTATGGCGAGGAACAGCGTTACAATTCGCAACGAGGTTCCGGGCGGGTCGTCCACGCCGACGAGAAAAAAGGGAGAACCGATGACGCGGAAACTGATGGTGTTTGCACTGGTGGTGGTCGTTGGCGCCCCAGCCTTTGCGTCGAACGCCCTGGCTGATGACAAGGAAGGCAAGGAGATCCTGCAGCGCGTCATGAAGGCTGTGGGTGGCGAGAGGTCTCTCGCCAGATTCAAGGCCCCGATGTTGTGGATGGAACGAGGGAGGTACTACGGCGGTGGCGGCGGAGAGGGAAGACCATTCGTCGCGCAATACGCTGCCAGGTGGCCGGACTGGTACCGTCAGGAGATCGAGGGCGCCTTCGCGATCACGGCCAGCGGGAAGAAGGCCTGGGTGAGCAGGGCCGCCGGCGGCGTTCAGAAGCTCGCTGGAGCTCGACTGGCGGAGCGGCTGAAGCGTGTCCGTGCGGCATGGGCCCGGCGACTGTTTCCGTTGACGGACAAGTCGTACAAGCTGAGCAGGATTGACGGCGTGGAAGTCGACGGACGGGCGACGGTCGGGCTGAAGGCCAGTCACTCGGACGGTCGCGACATCAAGTTCTTCTTCGATGAGAAGACCTACTTGATCGCCAAGATCGAGATGGAGGTGCTGACATCGGGAGACGGAGCCGCTTCGATCTCGAGCGAGGCGTTCTTCACCGACCACCGGTATTTTGGCGGCGTCAAGATGCCGTCGAAGATGAAGCTGCTCTACGACAAGAAGCTGTATGTCGAGACGGAGACGGTCGACTACAAGATCTTCGCGACCGTGGATCCCGGGCTCTTCAAGGAACCGACTTGACGGATCCACGCGTCTACCCGGAAGCTCGGCGGTGGCGAGAGCGGAAGGTCCTCCTGCCACCGGCCGCATCGCCGGGAGCGAACGACGGGCGCGGCAAGTAGCTGACGACAGCGTACCACGCGGGGCCGTGGTGAACGCGACGAGGCGGCTCTCGCCACGCTCGGCCTCCCGACCCCGGGACGTCGCGATCGGCTCCTGTTCATGGCCCGGGGCCCCGTTCACGGCCCGGCAGAGTCCCTCCCCGAGCCCCCTGCCGTCGGAGACTTGCCTGCCCGGCTACCTGGAGCCGGTGAGGACGTTCTCGAAGACCATCGCTTGATCCAGGCAGCCGACTGCCAGGTCGAGGTCGTCATCACCGTCGAAGTCAGCCAGCATGACCTCGTGCGCGGGCCCCGTGGTCTTCGCTGACCACGCCGGAGTTGCCGCGATCTTGCCGTCCTCTTGCAGAAAGAGCGAGACGCTGCGCCCGCCCCAGTCAGCCGCGACCACGTCGAGGTCGCCGTCCCGGTCCACGTCGCGGAAATCGAAGCCGTGAAAGCCGGTGCGCGCCGCGCTCTTCCAGACCACCTTCATGGTCTTCGACCCGGCCTGACGCGCCAGCGCCACACTGGCCCCGGGGGGACCCCACGGGCCCTTCGCGCAGAACAGCTCCTTGGAGCCGTCCTTGTCGATATCGATGCAATAGACTCGCTGGCAATGCCGTACCCTGAGATCGGTATACACCAGCGTTCCCTCGTCGAACTGTCCCTTGTTGTTGGTGAAGATGATGATCGTTCCCTTCTTGGGATAGGTGCCGACGACGTCGAGATCCCCGTCGGAATCGATGTCGGCGAATATGGACGTCTCGCTGTAATCACGCGGCCCGAGCCGCTGGCTGGGGAGCTTCGACGGGGTCCCGTCCTTGTTCTCGAAGAGTGCGAGTCCGTAAAACGGCAACCCGCAGGCCATCAACATGTCGAGATCGCCGTCACCGTCGAAGTCCCCGAAGTCGATCTGGTTGGCGTCGATGTAGCTCCCCGTCTCCCAGGTCGGGCGAACCCCGAACGGCGCGTTGCCCTTTCCCGATCCGTTGATGTACAGCGTGCAGTGGGACTCGTGGGTGGCCGCCAGGTCGACCGCACCGTCCTTGTTGAAGTCCAGGACGGAGATATGATCGCAATCGGTCGTCTCCAGGGACTCCCAGAATGGCCTCGACGCCAGCTTGCCGCCCTCGTTGCGGAACACGGCCCAGCGTCTCGGATTCGGCACGCTGGTCACCAGGTCCGGGTCTCCGTCCCGGTCCGCGTCAATCCACCGGGCGTTGCCATCTCCCCCGGAGTTCCTGCTTCCGCTTGTCCAGATCGGTTGCTCGGAGAATATGGCATCACGTGGGGGGGGGGCAGCCCGAGCCAGCGTCGAGCCGAGAACGAGCGCTGCGATGGCCGAGGCGCAAGCAGTCTTCATCACTTTCTCCTGATTCCTGGGAGCGTGGGACTCGACATGCATGATGTCTCCGCTCCACAAGATAGGGTCTGGGAAACGTGGAATCCACGAGAAGGGGCGAAAAAGAGCCCACTCCGGATGATGTTCTCCGGGGTCGCTGGAGCTTCGGGTGCATCGACTCGAACGCCGGCGCGAGCTTCTGGCTCCGGTCGCTGCTCGACGTCGCCGGAGAAGGCCACGCCAGGGAGCAGCGGTGACGGGTCGCACGACGGCGACGAGGAGCCACGGAACGTTCTGCGAAGTGATCGTCCTCGCTCTCTCCGGATCGAGGATGGCTGCTCGTACCGAGGGACCTTCGTGGCAAGGTCCCCGTTGCCGGCCAGGAGAGCGTCGGCTGACCATGGCCCGTCGGCCTGGCCGAGAGCTTCCACATCGGCCGGCTCGATGGCGCCGTTGTCGTCCGCATCCGCGGCGTCACCGCAGCCCGGCGTCGGCTCACAGAGGAACAGGAGGTCGAGCGTCACGATGCCATCGTCGAGCCCGAGAGCGCCGTTCGCGTTGGAGTCGCCCCGGAGGAAGGAGTGCTCCTCCTGCTCCGAGCAGGTCGTCCTGATCTCGACCGGGTCGAGCTGGACCGTCGCTGTCACACCTCCTGCCGCCGAACGGGAGCAGACCGCGAGCCCCGGATCCGCGCCGGGGAAAGGACTCTGCTCGAAGCTGTCCGTGTCGAGGTCTGAAGAAACCGCGGGTCACCGGCACTGCGGCGCCAGCACGCCACAGTCGAGCGGGTCGTCGTCGGTCGGATCGGGCCCACAGTCCTCGCCCGGGTAGGCCGTGGGGCTAGGCGTCGGCTCGACCGGTGCAGCGCCGCCGGTGAACAGCCACGAGAAGATGATGACCGCGTCGCTGATGACAAGGCCGCCGTTGTCGTCGGAGTCGGCCGCGTCCAGACATGCCGGCGCGTCGCCGCCGATGAACAGGTAGTTCAGGGTGACGACTCCGTCGGTCAGGTCGATCGAGCCGTTCGCGTTGGCGTCGCCGCGGACGAAGCCGCCGGGCCGGCACTGCTCGAGGTCGGCGCAGGCAGGATCGTCGCAGTCGGCGAGGCCGTTGCCGTCCTCGTCGCCCTCGGTGTCGCAGTCCTCCTCCTCCGGGTAAGTCGTCCTGATCTCGACCGAGTCGAACTGGATCGTCGCGGTCACACATCCTGCCACCGAATGGGAGCAGACCGCGAGCCCCAGGAGAACGTCGTCGGGGGCGTCATGGCCCCAGTTGTGCTCCCCCGTCTGGATCCATTCACTGCCGTCGTCGGAGACGTAGCCGATGAACTGGTTTCCCACGCGGTCGAGGCGCATCCATTCGCTGTGGACCGCGAGACCTGGATCCGCGGTGGGGAAAGGACTCTGCTCGAAGTTGTCCGTGCCCCCATGGGTGACGCGTCCCGCGACACGGTCGGAGTCCTGAGGATCCTCTCCGTGTGTCTGTATCATCGTGTATCGCGAGCGATCGGAGCAGTCTTGACGCGCCATGATGCCGACCTTTCCCCAGCGATCCGCGGGAGCCCAGTCTTTCCGGAGCAGATGAGCGACCACGGAGAAGTCTCCTTCGTGTCTCTTGTAGGCGTATTCGAACTGATCGCCATCCGTCCAGATGTCGTTACCACCGCCGGTGATCGTATAGGACTCTTCGTCGGCGTTGTACGTTGACGACCCGATGATGCAAGGAGTGCCGCTGCTGTCGCCGATCGTGTGCGCCACGTCGAAGAGGCCAAGATCGTCGGTAGCGACATCGACGAGGGGAACGACGTTGGTGCCGGAGGTGTCGACGTCGTCGACGGTTCCCGTCACGAAGACGGTGTTCCCGCTTGCAGCCGTCCTGGCCAGCGTGTACGTGACGCCACCGGTCCCTCCGAAACCCAGCTCGAGATTCGCTCGAGGAACCGCGTCCCAGGTGATCGTCCCTCCGGAGGCGAGGGGCTCGTGCGGTCCGTCCCCGCCACCGATCTCGATCTCGTCGAAAACGATGGTCGCCGGCACGCAGCCGTCCCCGAAATCGGCTCCGGTCGAATCGGAGTGGGCGTTGACAGCGAGCCCGAGCATGACCGTCGGAGCTTGAGTTCGCCAGCTTGCGACAAAGTCCCAGTTCTCGCCGTCGACGGAGAGGTAGCTGTTGAGCACGTCTCCCACCCGCTCCATACGCTGCCACTCATGCTCGAAACCCGTGGGGGTCGGGTGCTCGAAGTTGTCCGCCCCGCCGTGCGTGTTGCGCCCCTGGAGTCGATCCGAGTCTTGGAGGTCCGCGCCGTGGGTCATGATCATGACGTAGCTCGATCTCGGGTCGGCATTCTGGCGCGCCATGATTCCCGCCCTTCCCCAGCGGGACCCTGCAGCCCACTGGCGATCGTCGAGCGGGATGCGGACGGTCATGTTGAAGTCTCCCGTGGCGAGACGGTAGGCGTAATGGAACTGATCGCCGGCTTGCCATATGTCGGTGCCACCTCCAGTGATCGTGTAACTGCCGTCGGGGTTGTCGACGGTGGAGCCAGCGACACAGGGCTCGCCGACGTCCGCTGTCCCGTCCCAGATGCCGACCGGGTTCTCGATGACATGGGGAGGCGCCGGCTCGAAGCTTCCGCCATGGGAGATGTCGGACACCTCGACGGCTCCGGACACGGTCTCGACGATTCGCAGTGGTGAGCCCGGATCTCCTTCGCCCAGGAGCAGGACCGTCGCTTCGTTCGCGTCGGGCGGGCACCAGTCCGGGACGCTGCGAGTCACCGAGAACGAGGGAAAGCTCAGCTCGACGTTGTCGAAGACGGCTGTCGTCGGGACACACCCATCGCCGAAGTTGGCACCGGTGGAATCGGAGTGCGCGTGCGCGTAGAGTCCGACGAGAACCGTCTCGGGAGCGTTGGCGGTCCAGTTCGCCCTGCCGACCTCTTGCCAGGATTCACCGTCGTCAGAGACATAGCCGATGAAGGTGTTCGAGATGCGGTCGAGGCGTTGCCACTCGCGGTGGACAGCGACAGCGGGGTTCTCGCTGGGGAAGGGTGTCTGGTGGTAGCTGATCAGCCCTCCGTGTGCCTCCCGTCCCGCGAAGCTGTCGGAGTCCTGAGGGTCGTCTCCGTGTGTTTGCATCGCGCTGTATCGTGAGAACTTGGTGCAGTCCTGGCGAGCCATGATGCCGACCCGGCCCCAGCGTGACCCGGCCGCCCAGTCCTTCTGCGCGATGCGCGCGTGCTTGTCGCGGCT
>CAYMLL010000269.1:0-10698 GCA_964390645.1 uncultured Planctomycetia bacterium | reverse complement strand
CTCCGCGTTCTGGGACTGGCTGCCGACCGCCTGCGAGCTCGGCGGCGCGAAAATTCCTGCGGGCATCGACGGCATCTCCTTCGCTCCGACGCTCCTGGGCCAGGCGACGAGACAGAAACAGCACGACCACCTCTTCTGGCGCTGGAGCCGGTTCCGTGCGGTGCGAACGGGCAAGTGGAAGGGTGTGCAGACCGGAAAGACACTGGCACTATACGATCTGAGCACGGACGTCGGCGAGCAAGATGACGTCGCGGCCGAGCATCCGGAGGTCACCGCTCGTCTGAGGAAGATCATCGACGGGCTCGAGTAGGAATTCCTCCCGAGCGCGCGGACACTCCGCTCCCGGGCGAGAGCGCCGGCCGGAGCCCTCCTCCTGTTACCGAAGGGATCGCCATGAATCGTCCACGACGGACTCGCCGGAGCTTCCTGATCCGATCCGCTCGCTGTGCGGCCGGCGGCATTGCCGCACCCGGCATCTTCGCGGCTGCTACACATGCCGGCGAAAGCGATTCACGAAACGACCGCATCGGCGTCGGCGCGATCGGGCTCGGCGGTCGAGGAAGCGGGATCGCGAGGCAGGCGGCGAGATTCGGCGATCTCGTGGCCCGCTGTGATGTCGACAGGAAGCACCTCGGACGCGAGCCGAACGGCACGACCCACTTCACCGACTACCGCAAGCTGCTCGAGCTCGAGAACGTCGACGTGGTCACGATCGGCACGCCGGACCACTGGCATACCAGGATCGCGATCGACGCGATGAAGGCAGGCAAGGATGTCTACTGCGAGAAGCCCCTGACGCTGACCATCGACGAGGGCAAGCTGATCTCGAGAGTCGTGAAGGACACGGGACGCGTCCTCCAGGTCGGCACGCAGCAACGGAGCGAGTTCGGACTGCGATTCCTGCGAGCTGTCGCCATGGTGCACGGCGGGCGCGTCGGCAAGCTGCAGCGCGTCGTCGCCTCGACGGGCGGCGGGAAGGAGGGTGGACCTTTCAAGACGGCCCCGACGCCCTCGCACCTCGACTGGGAGATGTGGCTCGGCCAGGCACCGCTCGTGCCCTACACACCCCGGAGATGTCACGGCGACTTCCGCTGGTGGAGAGAGTATGCCGGCGGACAGATGACCGACTGGGGCGCTCACCACGTGGACATCGCGCTCTGGGCGATCGGTCTGCCGCAGACGGGAAAGATGACGGTCGAAGGTTCCGGAAAGGTGCCACGCGTGGAGAGCGGCTTCAACATGCCGGCGCAGTTCGACGTCACGTGTCGCCTGCCGAACGGTGTCGAGCTGCAGATGGTCACGGGGCGCCGCCAAGGTGTCCACTTCACGGGGAGCGACGGCGAGCTCTTCGTGAGCCGCGGCACCATCGAAGGCGAGCCGGTCGAGCGATTGCAAGACGACCCTCTGGCTGCCGATGCCATCACGAAGCTGTACCGCGGCAAGCGGCCTGGAAGCCACATGGGCAACTTCTTCGAGTGCGTGCGCTCCGGCGATCTGCCGATCTCCGATGTCTACAGCCACCACCGCCATGTCACCGTCCTGCATCTCGCGAACCTCTGCGTGCTGCTCGGTCGGAAGCTGACCTGGGATCTGGGGTCGGAGCAGATCATCGGAGACGGCGAGGCAAACCGCCTGCAGCGAAGGGATCAGCGCAAGGGGTACGAGATCCGGGTGTGAAGCGCCCGGAGTGAGCGGGCACAGGATGCCAGAGGTGGCTCTCGGAGGAATGCCCTCACGGAGTCTCGTTGACGACCAGGCGGAGGATCCGCACGGCGTGCTTGCCGCTTCTCGTCGTCGTTCCGACCCGCAATTTCAGCGCGTGATCGCCGCTCGGAAGATCCGTGGCGAGCATGACCGTGCGCGGGTAGTGCAGCCCGCGACTGAATCGATGCCAGAGCTGCACCTCGGCGGGCGTCCCACCATCGACGACTGCCTCCAGAGCCCCCGCGTCGGGCCCGGCGAGCAGGTACGCGCCCACCGACGATCCGCGGAACGTCAGCGTCAGCTCGGCACCGGGCTCGGTCGCGCAGAGCAGCTTCTCGCCTCGAAATCGACCTCGCAGGCTTCCCGGAATCCCCGCCCAGTCGGGAGCCTCGAGCCTCCAGCCCGCACCGAGCCTCACCTCCGAGGTGGCGACGAATCGCCCGTGGCCGTAGTGCAGCGCATCGAGGGGTGACGGCATCGTATGTGCCTCGGGCGCGGCGACCGGTGGCCCCCTCCAGGCACGGTCGAGCAGACTCGACACCATCGACGCGCAGAGCTCGTTACCCGCTCGCTTCGGGTGTGTGCCCCCGTACTCCTTCCACGTCAGCCCTCCCCCGAGGACACGATCACACACCAGCCTCGCGAGGTTCAGCGACGGCACACCGTAGTGCGCAGCCACCACCTCGTGGTTCGCGATGGTCGCCGGCATCTCCCCGCGCTTCAAGGCCGCCAGCATCCCGGGATTGATGAAGTGGACGAAGACGACGTCGGCCCGAGGGTTGTGCCGACGGATCCGACGGATGAGTCCCTCCATGCCACGACGACACTCCCTCGCGGCGTGCCCCGCGTCCTGGTCGTCGTTGACGGCAAACTCGATCAGGACCAGATCCGCCGGACCCTTCGCGAGCACATCCGCACCGATCCGGAAGGCTCCCGTCGTCGAGCACGTCGACGCCACGCCCGCGTTGGTGAAGGTGAGGTGGGTCCCGGGAAAACGGCGGGCGAGCATCATCTCGACAATCGGGCGGTAACCGTTCATCTCGGTGATCGATCCGCCGACGAACGCCACGTGCCCCTTCTTCGAGCCGCTGAAGACGGCTCGACTGCGGTCAAGCCCTCCTCGCAGGGCGATGTTCCCCTTGTAAGGATCCCCACCGGAAAGGTCCTCACCGGTGAGATCCGCGCCGACGGCACGACAGCGTCCGACGACAAAAGAGACGATCGGCCGCGGCTCGCGCAGCGAGTGTGGGTGGTGTCCAACGCCCTTCTTCGAGACGACATGAATCACGCCGCCGAGCTCGCGGTAGCGCTCCGCGATGATCGCGGTGTTCTCGGCAGGAGGGACGACGCGGTCGGCGTCGCCGAACACGTGGAGCAGATGGACGCCGGCCTTCGCGAGCGACGCGAGCCCGTCGACGGGATTGCCCTCGAAATCGAGCGCCTCGTCCTCGGTGAGACCGTAGGCGGCGAGGCATCGTTTCCAGCTTCCGACGCTTCCCTTGCCCACGCCCTTGCCTCCCGGCCAGCTCCTGATGTCGCAGACGGGGGCGTCTCCGTAGAGGCACGCCACCTTGTCGGGATTGCTCGATGCCCAGTTGTAGATGATGAGCCCCCCGCGGCTCATGCCCTCGAGGGCGACCTTGGTCGCGAGTCCGTGCTTCTTCGTGAGCAGCTCGTGAAACGAGTCCCAGCGCGCAACCGCTCGTGGCGACCCGAAGAGACCGGCGACGTCACAGTACGCGACATGGTAGCCGCGAGTGAGAAGCGCGCGATCCACCTGAGGCTCGTGACCGAAGAAGCGCGCACGCCAGATCCACGGGCGACCGGGAGCGGCCTTCTTCGGAGCGACCACGATCGCGGGCCGTCCTTCGTGATCGAAGTCGTGACGTGAAAAGCCGTGCCACGTCGATACGCGCCCAGGAAGCGGGTCGACCGCCAGGCTCGACGAGCTCACGGTCAAGAATGCCGTCACTGTACAGATCACGCCGGACGCGATCCGGCGCATGGGAGCTCCGGAGCCCCTCGTCTCAATCACGGTGGAACGTGCCATTGCCGTTCTTGCCCCTTCCATCCCGCGACCCGCCTCGGGAGCGGTCTCGCCTGGCGAGGAAGAACTGCTTCAGGAGGTCGGAGCTCTCGTCCGGTCGGATGCCGCCGACGACCTCGGGCACGTGATTGTTGCTCGGGTTCGCGAGGACGTCGTAGATAGAGCAGTGTGCACCGGCCTTCGGATCGACCGCACCGTAGACGACCTTCGGAATGCGCGCGAGCACGATGGCGCCCGCACACATCAGACAGGGCTCGAGCGTCACGAAGAGGGTCGCATCGGTGAGACGCCACGAGCCGTAGTGCGCGGCAGCCTGCGTGATGGCGATCACCTCGGCATGTGCGGTCGGGTCCTGCAGCATCTCCCGCTGATTGTGCGCCTTGGCGACCACGCGTCCGGTCGCCGTGTCGATGACGACCGCGCCGACCGGGACCTCGTCGGCCTCGAAGGCACGGCGAGCCTCGCGAAGCGCCAGATCCATGTGCCGCTCCGGGCTCGTCTCGCCGAGCAGATCGAGAGAGTTCGAACTCAAGAAATCGCACCTCCAAATGGTCGGCTGCAGGCAGTATACAGGGCCCGACGAACACTCTCAAAGGCGTGCGATGAGAGCCGATGCGCACGCGGGTCGAGCCGCTGAAAAAGCCCTTGAAAGTCCCGGGAGGCGACCCTAAGATCCTGAGGCTTCCGACCGTAAACAATGCGCCCATAGCTCAATTGGATAGAGTACCGGTCTACGGAACCGGGGGTTCCAGGTTCGAACCCTGGTGGGCGTGCCAAGATAAAGCCCTCTGCAGCAATGAGTTGCGGAGGGCTTTTTTGCGCTCCGGCGGCTCGTCGGAGCGATGGTGACTTGTATGTTACCTGTCGATTCTGCCCGGAGGGCCGGGAGCGGCCGCGATCCTCACGCCTCCCGGTTCAGCGGGTGAGCGAGGAACCGCCGGAACCTCTCGGCGTCGGGGTCGCCGGACAGAAACCACGTCTTGATCCTCTCGGCGAGCGCGTCATCGCTGACGTCGACGAAGTCCTCGCGGAACATGTCCACGAGGTCCGCGGGCAGCTGGCCGGGGTCGTCGCCGGGGTTCAGGTGAACGGGGATTCCAGGTATGGCGGTCTCCGGTCGGATCTACCTGTGAAGGCACTCGTGCTGACTCGCCGCCCGCGATTCGGGCCGCACCCCCGCGGCGGACGCACGCGGGAGGCGGCCAGGGCCGAGGGTAACAGGGTAAGACCGATCAGCGTAACGGCCTGGCAAGGCGAAAGCCGATGTCGGCGCTGCGGTTCGACGGGTGGCGGCCGTTGCGGCGGGCCGAACGACAGGTCCCGGCGAGGCGGTCCCAGCCGCCGCCGCGGGCGACACGGTCCCCGGAGCCCGAAGTGGAGACCGGATCCGGCCCGGCGGCCGCGGGAGTGCCATAGAAGTTCGCGTCATAGACATCCTCACACCGCTCCCGGACATTGCCGTGCATCTCGTGAAGCCCGGAGCCGTTCGCCGGCAGGCTTCCCACGGCCACGGTCTTCCGTCGATCGAGCCCCTTCGGAGCGTCCCCGTACGAACGATCTCCATCGTAGTTCACCTGTTCGGACGTGATCGTCGTCCCGAAGCTGAACGGCGTGCTCGTCCCCGACCGGAACGAGAGCGAGACACCCGAGGACGGCGAGACTCTTCGAGAAACGATGCATGGCACACGATCTCCCAGGACTTGTTGAAAACGATCGGCCCCACGCTTGCCGATGATTCTGGAGCGATTCGATCCGGATCGCCGGAGCAGTTTTCTTGCAACAATTCTTTCTCTGAAGAAGACAATCCGCCACCACCTCGGATGTCGCTCCAAGACCGCCCTCACGACAGGCCCGTGTCATTCAGCTCGTGAATGATGCTGAGAACAGCAGCGGGTCGGGAGAATGCCGCGATCAGAGCGGCGCTTCGCTCGCAGCATCGTCGAAGTCGCCGGAAGCTGTCGAGCCAGGCGAGAGTTCGCTCGACAAGCCATCGGGCGAGGCCGAGTTCCGCGGGGCGTCACCCCCGTCGGGAGCACTGCAAGTGCGCGAGCCCTCGGAGAGCGCGGGCCCGCCAGACTCCTCCCTTGCCCGGATGGTCCGACGTGTGAACCAAACCGGCTTTTGTCTTGGGTCCTTGTCGGGGGATCCTTAGGATAGACGCCCCGATGGAGGTGAAGAGACCATGAAGCCGCTGCGTCCTGGCGCCAGCCCCCCGGACTTCGGCACGCCCGTCCGCGACTTTCTCGACGCCGGATTCGACCCCGACAGCCTCGAGTCCCTCGACAGCGCAGCCCAGCGGCTGATCGATCGCAGCGTCGGCTCGGCAGCGGCGCTCGAATCTTACCTGCGCGACTGGAGCGAGCTCGCCTCCCGGATCGACGGCGAGGTCGCGCGTCGCTACATCGCGATGACATGCGACACCTGCGATGAGGACCTCAAGCAGCGCTACATCTCGTTCGAGCGCGACATCGTATCTCGCTTCCGGAAGCTCGAGGACCGGCTGAATCACAAGTACCTGGAGAGCCCGCACCGCAAGTCGCTCGACGACCGGTACGCTGTATTCGACCTGCGACGCGCCCGCGCCGCCGAGATCTTTCGGGAGGAAAACGTCCCGCTTCAGGCACGGGAACGCGAGCTGACGACTCGCTGGGAGGGCATTCAGGGCGCTCTCACAGTGGAGTTTCGCGGCGAGACGCTGACGCCACAGCAGTGCGCGGTCTTCCTCGAGGACAGGAACCGGGCCACGCGTGAGGAGGCCTTTCTCCTGATGGCCCGCCGGCGACTCGACGACCGCGACGAGATCGACGACATTTTCGACGGGCTTCTCGACCTGCGCGGCCAGATCGCGGCGAACGCCGGCTTCGACAACTACCGCGACTACCGTTTCGCCGAGCTCTGTCGCTTCGACTACACCCCCACGGACTGCGAGGGTTTCCACGAGGCGGTAGAGCTCGAGGTGCTACCCGTGCTCGAAACGCTCACCGCCGAGAGGACGCGTGCGCTCGAACTCGACACGCTCCGTCAGTGGGACCGCATCGTCAGCCTGAGCGCCCGAGAGCCGCTGCGACCGTTCACCACCGCCGAGGAGTACATCGACCTGACGCGCCGCATCTTCCGCGCGGTCGACCCCTCCTTCGACAGGGACTTCGAGATTCTGGAGCGCAACGGAGTCCTCGACCTGATGTCGCGTCCCGGGAAGGCGCCGGGCGGATACAACTACCCCGTCGAGGATGTTCGCATGCCGTTCATCTTCTTCAACGCCGTCGGTACACATTCCGACGTCCAGACCCTGCTCCACGAAGGCGGGCACGCGTTCCACACCCTCTCGACACGCGACGAGTGGCTACGCGAATACCGCGAAGCGCCGATGGAGTTCTGCGAGGTCGCGAGCATGGCGATGGAGCTCTTCGGACTCGAGCGTATCGACAGCGTCTACGACCGGGAAGACGCCCTGGAAGCGAAGCGAAACCAGCTGCGAACGACGATCGAGGACTTCTCCTGGTTCGCGACGATCGACGCCTTCCAGCACTGGCTCTACACCAACCCCGGACATGACCGCGACGAGCGTCGCGAGGCATGGGTCGACACATACACGCGCTTCCATCCTTTCGTGGACTGGACGAGCCACGAGGTAATCCGCGACTGGATGTGGCAGAAGCAGGGGCACCTCTTCGGCAGCCCGTTCTACTACATCGAATACGCGATCGCGCAGATCGGCGCCCTGCAAGCCTGGAGCCACGACCGCGAGAACCACGAAGCGACCATCGCAGCCTACCGCGATTCTCTGCGCCTCGGCGGCAGCCGCCGTCTGCCGCAGCTCTTCGAGGCCGCAGGCCTGCGCTTCGCGATGGACCGCAGGATGCTCGGCGAGCTCGTCCCGAAGGTGATCGCGCGCATCGAGGAACTCGACGCCGCGGAATGAAGGAGTCGCCGCCGTCGTCGGCACGGTGGAAACGGCCGGGCCTGACGGGCCTGTTCGACCGGCAGCGGCTACACCTACCCGGAGCGAGCTTCCCGGCTCGGCCGGACACACAGCCCTTCAGCGCCCGGGTACACGGAAAGTACAGGCGACGGCACCGCGTGCACAGGCGCGGGTGAAAGGCCCGACCGGGGTTCCTGCCGGCCCCCCTTCCACGGCGCTCTCGAAGCGCTCTCCCGAACGGCACGGTCCTTGCGTTTGCGACCGTGAAACCAACGGAGTCTCCGCCATGCAGCGAGGGTTCGTCGTCTCCGATCTCCATCTCCTGACGACGCGATCCGATGGCGATCGCCATCTGGATACGCTCCGAAGCGCCGCGGAGTGCGCGGACTTCTTCGTGCTCAACGGCGACATTTTCGACTTCCAGTGGTCCGCGTTGCCGGACCACCACGCGAGCGCCACCGCAGCACGGGAGTGCCTGGAGTCCGTGGTCGACGATTCGCCCGGCTGCCACTTTCACGTGATCCTCGGGAACCACGACTGCGTGCCGGAGTACCGCGCCATGCTGTCAGAAATGGCCGGCCGACGCTCGAACCTCGAGTGGCACGAGAGCTTTCTGCGGCTCGACCGCTGCATCTTCCTTCACGGCGACGTCGCAATCCGTACGATGAACGCGCGGGGATTCTCCGCCCACCGCGATCACTGGTCGCGAAGACGCCGGCGGCCTCGCGTCCTGCATCCGTGCTACGACCTCGCCGGCCGGGTTCCGATAGCCAGCATGCTCCAACGTCTCTGGTTTCCCCGCCGCTCCGTGACGCGCCGGATCCTGTCGTTTCTCGACAGTGTCGCGCCCTGGGAGCTGGCGTTGACGGAGGACATATACTTCGGCCATACACACGTGCCCTTCACCGGCTATCGCTACCGCGGCGTACGATTCCACAACACGGGAAGCGGCGTGAAGGGCGGTCGACTCCACATCTGCGGCGTTCGACTGGGGGGCGATCGTCGTGAGCACTGACAGGACCACCCGGTCGATCGACTGCTACGCCGAGAGAGAGCGTGGGTACATGGAGCTGACGCAACGCGTCCGGGAACGTCTGTCGCAGCCCCTCCTTCGCGAGCTCAGCCGGGCGGGGATTCGCGCCGGTCACCTGACGCTCGCTTCGCTCGTGTGCGGCTTCGGCTTCGCGGCGCTGTGGATCTCCGACACGCATGTCGCCGCTCTGGGATCGCTGGCCCTGCACGTCATTCTCGACGGTCTCGACGGTCCACTCGCACGCTTCCAGGGTCGAGCCTCGACGCGCGGATCGTTCACGGACACGTTCAGCGACCAGCTTGTCGTCGCCGCCAGCTCGTTCGCACTGCTCTTCACCGGAGCCGCCGTGGACATCGTCGCCGCGATCTACGTTTTCGTCTACACCGTCGTCGTCTGCCTTGCGCTGGCGCGGAACGCGCTGCGGATTCCGTACCGCTGGCTCGTCCGCCCGCGACTGGTCGTCTACGCATACATCCCGGTCGAGACCTGGCTGCTCCCCGGCACGCTCGACATCGTGCTGTGGATCTGCAGCGGTGTGCTCTTCATCGAGCTCGCGCCGGGTTTCACGCGCGTTCGCCGACGGCTGCGTTGATGCCGGTTACCCATCGACATTGTCGACACTGCCGACGATGGCAGTGTGCTTGCGCACCAGCTCACGCAGCTTGCCGATCATGCGCTCGAGCAGATCCGGATCGACATCCGCGAGGTTCCTCATCTCGCCCGGATCGTCGTCGAGATTGAAGAGGAGATAGGTGCCCGCTCGACGGTCGAAGATCAGCTTGATGAGCTCGCGCTCCGGGGTCTCGAAGGGCGAGACCACCCCGAGCGTGTCGTAGTGCGTCGTCAGGATCACGTCGCGCTCGCGGTAGGCAGCGATCGTCTCGGACCGCTCATCACCCTTCATAAGCGGAAGGAGACTGCGACCGGTCAACGGCAGCACATCCTCGAGGTTGGCGAACTCGACGCCCGCGACCTCCATGATCGTAGGCAGGATGTCGAGATGAAGGACGTCGGCACTCGACTCCGCGCCGCCGGGAACGCCGGGCACCTTGATGATCAGCGGCACAATCAGGCTCTGCTCGTAGAGATGCGATACGTAGTAGAGATGCTCATGCTCCCACCACTGACAGCCATGATCCCCGACGAGCACGACCATCGTGTCATCGTAGAGCCCCTGCTCCTTCAGCTTCTCGATGATCCTCCCGATCTGCGAGTCGACGCGCGTGATCACCTGGTAGTAGGCCGAGAACTTCTCGTCCCGCGACCCGTCGTGAAGTGTCGCATCGTGCTCGTACAGTTCGAGCCCCTGTGGAAAGCCGAGCTCCCTGGCGCGATCGAGCAGCGTCCGCTCCCACGGAAAATGGGTGTCCGACATGTGCTCGGTGATGAAGAACTTCTCGCCGGGAGCCAGGTCGTCGATGAAATCGAGAATGCGCTCGGCACGCTTGTCCCCGCGCCAGATGCCCTGGTCATTCTCCTCGCTGCTGACGTGCGTACTGTACCCGGAGTCCGTGGTGTTCCACGCAGTGCGCGGATCGTCACGCATCGATGGTGGGACCAGCAGGTCGAAGTAGGGCTGACAGTCAGCGTGGCACCACCGATCGACACCGGCCAGCTGGAGGATCTTGTAGACGTTGTTGTAGCGGCTGTACTTGAAGCCAAAGCGCTGATCGTGGGTCATCTCCGAGACACGCAGGAAGCGCCCACTCATCACCGCGAACCAGGCGTCCCAGGTGCTCGGGTAGAAGCACCGGACGTTGCGAAAGATCGTCCCCTCCCTCGCGACGGCGTCGATATGCGGCGTCGGCACGAGGCCGCCCGGCAGGTCGCGTTCGCCGTAGGCGGAGATCGCACGCGGCACGACACCCTCGAAGTAGAGAAGGAGCACGTTTGGAAACCGCGCAGCCTTCTCGGGGTCCACGACGACATACTCGTCCACGGTAACCGTGATCACCGTCTGCGGATCGAGGCGTCCAGGCTGCACGTGCGCAT
>CAYMLL010000268.1:0-10722 GCA_964390645.1 uncultured Planctomycetia bacterium | reverse complement strand
CGACTACTACCAGGAGCTCGTCGACGGCGGCCAGCCGGTGATCGACCCCCTCTGCGAGAACCCGCGCTCCGGCCGCCGGGTCGGCCGCGGTGGCGGTTGGAACGGCGACGCCGGGGTCTGTCGCTCGGGGTTCCGCACCTGGATCTTCCCGGGGTTCCGCGGCATCTCCCTCGGTTTTCGCCCCTCGATGCCATTGCCCTGATCGGTCTTACTCTCTCGTCCTCGGCCGCCTCCCGCGTGCGCTAGTCGCGGTGGCGGGCCTGCCCGCCGGCCGAGCCGTCGTCGATGAGGACGAATATCGACGGGTGAGGTCCGTCTCCTGCCGCTGGGGAAAACAGAGAGGATTTCGAAGCCAGTAACGACCGCTCCACCATCACCCCGCCGGCGGAAGGCTCTCCGCGGCGGAGTCGATGTCAACGTTGAAGGGCGCCAGTCGGCGCCCTTTGGCGTGTGTGGGCAACGGTTTGCGAAGGCGCGGCGGCGGCTACCTCGGGACGAGGCTCGGGACGTCGGGGGCGGTTCTGCGCGTTGAGACCGCCCGATTCGCGTCTCGTTTTCTCGGAGCTCGGGACGAGTTCCGAGCTTCCCCGATTCGGGGGACGTGACACCGCGACGATTCATGGGTGTCGAATTCCACGGGTTTCGATACCCGTCCGGAGTCGCGGGCGATGCTGGCAGCGAACTCGGGGGCGGGTGTCCCGATGGCCGGGCGATGCTCCAAGGGGTTGCGGCGGCGGAGAAAGCGGAGTTCCGTCGGAAAACATCCGGCCGTTCTGGCGGGCAGCGTGGTAGTCGGTGACGCGTTGCTGACGGCGATCGAGCGCCAGCCCGCGAGAGCTACGAAGACGAGCTGCCACGGGTGGATCGTGCTCACGAGGGAACGTCGTAAAGGACCGTATTGGCAGGATCGCAACCGCCGGCGGAGCTCTTGGTCAGGAGTCGATCGAGTCTTTGGACGGGACGGTCTCGCGCGACGGACGAATCGTCTGGCGATCCGACACGGCAGAAACCCACGAATTCCGTTCGATGATCGCCTCACTCGCCCGCCGAAAGTCGCTGGACCAGTCCACCGTTTCAAGCTCTCGCCGTCGGACCGGCACCACGTCATCTCGTTCCGCCCCGTCTGGCGTCGAAAGTCGCAGCGATGGCCGGCGCCGGTGCAGGGTTGGCCCGACTCACACCAGGATGTCCCGCACCACGTGAGTCTCCTCGACGCCGGTGGGGCTGTGGTTCAGGCCTTGAAACTTGAAGGTGAATCTCTTGTCGTCGATACCGAGGCAGTGGAGGATCGTGGCGTTGAGGTCGCGGGTGTGGACGGGATCCTCGACGATGTTGTAACAGTAGTCGTCGGTCTGCCCATGCATGCAGCCACCCTTCACTCCACCGCCGGCAAGCCACATCGAGAAGCAGCGTCCATGATGGTCGCGTCCTGAATTCAGTCTGCCCTGACTGTAGACGGTTCGACCGAACTCGCCACCCCAGATCACCAGCGTGTCGTCGAGCAAGCCTCGCTGCTTGAGGTCTACCACCAGCGCCGCGGAGGCTTGATCGGTATCGCGGCACTGCGCCGAGAGATTCTTCAGCAGCGTGTTGTGTTGATCCCAGCCGCGATGAAAGAGCTGGACGAACCGCACATCCCGTTCGGCCATACGACGAGCCAGGAGACAGTTGTACGCGTAGGTGCCGGGCGTCCGAGCGTCCTCTCCGTAGAGCTCGAAGGTGGAGTCGGGCTCGTCAGAAGTGTCGGTGATCTCCGGCGCGGACTCCTGCATGCGATACGCCATGTCGTACTGGAAGTTCCGCGTCTCGATCTCCGGGTCACCGGTCTCCTCGAATCGAAGACGGTTCAGCGCTGCAAGATCGTCGATCATCTTGCGCCGACTCTCTCGATCCACACCGGCGGGATCCTTGAGGTAGAGGATCGGCGAGCTACCACCACGTAGCTGCACTCCCTGATAGCTCGAAGGAATGAACCCACTCCCCCAGAGCCGTGAGAAAATAGGTTGGCCGGGGTTCTTTCCCGATCCCTGCGAAATCATGACCACGTAGGCGGGCATGTTCTCGTTCAAGCTTCCGAGGCCAAAGCCACACCACGCGCCCAGACTGGGACGACCAGGGATCTGCGACCCGGTATTGATAAAGGTGATACCGGGATCGTGATTGATCGCTTCGGTGTGGACCGACTTCACCAGGCTGATGTCGTCAGCGATCCCGGCCGTATGCGGAAGAAGGTCACCTACCGTCACACCGCTATGACCACGTGGCCGCACAGGTCGAATCGGGGCGTTCGCAAGGAACTGCTTCTGACCCGCGGTCATTCCCGTGAGTCTCTGATTTCCACGCACACTGTCCGGCAACGGAGTGCCGTGAAGCTTCCCGAGCGCTGGCTTGTAGTCGAAGAGGTCGACATGGGAAGGACCACCCGACTGGAAGAGATAGATGACGCGTTTCGCGGTCGGACGGTGATGGGGAAAGTCGGCCAGGCCGGCATGCATCGCTGCCCACATATCCGAGGACGGCAGCCCGAGGTAGGCCAACGTGCCAAAACTCGTCGTGAGGAACTGACGCCGCGAGGCCACGCTACTGATTCGTGATGGTCTCATCGAGATTGAGAATGGTAGAAGCTGTCATGGTGTAGGCAGCAAGATCGACCTGCTCGTCGGCCGCACCGCGGTGGAGGACGAGCGCAGCGGCCGCGGTCGGATCGGATCGAAAACGTCGTTTCTCGCGGGCCAGGCCGGCTTCGAGAATGCGCAGCTCTTCCGCACGGGGAAACCGGGCGGTCGCGAGGCGAAAAGCGTGGGAGATCCGCTCGGTCGCTGAGCTGCCACCTTCCCGAATCATGCGCTCTCCCAACGCCCGCGCCGCGTTGAGAAACTGCGGGTCGTTCATGAGAACCAGAGCCTGCAACGGAGTGTTGGTCGCGAGTCGTCGCACGACGCAAGTCTCCCGCGTCGGGGCATCGAAGATAGCCATCGCCGGCGGCGGCGCGGTGCGCTTCCAGAACGTGTACATGCTGCGACGAACAAGATGCTCGTGCGCACCCGGGAAATAGGCCTGCGCGGTAAATGCTCCGTAGCCGAAGTGGCTCACCTGCCGCCAGAGTCCATCCGGTTGCGGAGGGTAGACGCTGGGCCCGCCAAGCCGTTTCTTCAGCAACCCGCCGATGGCCAGCGCGTTGTCGCGGACGAGCTCCGCCGAGAGCCTCTGGCGTGGCGCGCGGGCCAGCAAGCGATTGTAGGGATCGGCCCGCCGAAGCTCTGCACCGAGCCTGGACTGCTGCTGATAGGTCTTCGACAGGACGATCTCTCTCAAGAGATCCCGCAGGTTCCAGCCGTTCTCACGAAACGCGACGGCCATTCCGTCGAGCAACTCGGGATGCGATGGCCGCTCGCCCTGCGCGCCGAAGTCCTCCGCTGTCTTCACCAAGCCGGACCCGAAGAGCAGTTGCCAGTAGCGATTCACCGTGACGCGGGCCGTCAGTGGGTGGCTCTTGTCGACCAGCCATCGAGCCAGGGCGAGCCGATCGGTCGGAGCGTCGTCGGGAAGCTGCTGGAACAGGCTTGGAACTCCGGCGCTGACCTCCTCCCCGGGCTGATCGTACTGCCCCCGCATGAGGATCCGGTTTTTGCGCGGCTTGGCCGAATCCATGACCATGACGCTGGTCTTGCCGCCCTTCAGTCGTTTCTCCAGCTCGCCCACCTCGATGCTGAGCGCCTTCTTGAAACGCTGGACAAGTCGCGTTGACTGGGCGGCGAAGGCAGCAGAGACCTGCGTTGCTTCCACCTCGCTTCGCTGCGTGACCGGCTTGCGCAGTATCTCCGCCAACGCGGACGGCGAGAGCTCCGACGACTCGATGCCCTCGAGCTTGCCCCACGGGCCGACGCCATAGGTTCCCAGCGACAAGGGTGACTGCCAGTCGCCATCCTTCGCAAGCGCATCGGCTGCCGAGGTCGCCGCCAGAGGTTTGCGCCATTTCCATTCCGGATCGGAAAGGACGTACTGGACCTTGCCGGAGCGGTGATGGATCTGCAGCACGGCGAGAAATCCGGCGACGCTTCCCGCGTTCCTGGCTTCGACCCCGATGAGGTTGACGCCCTTGGTCAGCTTGTCGGTGACGTCGACGGTCTTCGGCTTCATCCAGAGTTTCACCCGGCCGACGTTCTTGCCGTTGAAGTAGACGTCGGCGTGATCGTCGCAGGTGAAGAAGAGCCATGCGGACAGTGGTGCTTCATCGAGCTCGACGGATCGTCGAAGGAGGATGTGATCGATCGTGCCTTTCTTCTCGGGCCAGATCCACCGGGGCTGTGTCCCGACGGGGAAGCTGAATTTGGTAGTAGCGTGAACCTCGCGAGCTCTTGGCGCCGCGTCGGCTCTTGCCAGGATCTTCGCCCTCCACTCGGCGAAGCGCTCCGGCTCCAGCTCGGACAGATGCGATTGAAGGTATTTCAGCCGGTCAATTCGCATCCGGATGGAATCGCCGTACGCCGTGTGCTCTTCGAGTGGAGAGACGGCACGAACAACCGGGGCGGTATTCCCGTTTTGAGCTCCTCCACCGTTCTCGGACGCGTTATTGAAGAACGCGAAGAAGCGGTAGTAGTCCTTCTGGCTGATGGGGTCGTACTTGTGGTCGTGACACTGTGCGCACTTCATGGTGAGGCCCATGAACGCCGTGGAGACGGTGTCGATCTTGTCCGCGATGTAGGCGACGCGGTACTCCTCCCGAATCGTCCCGCCTTCGTGGGTGTTCATGCTGTTGCGAAGGAAGCCGGTGGCCATCTTCTGTTGAGCTGTGGCGTCAGGCAAGAGATCACCGGCCAGCTGTTCGACGATGAAATCGTCGTAGGGCTTGTTCTGCAGAAAGGCGTGGATGGACCAGTCCCGCCAGCCCCACATGTCACGATGGTCATCGATGGAATAGCCGTTGGTGTCGGAGTAGCGCGCAACGTCAAGCCACTCGAGTGCGAGTCGTTCGGCACACTCCGGTGACGCGAGGAAACGATCGACCAGCGATTCCCAGGCGTTCTTCGAAGCGTCAGCGAGGAAGGTCTCGATCTCCTCGATGGTCGGCGGCAGCCCGCGCAGGTCGAGTGAGAGTCGGCGAATCAACGTGGTCTGATCGGCCCGTGGGGACGGGGGAAGTCCTTTCGCCTGGAGATGCTCCCGGATCCTCTGATCGATAAAGCGGCGCAGCGCACGATCCGGATTCCCGCGGGGCGGAACGAACGACCAGTGATCTTCGTACCGGGCACCTTGCTGGATCCACTCGCGGAGCTGAGCCACCTGAGCCGGTTGAAGGGGCGGCTTCTTGGTCTCCGGTGGCGGCATGCGAACATCGGGATCCGTGGAGGTGATCCTATGGATGAGCTCGCTGAGCTCGGGTTTGCCGGGAGCGATGGCACGCTTCCCATCCCGAATCGCGAAGGCGCTTGTGGTCTGGTCAAGTCGCAGTCCCGCCCGGCGCCCGTCTTTCGACGGACCGTGGCACTGGAAACAGCTCTCCGACAGGATTGGCCGAATAACGCTATCGAAGCTCACGTCGGCCGCGCTTGCCCAATCTGCCCAGAGGGCTATCGCTGAAGTGAGTACGAGTGCTTTCATCGATCGGTCTTCGTCGTCTCCGCCTCGCTGGTGCTCGTCGATTCGCTCCCCCGTCTCCGAGCCCGAGCCGGGAGGACTCGTAGACAGGAGATTCTCGATCAGCGCTTCAGGCGAGTCAACTGTGACCCGCGCGCCAGCGGTTACGGCGGTGTGCTGTGGGTGCTTCCGCCACCCGGAGTTGCTACGCGGCCAGGGAGAGACCGATGGCACGATGAGCCAGCACGTAGACGGTCGCACGAGCTGGTAACGGAGCAGCATGCGAAGAGAGCGCGTCCCTGAATATCAGTTGCTTCGTCGCCAACCCCGCCTGCATTGTCGGCGTCCGGGTCTCGGCTTCGACTCTCTATCTCCGTGAGGTCGGCGTCGGGCTCGAGGTCGCTGCGGTCGATTCGAAGCGCCACTCGCCCAGGGCGCGCTCGACTGGACCGTGACGTGCAGTGCCTGGCGCGTCTCATTTCCTGCAGAGTCGGACCTCAGCGCGGCGCGGTGATCGTGAGGAACGCCGAGTCGGCGACCGGTCCCGTCATTTTCAACAGCGGCCGAGGGAAGTCGTCCGGTCGAAGCGCGCTCAGGCCATGATTTCAGTGATCGGATTCCCGTGATCGACGTCGAGCCGCTTGCGGCCCGGGATCTCGAGGCGGCGAGAGTCGAGGCCGAGCTGATGCAAGATCGTCGCATGAACATCGGTCACGTAGTGAGGACTCTCGACGGCGTGGAAGCCGAGCTCATCGGTGGCCCCGTGCACGACGCCGCGTTTCAGACCGCCGCCGGCCATCCACACGCTGAAACCGAAGATGTGATGGTCGCGACCGTTGGCGGATTGCGATCCCGGCGTGCGGCCGAACTCGGTCACGAAGACGACGAGCGTCTCGTCGAGGAGCCCTCGACGCTCCAGGTCGATGAGCAGCGCGGCGATCGGCTGATCGACCGCCAGCGCGTCCCGCGTGTGACGCTTTTTCAGATCCTTGTGGGCGTCCCACTTGCCCGCGCCACCGCCTCCGTGCTGGATCTGCACGAATCGAACGCCTCGCTCGACGAAGCGACGCGCGGCCAGGAGCTGCGTGCCGAACTCGCGGCAGTGCGGCTTGTCCAGCCCGTAGAGCGTCTTCGTCGCCTCGGGTTCCCGCGAGATGTCGACGACGCCGGGCACGGCGGTCTGCATGCGGTACGCCATCTCGTAGGAGGCGATACGGGCGTCGAGGGCCGGGTCGTCCGGGTACTCCTTTCCCCGGAGGAGGTTGAGCTGCCGAACGAGGTCGAGCCCCTCCCGGCGAGTCCGGTCGCAGAGCGGTAAGCCACGCGAGGATCCGGGAGAGACCTCCGCAGAGGCGTAGTCGAACGGGTCCTTTCCGGGAGCCACCCGCAGCGGCACGGACTCGTACTCCGCTCCCAGATAGAGGCTGTCGGAGCTGTTCCAGCGGGGACGGGTTCCCATCGAGATGAACTGGGGCAGATTGGCGTCGAGCGTGCCGAGCCCGTAGTGCACCCAGGCGCCCAGGGTCGGGAACTTGCCGTCGTTCTGGTGACGCCCCGAATGAAACTGTACCTGCGCCCCATGATTGCTGTCCGTCGTCCACATCGAGCGAACGATGGCGATCTTGTCCACCTGTCCTGCGATGTACGGGAACCAGTCGCTCACCTCGATGCCGTCCGGGCCGTGGCGACGGTAGCCGGTCTGAAGCGGATAGATCTCGTCTCGCTGGTTTCCGTTGACGTCCGGCACCACGAGTCGCTCGATCTCGAGCTTCTCTGGGTCCTGCACATCGGCGTACGGCGTCTGCGCGATCGTCTTTCCGGCGTACCGGTTGAGCGCGGGCTTGGGATCGAAGCTCTCCATGTGACTCACGCCACCGTTCATGAAGAGCCATATGACGCTCTTGGCCTTCGGCTCGAAGTGGGGTCGGCCGTCGGGAGGCGCCCACTCACGCTCGTTCGCGTAAGCGTCTCGACGCAGCATCGCGCCCAGCGCCAGGCCGGTGAAGCCCATGCCGAGGTCGGAGAGGCAGCTTCGGCGGGAGGGGAGAGGTCGATCGCTCATCGAAGCGTCACGAAGTCGTTGTGGTTCAGGAGCACCCAGATGAACCGTGCTCGCGCGGCCGTCACGTCACCATCCGACGAGGCGATCCATCTCACGAGCGCGTCGACACTCGAGGTGATCTCCGCGTCGCTCGCCCGAATCCCCAGAAGACTGAGGAAGGCCCTCCGCACGTATTCGCGGTCAGTCGTCGCGTCCTTGCCCGCGTTCAGCCGTCTCGCGATGCGTGGCGCCGACTCGAGGACGAGCCTGCTGTTCGTCAAGGCGAGCGCCTGCTGCGGCAAGACGCTCTGCTCGCGCCGGTAACACTCCTTCACCGAGGCCTCGTCGAAGCTCGCGAGAAAACGGTTTCGATCGCTCGCCGAGTGAAAGAAGTACAGACTGCGTCGCGTCGAACTCTCCTGATCGTCACGAAGGACGGGAGGGCCACCGAGCGTCGGTTCCAGCCTTCCTGCGTGGGCGAGAATTGCATCGCGAACGAGCTGCGATTCCAGGCGGATCGGCGAACGACGCCACCATCGGAGGTTGTCGGGATCCTTCTTGGTGCTCCTCCTCGCGCCCTTGTTCGACGAGGAGAGCCGATAGCTTGCCGAGCTCACGATCAGCCGATGCAAGTGCTTCAGGCTCCAGCCGCTATCGATGAGCTCCGAAGCGAGCCAGTCGAGGAGCTCGGGATGTGTCGGAGCGCGCCCGTTCGGGCCGAAGTCGAAGACGCTTTCGACGAGGGGACGGCCCATGTGCCGGGTCCAGACGTGATTCGCCGCGACTCGTGCCGTCAGCGGATGGCGTGGGTCAGTGATCCACCTCGCGAGGGCTGTTCGGCGCCCGCTGCTCGTCGGCGGGAAGCTGACGCCGGGGTCGTCGCGATTGGAGCGGCGAAAACGCGTCGGCGTCCACTTCGCTCCGACGAGGAGCGGATACTTGTCGCGAGGCCGGACCGGCTGCTCGAGCCGCTTCGTCGCACGCTCGAGGCTTTCCTTCGCCTTTTCGAGCTTGTCCCGCGCCACCTTCTTCTGGTGCTTCGTCCGCTTCTCCGGGACTGAGAGCACCACGTCCAGCTCCGCGGCGGCGAGGTCCCTCCTGGCGCGAGCGGCGTCTCGCTCCCGCTCCGCACGAACGGCCGCGACTACCATGTCGCGCTCCGGTCCCTTCGGAGCGCCGGCGACCGTTCCGTCAGTTTTCTCCGGTCGAACCCAGGACGCGCGCAGGGCCTCGACGCGTCGCTTCATGCTCACGAGCTCTCGCTCCTGAAGCTCCACCGACAGCTCGGCGACTCGTAGCTCGAGCTCGGCCTGCTTGACGACGGCCTCCTCCTGCCCGGCAGTCGCGGTGACGTTCGCCTTCGCCGACGAGAGATCCTCGCGCGCCGTCTCGAGATCGCGTCGGGTCGCGGAGACGTGAGACTCCAGAACCCACGGGCGGCGGGCCGGCTGCCAGGATTCGATCGGCAGCGAGACGGGCTCGATGGTCAGCTTCGCGAACGACAGGAAAGCCGGCACAGCAGGCGCGATACTCGTCGACTTGTCGGGGCGGTCCTCATCGCCGTGGACGAAGAGGTAGGTCGGCTCCTCGAGCAAGCCGTCGAAGACCCGTGGGATGCCGTCGACCGCGGGGTCCGGCTGTCCCGGAACAACGTCGACTCGCACGTGATAGGGCTCGAAGAACGCACGCATGGCGAAATAGTCGCGATGAGTGATCGGATCGTACTTGTGGTCGTGACACTTCGCGCAGTCCATCGTCAGCCCGAGCATGCTCTTGCTCACGTGCTCGACCGCGCTGTCGAGCCACTGGTTGCGATTGAAGAGCACCCAGTTGCGGGCCAGGTAGCCGGTGGCGCGGAGCTTGTCGAGGTCGTCGGGATAGAGCTCATCGGCGGCGAGCATTTGCCGGAGCATCTGGTCGTACGGGGTGTCGTCGTTCAGAGACTCGACGATCCAGTCCCGCCAGTGCCAGATCTGCTTCTGGCTCGATCGCAGCTGCCCCTTGAAGCCGTCCCAGTCGCTGTAGCGCCAGATATCCATCCAGTGTCGCGCCCAGCGCTCTCCGTGCTGGGGTGCATCGAGAAGGCGCTCGACGGCGCGGTCGTAGCGCGCCGGGTCGGCATCCGTTGCGAACGCGTCGAGCTCCTTCGCACCGGGAGGCAGGCCGATCAGGTCCAGGTACAGACGTCTGATCAGCACCTCGCGAGGGGCCTCGAGCTGCGGCGTCAGGCCGCGCTCCTCGTGCTGACGCGCGATGAAGGCGTCGATGGGATTTCGCACCCAAGACGCGTTGCTGACGCGGGGCGGATTCGGACGCACGAGCGGCCGAAACGACCAGTGCTCGGAGCTGGTTTCATCAGCGCAGAGCGAGGCACCCAGAACAAGGAGAACCGTCAGACACGATCGCACGCCGCGACTCCTTGGAGGAGGAAAGACCCTCGAAAGAGAACTCTTCGCGCGATGCTATCGACGACGCCGGGCGATGGCAACTACAGCGCCACGCAGGGGGCCGGCTCGCCGATCGACAATAGAGGTCGTTTCCAGGCCAGCATCGTCGCCACCGCCGTCACTCCGCCGGCGGCCCGCTCTCCGCGGCGGCGTCGATACGAATATTGAAGGGCGCCTGTTGTCGCCCTTTGGCGTGTGGGGGCAACGCTTCGCGAAGTCGCGGGTGCGGCGGGCTCGGGACGAGGCTCGGGACGTCGGGGGCGGTTCTACGCGTTGAGATCGGCGTTTGTCGCTCTCTTTCTCTCGGAGCTCGCGAAGAGTCCCGAGCTGGCCCGATTCAGGGGCCTTCGCCAGGGACTTGCAGTCCTGTGCTTTCGACGATCAGGTGAATCGCTCCACCGGGCCGGGGCGGCTTCGTCAGGACGTCGAGCAACCGAGCTTGTCGTGTCAGCGTGCTGTGATCCGGAACCGTCAGTTGATCGAAGCCCAGGATATTGAGCAGCGATCCGACGAAGCCTTCGGTCTGTCGAAGCGCGATCCGGAACACGGTTCGCAGTGTCAGCGACGTCTTGATCGCGAGGTTCGAGTACAGCCGTTGTCCGCCTCGCCTTCCAGTTGATTTCGAGATCCAGTCCGCGGTCGCCTCCTCGCTGAACC
>CAYMLL010000267.1:0-10805 GCA_964390645.1 uncultured Planctomycetia bacterium | reverse complement strand
GGGGGGGGCGGGGGGGGGGGGCCGCGCCCCCCCCCCCCCCCCGGCCCCGGGGCGCGCGCCCCCCCGACGCTTCCTCTTCGTCGTCAAGTCGAGTGGACTGACTCCCGCGGAGCTGGTCCCGGAGGATCTCGCCGCGACGATGGTGAAGCCGGCAGAGCAGACGGGCTGGCCGCAAGAGCTGGCGCCGAGCGACACGCTTCTCGATCTCTCGCTGAAGGGCCGGAAGCTGCCGCGCTCTCTCGTGTCACTCGAGCCGTTCAGGAGCCGGCTGACAATTGTCCAGGGGCTCTCGGGGAAGATGTGCCGCGGCGGACACTCCGCCTGGTACGGCGCGCTCGGCTGCTTTCACACCGGCGACGAGGGAAGCCCGGGCCGTCCGGTCGCCGCGACCGTCGACGGAGCTCTGGCGAAGGCCTTGCCCGCGATCTTTCCGCACGTTGGCTTGACGCTCGGCGGCAAGGTCCTCTCGGGCGTCAAGGACTCCGTCGTCTATCCGGGGATCTCCGCGATCGATGCGGACCGTCCGCTGCCCTACCAGGCCAGCCCTGCTATGGCTTACAAGACTCGCTTCGCCGTCGCTGCGACGGGAAGCGAGGCGCGAGCCGAGCAGACGGTCAAGTCGATGCTCCTCGATCACATGGTGGGCGACGTCAAACGATTGCGCCGGGAGATCGCGGGAGTCGACCACGAGAAGCTCGATCACTATCTCGAGGCGTTCGAGGGGCTGCGTGATCGGCGGCGACGACTGAAGGGGCTCGAGGCCGAGATCCGCCGTCACGCGCCGGAGATCAGCGACAAGTACTCCTCGCGAGTCGAGACGGATCGCCTCGAGGCGCACTTCGACATCGCGGCCGCGTCGCTGATCTGTGGCGTATCGAACGTCGTCACGGTGCGAGCCGACACGCTCGACGTCACGTACCGCGGCCTGGGGATCTCGAAGCACGTTCACGGGCTGGGTCACGCGGAGTCGGTCGCCGGGATGACTCCGGTCGAGGCCAGGAGCCGAATCCGGGCGTTTCACGTCGATCAGATCGCCCGCGTCGCCGCCAGGCTGAGCGCTGTCCCCGAAGGCGACGGGACGATGCTCGACAACACGCTGATCGTCTACCTCAGCGACGCGGCCGAGAAGCACCACGGCAGCTGCTTCGAGTGGCCCTTCCTGCTGCTCGGCGGACTCGTCGACAGGCGCTCGAACAAGGCCGACGGCCGCTACCTGCAGTACCCGGGCTACGGCAAGCGGGGTCACCGGACGATCGGAAGCCTCTACAGCACGCTGATGCACGCCGCGGGCAAGCCACTGGATGAGTTCGGTCGTCTCGACGTCAATCTAGACGCGTCGATGCAGCGAGGGCCCCTCCCGGAGCTTCCGGTCTGACGACCGGGGCCGCATGCGTCGGTGCACCCGGGCGACCGACGCGATCGTCGGTCTGCGGTCCGCCCGGACCTTGGTGATCGGTGAGCGCGCGAGTCGCCCGCGTCCGTCGGCCCTGCGCCGTCGTGCCGCGGCGACTTGCCTCCGATCGATCCTTCGAATAGGTTGTTCGAGAGGGTTCGTCACCGTCCCCAGGCTCACCACGAAGGAGACCGCATCATGCGCCGTCGCACCACTCGCCGTCAGTTCCTCGGGACCTCTTCGGTCGCCGCGGGTGCGTTGTTCCTGCCGCGGCCCGGCTTCGCGACCTCGACGTCGTTCAACGAGAAGCTGAACGTCGGCATCATCGGTGTCGGAGGACGCGGCGGGCACAACATGAGCCAGATGGGGGGTGAGCGGGTCGTCGCGCTCTGTGACGTCGACGAACGTCAGATGGGGCGCGCCCGCAAGCGGCATCCGGATGCGAAGCGCTACTACGACTTCCGCGAGATGCTCGACCAGAAGGACCTCGACGCTGTCGTGATCAGCACGACCGATCACACTCACGCGCCGGCGTCGGTTCGTGCGATGCGCCGGGGACTCCATGTCTTCTGCGAGAAGCCGCTGGCGCACAGCGTCGACGAGGCACGGCTCGTGCGAGATACCTACATCGCGAATCGCGAGAAGATCGCGACGCAGATGGGGACACAGATCCACGCGACCGAGAACTACCGTCGCGTCGTCGAGGCGATTCAGTCCGGCTCGATCGGCAGGGTGCGAGAGGCGCATGTCTGGTGCAATCGCAAGAGCTCGCAGGCCGCGGCCCCTTCGGGCTCGGCGCCGGTGCCCACATGGCTGAAGTGGGATCTCTGGCTGGGGCCGGCTCCCTTTCGTGCTTACCAGAGCGGCTATCTTCCCGGCAACCTGACGTGGAATCGCTACTGGGACATCGGCAACGGGATCCTCGGTGACATGGGGAGCCACCTGATCGACCTTCCGTACTGGGCGCTCGATCTGCGGTTCCCCAGCACCTGCGAGGCCGCCGCGCCGTCGGCGCACCCCGTGATCTACCCGACGAGGCTCGCGGTGACGTGGGAGCATCCGAAGCGCGGCGAGGGTCCTCATCAGGGGGCGTGCAAGCTGGTCTGGTACGACGGACATTCGAAGCCGAGCCGTCTGCTCGGTGTCGACGTGTCGAAGTACGGCATCGGCGTGCTCTTCGTCGGCGACAAGGGCAAGCTGCTCGCGGACTACGGCCGGGTCACCGTGCTGCCGAACGAGGGCGAGGAAGCTCCCGCGGCGCCGGAGCCGAGCATCCCGAGGTCGATCGGTCACCACCGGGAGTGGATTCACGCGTGCAAGAACGACCCGACGAAGACCCTCTGCAACTTCGACTACTCGGGCAAGCTCATCGAGCACAACCTGCTCGGCGCCGTGGCCCATCGAGTCGGCAAGAAGCTCGAGTGGGACCACGAGCGGCTGAAGGCGACGAACGTGCCCGAGGCCGATGAGCTCATTCACAAGACGCGCCGCAAGGGCTGGGAATACGGCGGCGTCTGACGCGCACCGGCACGGCGCCCGGCCTGAGCGAAGGAGCCTTCGCTTCCCCGGTCAGCTACTTCCCCGGCGCGGGCGATCACTCGATCGCCGCAGCGGACCTCGACGTCGACATCGATGCCGCTGTGATTCACGGGCCGATGAGCCGCGTGGCGGTGCATCGGGATCGCACGCGTTGTTGACATCCCGCGAACCGGCGATGTCTCTGGCGAGAGACGACGTCTAGCTCTCCCGGACGCGCGGCACGAGGAGTCGGGCCGACACCGGGAAGTGGTCCGATGGAAACCGCCCGTCCTTCCGGTCGCGGAGAATCTTCGCCTCGAGGACTCGCATCCACGCCGGCGTTAGCACGTAGTCGATCTTCCCTCGGGAGGACCGATTTCGCCAGCCGTTGAAGGTCCCGACGTTGTCCACGTCCGGGTGGAGAACACGAAAGGTGTCGACGAGCCGCGGCGACGAGACGATGGGCCCGTCGGAGCTGGCTCGTGGGATCGTACCCTTGAGATAGCGAATCGCCGGGTTGCCCTCCGACGCGTTGAAGTCGCCGAGGACGACGAAAGGGCCGAGGTCACGACGAGAACGGATCGTCCGGGCGAGCAGCTCGACGCTTCGTTCGCGGGACTTCTGAGAGCGATGGTCGAGGTGAACGTTGTAGACCGTAAACGGGAGCTCGGACCGCTTGTCGACGAGTCGTGTCCAGGTACAGATGCGAGTGATGCCGTTTCCCCAGCTCGTCGACGCCACCACCTCCGGAGTGTCGGAAAGCCAGAAGGTCGAGCCGTCAGCTCGTCGAAAACGGTCCGTGCGATAGAGAATCGCGGCATGCTCACCCTTCGATTTCCCGTCGTCCCGACCGACGCCGAAGCTCTTGTACCCCGGCAGTGCCTTCAGGAGCTCATCGATCTGGAACCGCAGAGCCTCCTGGACGCCGACCACGTCGGGCGCCTCACGACGGATGAGATCGAAGACCAGCTGTCGCCGTTTGGGCCAGCTGTTCTCGCCGTCCCGGGCCGTGCCGTAGCGGATGTTGAAGCTCATCGCGCTGAGCTCGAACGACTCCGCGCCGGCGAGGCTTCCGCAGAACGCCAGGAGCGAGCAAGCGACGACGAAGAGGCGAGCTGACGGCGCAGGGCGGCTTCGGGACTGTCCGGGTGTTCGCATGACGATCTCCTCGATGTTCGCCGTCAAGCGTCCGTGAGGAGACGCTGAAAGTCCAGCACCGATCGCTCAGACCACGTCTCGCTGCAGCGGCATCGTCATGCAGCGCGGCCCGCCGCGCGCGCGCGACAGCTCGCCGCCGGCGATGAGGATCGCGTACTTGCCGTCCTCGGCGAAGTCGTGGAGGCAGGCGCCGTCGTCGCCGAAGGCGATGTCGCAGACCGAGACGAGCTCGTAGCCACGTCGGGCGAACTCGAGGGCGGTCGACGTGTTGCGCGAGTAGAGCAGCACCACTCCGGGACGCACCGCGAAGGAGTTGGCGCCGTCCGTCCACTGCTCTCGCGACTGCTGCAGGTAGTCGTCAGGACCGCCGCAGCAGATCGGCTCGAGTGCGACACCTACTTCGCTCAGTGCGTCGAGGAGGGAGGGACGGCGGACCCCCCAGTCGTCCCTTTGCCGCAGGTCGATTCGAACGACGCTGAGGGTCTCGGGGCTGCCGGGAAGGATCATCGGAGAGTAGACGAGGCACTCGTCCTTCGAGACGCGTGTGAAGATCGTGTCGAGGTGCATCGCGCTGCGTGCGTGCGGCATCGACACCATGATCAGCGTCTCGAACGAGCCCTGCTCGCGAAGTCGTGAGGCGAGCCGGTCGACGGCCCGCTCCATCGTCCTCTCGCTGACACCGACGATGACGACTCCCTCGTCGAAGACGAGCACGTCGCCGCCTTCGAGCGTCGGCAGCACGTTCTTCTCCCAGCTCTGTCCTCGTCGCGGTCGGAGATAGTCCGCGAGGATGGGGGTGCCCTCCAGCTCGGGATGGTTGCGGAATACGAAGCGGCTGAGAAGAGGCTCACGCCGTCGGGCACTGCGGCTCATCGCTCCGATGACGACGCCGTCGCCGAGGACGATCTGTGGATCGCGGCTGAAGAGGAGGTTCGGGAGGGGCTGCAGACGAAAGAGCAGATCCGGCTCGACCTGGCCCGGCAGAGACGGCAGCCCGTGAACGAGCGCGTCCGCGAGGTCGCGTGGCTCGAGTCGCGCGAGATCGTCGACGACGTCGGGACCCGGCGCTTCCAGGTCGCGGACGTAGTCGAGAAGCTTCGGGATGAACTCGGTCCGGTGCTCGAGTGCCTCGCGCAGGAGGTCCTGCGTGTCGTGCACCTCGACGCCGAGCTTCTCGAGGACCGCACGGAAGCGCTGGTGCTCCTCGCGCGCTCGCGCTCCGTGGAGAATGTCGTCGAAGAGCAGCTCGCGCATCATCGACGGCGGCATGTTCTCGACCTCCGGTCCGGGCGAGTGGACGAGCACCGATCGCAGGCGGCCGATCTCCGAGAAGACTCTTGGATGCATCATCAGAAGATCTCCGCTACCAGGCAACGAAGGCTGCCACCGCCCTTCTCGAGCTCGTCGACATCGGCCGAGTGGACGCGAAAGCCCCATGACTCCAGGGCCGCGACGGACGATGGGCGCAGTCGCTCGGTCGCCGTCGAGCTGAAGAGGACGTCGTTCTCGGTCACCGCGAGGCAGTTGCCGGCGAACGCGGCCTTCTCGTCGTCGTCGAGCACCAGTGTGCGGTTCGCAAAGACACGAGAGATCGTCCGGGGAACCTCGGGATCGGCGAACGACGGCGGGTGGATCACGCAAGCGCGCCCGGCGAGCACGGCGAGCACCAGATTCGTGTGGTACTCCTCGGGGGCGAGCTCGAAGCGAAGCGTCAGGTCCAGACCGAGCGCCTCGTGCATGGCTTCGCATCCCCGCTCGTCGACGCGTCCGGTCATGCCGCAGAAGCCGATCGCGTGGGGCCGGTCGATGACCAGCGGGCCGGTGAGCTCGGCGACGAGGTCCCTGGTCGACAGATCGACCACCTCGTAGCCGAAGGTCTCCTGAAAGAGACACCTGACGTCCTCCCGACGCGCCTCCGCCCGGCGAACCGGGTGACGCATGGCACCGAGGACCAGACGCCGCTGCGCCGTTGCGTAGACGTTGTTCGGAAATACCGCGTCGTCCAGTCCCTCGCGACCGGGAAGGAGCACGACGGGGACGCCGAGCTCCACGAGCCGGTCCCTCAGGCGTCGGTGCTGGTCGCGCGCGCGGTCCTCGTCGACCTCGGCTCCCGTCGACATGTAGCGGTTGTCCCGGGACGACTCCTCGCTGACGCGAAATCCGTGCGGCGTGACGAGCAGCGCCGCTCGCATCGTCGGCGGACGCCGGGCGGCGAACCCCGAGCCATCGCCGTACAGGTCGAGGAACTCGGAGGGGGTTGTCGCGATCATCAGCTCGCCGCCGGTCGTTTCAGAGTGCATCATGGAGTGAGCAGCCGGGAATTCAACCCGCGCTTGCGCGGCTCCTCCATCTTCGGAGCGCCGCTGTCCGCGCCTGACGGAGACCTTGTGTCGATGATTACCGGACCTGCTCGCCCGCTGCTCGCGTGGATCGTGATCGCCCTCGTCCTCCTCTCGGTGGTCGGCTTGCGCGAGGTCGTCGAACCGGGGGGAGACGATGGCTCCGCGAAGGGGGACGGCGTGGACCTTCGCACGGCGGTACTCGAGCTACAGGGGCGCTACCTGGTGGGGGTGTCGGATATCGTTCCCGCGACGAAGGGGACCTTCACCGAGGCGCTCGACGGGCTCGAGACGGGGGACCTCGAGCAGAGAATCGGTCACGTCGTTCTCCTCGGCGAGTTTCGCGGGGCGGTTCACGCTCTGATCGCGCTCGAGAGGCTTCGCGAGCTGACCGCCGACAGCGGTCGTGAGCTGACGCGCGATCAGGCACTCCTGCTCGACCGTCTGGAGGCCGCGTACCGTGATCACGTGGACGGCCGGCTCGACGCTCCGTCGCTCGATGCGCGGGACCGCCGCTTCGTCGAGGAGGAGCTCGGCTGGCTCGGGGCTCTCGCCTTGTGCCCGCGCGGCGCGCCGTCGGGTGTGTTCGCCGGACCACCGCGCGATTCTCCGGAAGCCGGAGCGGGGAGCGAGAGCCGGCCGGCGACGCGACGGTGGGTCGTGAAGAAGGCCCGGCAAACGGCCTTTCTCGTCGGGGGTGCGACGGTTTTTTTTCTGGGCTTCGCCCTTCTCGGGATCGGGATGCTGGTGACACTGGCCTGGCTGTGCGCGGGCCGACGGATCCGCTTCGGCGTCGGTGGCGATCGGCGTCACGGAGGCATCTACGCCGAGACCTTTGCGGTGTGGATTGTGCTCTTCGTCGGGCTCTCGGTGCTGGCCGAGCTCTTGGAGCAGGGTGCGCCCGACTTCGTCGTCCTCGCCGCGGTGTTCTTTGTCAGCCTCGTCGCTCTGGGATGGCCGCTGCTGCGAGGTGTGCCGTGGGCTCGACTGAGACGCGATATCGGCTGGACGGTCGGGCGCCGTCCGCTCCTCGAGCCGTTCGTCGGCGTGGCGGCGTACGCCATGTGTCTGCCTCTCCTCATCGTCGGTTTGCTCCTCTACTTCATGGTCGTCCATCTCGGCGTCGAGCTCGGCGCAATCGTCGGCATGCAAGGTGGAGGCCTCGACCCGGTCGACACGCCCTCGCACCCGGTGATCGGGCCCTTCCTCGGAGCGGGCTGGTCAGGACGTCTACAGGTCTACTTTCTGGCCTGCGTCGCGGCACCGGTGGTCGAGGAGACGATGTTCCGGGGTGTGCTCTACCGGCACCTGCGCGAGTTCACCGGGCGCCTCGGTCTCGCGTCGAGCGCGGCGGTCAGTGCGATCGCGTCGAGCTTCCTCTTCGCGGTGGTCCATCCACAAGGTCTCGCGACGGTGCCGCTGCTGATGACGCTCGCCATCGGTTTCGCGATCGCTCGAGAATGGCGCGGCACGCTGATCCCGGCGATGGTCGCGCACGGCCTGAGCAACGGGCTGATGTTGACGATGGTGCTCCTGCTGCTGTCGAGGTCGTGAAGAGCGGCGGACGGGATCGGAATCGGGCGCGGAGCTTGCACTCCGACGTCGAGCCCCCATACTGAGGACCAGCCGCACTGCGGGGTGTGACGGCGCTTCTTCGGGCTCTCACCGCGTTCGTATGTCCACCGACCATTCTGTCAGCTCCGGTTGCGATCTGCAGATCATGCTCCGGATTCGTGATGGGGACACCGTCGCCTTCACCGTGCTCGTGGAGCGCTGGCAGCCGCGACTGGCGAGGTTTCTGGGCCATCTCGGTGCCGCGTCGCACGACATCGACGACCTGCTGCAGGAGACGTTTCTTCGCGTCTTCAGCTACCGCGGGCGCTTCGAGGCGAGGCACGAGCGGGCTGTGGGAGCGCTCTTGCTTCTGATCGCGCGTCGCGTTCACGTCGACCTCACACGTCGTCGTCGGCCATCACGTGGGAGCGGCCGGGGAGGAGGCCCGGCGCTCCGGCTCGGCGAGGCGGAGGGCGAGGCGGACGAGCCCCCGTGTCCACGCGCGTCCCGCACGGACCTGCGGGATGATCTGATCGATCTCGAGGGGGCGATTTCGCGCCTGTCGCCGAAGCTGCGGTCGGTCATCGTGCTCGTCAGCGAGCACGGGTTGAGCTACCCGGAGGTCAGCCGTGTCCTCGGTGTTCCTCCCGGCACCGTCAAGAGTCGCATGCACTACGCGGTCCGTCGACTCTCGGAGATTCTCGATGTCGAAGCGACGGTCTGAGCCCGACTACGACTGTCCGTGGACGTTTCGCGTCACGGAGTATCTCGCGGAGGAGATGCCGTCGCACGCGCGGCGCGACTTCGAGGCTCACATCTGCCTCTGCGACCGATGCGCCTGCGAGGTCGAGACGGAACGACACACGCTCGCGAGGCTGGGCCTCGTCTCGTCGCTGTCGACACCGCCGACGCGGCCGGCGAGGGAGACCGCTCGGCTCGTTCTCGAGCGGAGCGTGCGGCGGTCGAGGAGTCCACGGACGGGGATGCGGCGAGGATCGCTCGCTGCCGCCGCGATGCTGCTGGCGGCAGCGGTCGTCTGGACGGGCCTTCACCGCGCCCGCGAGACGTCCACTCCGGCGAACACGCCGACCGGTCCTGATCGTTCGCCGCTCGCCGCGTCCCGGCAGGACCCGCCTGCGGCGACCTCCGGCTCCGTCGACCAGCGTGCCGCGTCGGCGGTGACGCGGGCGCTCTCGTGGCTTGCGAGCGCTCAGGAGGATGACGGCGGCTGGGAGCCGACACGCTGGGGCGGTCTTCCGCAGTACGCCGTCGGAGTCAACGGACTCTCGGTGCTCGCCCTCGCGGGCAGCGACGACGATGCGCACCGTGCGGCTGCCCGTCGCGGCGCGATGTACCTTCTGAAGCGTCAGCGCGACGACGGCCTTCTCGGCCGGCCGTTTCGCGGCGCGCTCTACAACCACGCCGTGGCGACGCGCGCGCTGCTCGCGGTCTGGCAGGGCTCCGACGCCGCCGTCAGGAGCCATCTGCGCGCGCCGATCGATCGCGCCCTCGACCATGTCGTCGCGGCGCAGGGCGATGGCGGCGGCTGGAGCTACCCGGACCTCGGAGGCCCGGACCGCGGCAACGTGTCGATCTCCGTCTGGCCGCTTCGCTGCCTTCTTGTCGCCCGGGGACTGGGGTGGGGGAGGCTCGACCCGCCGATCGACCGCGGGTTCGGCTGGCTGCTGCGCGTGCTCGACCACGAGCCCCGGGATCTCGTTCGCTACCGCGGGCACTTCGACCACGCCTGCGACGCGGCCGGGGAGTCGCTCGCCTGGATCGTCCGCGAGTCGGGCGGCCGCCTCGAGTCCGTGCGCCGGCGGGTTCTGGACGGTCTGGCGCGTACCGCGGCCGAGCCCGCCGACTACTACCGGGCCTACCTCGTCAGTCAGGCGATCCGTCCCGGCGACCTGCCCTGGCGGAAGGGCCGCCGCGATCGCGCGGCGCGGGACCTGCTCACCCGTCAGGAGACCGGCGCTCTCCTCGGGGGCAGCTGGGCTCCGGTGGACCGCTGGGGGGCGCTGGGCGGTCGTCTCTTCTCGACGGCGCTCGCGACCCTGGCGCTCGACGCGCCGATCTGAGGGAGATGCGGGATGACGCGAGCGCGCAACGCGAAGGGACGACCGTGCACACGAGAGCTCTCGTACCCCGCTCTCGTCGTCGCCCTCGCCGTTTCCGTCGCGCCGTGGATCACGGGTATCCTGTCGCCGTGTTTCGGTGGTGAGGACGCGCCGGGCGACGTCGTCGTCTTCTCGAACTGGGACCATCCTCTCGGCTCGGGCAACCTGGCGATGCTCGCCTGCGAGAATCTCGGGCTGACGGTCGATCGCGTCGGCAGTGCCGCGGAACTCGGCGGCGCGCTCGACGGACGGCTCCGTACCCTGGCGATCGTCGTGATCGAGTCCGACGAGGATCCGCACGAGAACGCCCGCGTGCTCGACGTGGTCGAGGGCTGGGTCGACATCGGCGGCAGCCTCATCCTGATGCACTCGCGACTGGATCGGGACGAGGATCCCGATCGTCCGCTCTACCGGGCGATGGGGGTCGAGCTGATCTCGGGCCTCTCAGGACCGCCGACGATCGACTGGGACGCGAGCGAGCACCCGATCGCGTCGTCGCGGGGGTCGCTCCTCGGCGTCTGGCGTCCGGACGGCGATCGCTGGTCGGACGCTGCCGATCTCGTGCGCGCGCGACCCGGTCACCGTGCCGTCGTCGGCCCGTCCGGGAGCGGACCCGGCGCACTGATCGTCGCCTCCGAGAGCGGCGGCACGATCTACAACGCGTTCCTCGGATCGAACTTCCACCCGGACCTGAGCTTCGTCCTCTTTCGCAACGAGGTCGCG